>NZ_JAQYWT010000271.1:0-217268 GCF_036322545.1 Streptomyces sp. SP18BB07
CAGTTCGAGCTTCATCTCCGGAGTGGGGACACCGACGAGAACGACCGTCCCGGCCAGATCACGGGCGTAGAAGGCCTGCTTGTACGTCTCCGGGCGGCCGACCGCCTCGATGACGACGTCGGCGCCGAAGCCACCGGTCAGTTCTCGGATCGCCTCGACGGGGTCGGTCTCCTTGGAGTTGACCGTGTGGGTGGCACCGATGCTCTTGGCGGTGGCCAGCTTCCGGTCGTCGATGTCCACCGCGATGATCTTCGCCGCGCCCGCCAGCTCGGATCCTAGGACCGCCGCGGCCCCGACCCCACCGCAGCCGATGACGGCGACCGTGTCGCCCCGGCCGACGTTCCCGGTGTTGATCGCGGCGCCGATGCCCGCCATCACCCCGCAGCCCAGCAGTCCGGCGACAGCCGGGGCGGCGGCCGGGTCGACCTTGGTGCACTGACCGGCGGCGACGAGGGTCTTCTCCGCGAAGGCGCCGATACCGAGGGCCGGCGACAGCTCCTGACCGGTCGAGGCGAGCGTCATCTTCTGCGTCGCGTTGTGGGTGGCGAAGCAGTACCAGGGCCGGCCACGCCGACATGCCCGGCAACTACCGCACACGGCACGCCAGTTGAGGATGACGAAGTCACCGGGGGCGACGTCCGTGACGCCCTCCCCCACCGCCTCCACCACGCCGGCCGCCTCATGGCCCAGCAGGAAGGGGAAGTCGTCGCTGATCCCGCCCTCCCGGTAGTGCAGGTCGGTGTGGCAGACCCCGCACGCCTGCACCTTCACCAGCGTCTCACCGGGGCCGGGGTCCGGCACGACGATCGTTTCCAGGCTGACGGGGGCGCCCTTGCCCCGGGCGACGACAGCACGGACCTGGTGAGCCATGACCACTCCTCGGCTGGTACGAGACCTGAGTCTGACGTTCCTCAATGCGATACGCATAGCGCGTACCGCAACACAGCATCGTGGAGGGTCGACCGGGGGTCAAGAAGTCCCACGGCCGTCGGCGCCGCTCCGGCGCGACACCCCCTAGGTCGTCCGCTCCTGGTCGGGGAGGGGCTGCTCGGCCCAGATGGTCTTGCCCGCGCGGGTGTGGCGGCTGCCCCAGCGCTGGGTGAGCTGTGCGACGAGCAGCAGGCCCCGGCCGCCCTCGTCGAAGGCGCGGGCCCGGCGCATGTGCGGAGCGGTGGCGCTGGAGTCCGAGACCTCGCAGATGAGGGTGGCCTCACGGATCAGCCGCAGCTGGATCGGGGAGCCGCCGTAGCGGATGGCGTTGGTGACCAGCTCGCTGACGACGAGCTCCGTGACGAAGGTGAGTTCCTCCAACTGCCAGGCGGCGAGCTGGTCGCAGGCCAGTTTGCGGGCTTGCCCCACGAAGGCGGGGTCGGCGGGAACGTCCCAGACGGCGACCCGGTCCGCGTCCAGGGCCCGGGTCCGGGCCAGCAGCAGGGCGACGTCGTCGACGGGGCGGTCCGTCAGCAGGCTCCCCAGGACCCCGTCGCAGGTCTCCTCCAGCGGACGGCCCGCGCCGCAGAGGGCCTGGCGCAGCCGGTCGAGTCCGTCGTCGAGGTCGCGTCCGGCCGCCTGGACGAGGCCGTCGGTGTAGAGGGCGAACACGCTGCCCTCGGGGACGTCGAACTCCGCGGTCTCGAACGGCAGCCCGCCCACGCCAAGCGGCGGCCCGATCGGCAGGTCGAGGAAGGCCGCCTCGCCGTCCGGGGCGATCAGGGCCGGTGGCGGGTGGCCGGCCCGGGCCATGGAGCAGCGGCGCGCGACGGGGTCGTACACGGCGTACAGACAGGTGGCCCCGATCTCGCCGGGGCTCTCCGCGTCCTCGGCCTCGTCCGCCGTCCGCTCGGAGTCCAGCCGGAGCACGATGTCGTCGAGCTGGGTGAGCAGTTCGTCCGGGGCGAGGTCGACGTCGGCCAGGGTGCGTACGGCCGTCCGGAGCCGGCCCATGGTGGCGGACGCCTGGACGCCGTGGCCGACGACATCGCCCACGACCAGCCCCACGCGGGCGCCGGACAGCGGGATGACGTCGAACCAGTCGCCCCCGATGCCGGCGCGGGTGCTGGCCGGCTGGTAGCGGGAGGCGACCTCGACGGCGGCCTGCCGGGGCGCGCGGTGGGGCAGGAGGCTACGTTGCAGTTCCAGGGCGATGGCACGCTCGCGGGTGTAGCGGCGGGCGTTGTCGACGCAGACGGCGGCGCGGGCGGCGAGTTCCTCGGCCAGCAGCAGGTCGTCCTCGCCGAAGGGCTCGGCGGTGCGGTGGCGGGAGAGGATCGACAGGCCGAGGGTGAGGCCGCGGGCGCGCAGGGGTACGGCCATGATCGAGTGGATGCCGTGGACCTCGATGCTGCGGGCCCGCTCCGGTGAGCCCCCCGACCACCGCAGCCCGGTGACGTCGTCGACCTCGTACAGCAGGGCACGGCCGGTGGCCAGCGCGCGGCCCGACGGCGACCCCTCGTCGTAGGAGTGCCTGCTGCCGACCGGGACGACGGCCTCGGGGCAGCCCTCCAGCACGGACCGGTGGGCGGCGCGGCGGAAGACCAGGGGGGCGGACTCGGGCGAGGGGGCGGCCTCCTCGCCGGCGAGCACCGAGTCCAGCAGGTCCACGATGACGAAGTCGGCGAGATGGTCCGTGCACACCTCGGCGAGTTCCTCGGCGGTACGGGTCACGTCGAGGGTGGAGCCGATCCGGTTGCTGGACTCGTTGAGCATGCTCAGGCGTCGGCGGGCCAGGAACTGCTCCGTGCTGTCGATCGCCGCCAGGCACATGCCCCGTACGTCACCGGAGGCGTCTTTCAGTGGGCTGAGGGAGACCAGCCACGCGTGTTCGTGCGTCTCGCCCGGCGCGCGGAGCCAGGCCTCGAACGGCATCGGCTCACCCGTTCGCAGCACCCGCCGCACCGCGTCGTCGAGCCCCTCGAAGCCCGGCAGTCGGCGCTGTCCGTCGGCGGACACCCCCACGCGCCGGCCGAGGAGGTCCTGCTGCGACCTGCCCATCACCGCCTCCATCGCGGAGTTCGCGGACACCGCGAACCCGTCCTGGTCGAAGAGCGCGATCGGGACGGGGAGCTGGTCCAGGGCCCATCGGCGCAGTCGCGCGGCGGGCTCCGGCACCGTGGCCGTCAGGAACCACTGGGTCCGGCCGGCGGAGTCCAGCAGGGGGTGCGCCTCCAGCTCCAGTTCCACGTCGTGGCCGTCCCGGTGCCGTGCGTGCACGGGGCCGCGCCAGTCGGCCGGTTCGGTGAGACGGCTCCGCGCCGGGGCGGGCAGGGCCCGGGCCAGCAGGTCGGCCGCGGGTCGGCCGAGCACCTCGCCGTGCTCGTAGCCGAGCACTCGTCGCGCGCCGGCACTCCACGCGGTCACCAGTCCCCTGGCGTCGACCGCGGCCGTGGCGACACCGTGCTCGCCCATCGTTCCTTCTCTCCGTACGACCTAAAGCCGTGGTCCATGGGCTCACAGATCGACTGCGGGGCACTGCTTCCAGCTTCATTGTGCGCCGGGCACGCCGGGCACGGCGCGTGACCACCCGGAACACCCGAGCCCCTACCCTGCCACGTCGCCTGCCTCGTGGGCGCCCGGTTTCACACCTCGTCCGGACGCCGTGGCCGCCATGCCCGGCACGTGCCTCTCCTGCCGGTGGGAGGTCGGCCCGACGTACGCCGACCGGCCACCGGCGGAGCCGACTTCACGGTTCGGCTGTGGGACGTGAGCCGGTCGCGTCCGCGGCACGGCCTCCCGGACCATCACCCGGGCCGAACGGCGGCAGTGCTTCCCCCGGTGGGCGTACCGTCCGCCCTGCGGGGATCGAGGCCGCCGATCGCGCGGGACGACTGGCGGTCGCCGTGCCGGCTGCGGCAGCCGCAGCCCCGGCAGTTCGGCGTTCATCGGTTCTGGGGCGGAGAGGGGCACCTCGATGGAGTCACTGGGCTCGGCGGCGGGTGTGCGGGGGCGTCGTCGGGGGCTGTTCGTCGGGTTGTGCACCCTGGACGTCGTCCAGCTCGTCGACCGGGTGCCGGGGCCGAACGAGAAGCTGACGGCTCGTGAGCAGCTCGTGGCCGCGGGCGGCCCGGCGGCGAACGCGGCGGTGACCTTCGCCCATCTGGGCGGTACGGCCACGCTGCTCACCGCGATCGGCCGCCATCCGCTGGGGGTCGCCGTCGCGGCGGATCTGGACCGGCTGGGCGTGACCGTGGTGGACCTGGCGGCCGACTCGGTCGAGCCGCCGGCCGTGTCGTCGGTGCTGGTGACCGCGTCGAGCGGCGACCGGGCCGTCGCCTCGACCAACGCGCGGGGCCACCGGCTCGACCCGCCGGACGACCTCGACGCGTTGGTGGCGGAGTGCGACGTCGTGGAGTTCGACGGCCACCACATGGAGCTGGCCGTGGCCGCGGCCCGGGTGGCGCGGGCGGCCGGTCGTCGGACCGTGCTCGACGGCGGGAGCTGGAAGGCCGGTACGGAGAGGCTGTTGCCGTCGATCGACGTGGCCGTCTGCTCGGAGGACTTCGACCCGCCCGGTACGGACGCGCCGGGGAGAGCACCCGCCGACACCCTGCGGTTCCTGCGGGACCACGGGGTCGTCCGGACGGCGGTCAGCCGGGGCGGGCGGCCGCTGGTCTGGGCGGGTCCGGACGGCGGGGGCACGGTGGCCGTTCCCGCCGTCCGGGTGGTGGACACGCTGGGTGCGGGTGACGTCCTGCACGGGGCCCTCGCCCATGGCCTCGCGGGGCAGGACGGGCTGACGTCGCGCGGGTTCGTCGAGGCCCTGGGCGAGGCGGCGGCGGTGGCCTCGCGGGCGTGCGCGTCGTTCGGGACCCGGGCGTGGATGCGGGGCGGGTGAGCCGCACCGGCCTGCCCGGCAGCCGATAAACAGCGCGCCGACTCTTTCGCCCTCAGGAGCGGCGTGGCATGCTCACCGCTCAGCGCACATATGAACGTCGTTCACATCCATGAAGAACCATGGGAAGGGCGAACGGACATGAGAGACGCACACGGGGCCGCCGACGGCGGCCGTAATGACATGAGCATGACCAGGCGGGTCCTGCTGGGGAGCGCCGTCGCCGTGGCGGCCGGTGCCGGTACCGCCGCCGCGGCCGGAGCGGGGTCCGGACCGGCCGCGACCCCGCCTCTGTGGCGGGAGTTCAGGCGCACCCCGTTCACACACCCGCAGATTCCGTACATCGGCCGCGCGGGCTGCCACGGTGGGGCCGCGCGCCCGCCCCGTCGGCCGGTCGTCGCCGACGTACGCGACTTCGGCGCGGTGGCGGACGGCACGACCGACTGCGCCCCCGCGATCAACCGCGCGATCGCCGCCGCCGGCCGGGCCGGCGGCGGCACGGTCACCGTCCCGTCCGGCACGTTCCGGATCGACGACGTGATCCGTCTGGACCGGTCGCACGTGGTCCTCAGGGGCGCCGGAAGCGGTCGTACGACTCTGTACGCGACGAAGCACCTCACGGAGTTGATCGGGGCCTACGGCTCCCGCTACGGGGGTGACAAGTCGGGGTGGTCGTGGGCGGGCGGCCTGATCTGGCTTGCGCCCAGGGCCCGTTGGGAGTCCCTCGTCGCGGCGATCAGGGCGAAGGCGTGGCCCTACGAGGGCTGGACGGGCAACCGGCGCGACGAGTGGCGCCCGCTCACGGCGGTCGCCCCGGCCCGGCTGGGCAGCTGGACGATCACGGTGACGGACGCGTCGTCGCTGCGTCCCGGCGCCCTGGTGCTGCTGCGACTCGCCGACGACGCGGACCACACCCTGCTGGAGCACATGTGCGGTGGCGGCCCGGGGCCGGAGACCTACGTCTGGGACGACAAGACCAAACTGACGTCGTACGTGCCCTACGAGTGGCCCGTCCGCATCACCCGGGTCCGGGGCCGGAAGGTCACCCTCGAACGTCCGCTGCCGCTCGACGTCCGACCGGAGTGGAACCCGCAACTGACCACGCACGTGCCGGAGTTGACCGGCTCGGGGGTCGAGGGCCTGACGCTGGAGGCGGCGGAGACTCCCCAGCGACCGCATCTGCTGGACAGGGGCCACAACGGGGTGGTGCTCCAGTGCGCGTACGACTGCTGGGTGGACGACGTGACGGTCCGCCACGTCGACAACGGCTTCGGTCTCGTGTCCGCCTCCGCGTGCACCCTGCGACGGACACGTGTCACCGGCCGCGGCTCCCACCACCCCTACTTCTGCCGCGAGGGCTCGCACGACAACCTCGTCGAGGACTTCACGATCGAGGAGCGCACCAGCCCCGCACCCGTCGGCACCCAACTGCACGGCATCAACGTGGAAGGGCTGTCCTCGTACAACGTGTGGTCGCGCGGCGACATGCGGACGGGCACCTTCGACAGCCACCGCGGACTGCCCTTCGCCAACGTCCGCACCGACATCACCGTGAACAACGACGGCCGGCACGGCGGCGACGCCAGTGCGGGCCCCCTGTTCGGTGCCCGCTTCACCCACTGGAACATCCGTGTCACCAACGCCCGCGCGGGGATGGTGCGGATCGACGGTCTGGCGCCGTACTCCGCCACCGTCGGCATCGACGAGGTCAGGGAGTTCGACCAGATCGACGTCCCCGATCTCACGGGTGATCTGCACGCGCGTCTGGAGCTGTACGGCAGCCCGCACGCCCTACGCCCCCGGAACCTGCACGAGGCCCAGCGCGCGCACATGCCTTCGTTCACGCACGTGAACGGGGTGGAGTCATGAGGGCCCGAACCCGCCTGGGTGTTCTCCTCGCTCTCCTCGTCGCCCTGCTCACCTCGGGAACGGTCCCCGCCTCCCCGACGCCGATGGCGCCCCGGGCCCGTACCACCGTCCTGGACGGGGTACGGCTGCAGTGGGCGAAAGCGCGCCTGGACCGGGGCGACCCCCACCTGCGGCGGGCCCTCGCGGCACTGCGGGTGCGCGCGGACGACTGGCTCGACCAGGGACCCTGGACCGTCGTCGACAAACCCAGGCCCGGGCCCGGCGGCGACGTCCACGACTATCTCAGCCAGGCTCCGTACTGGTGGCCGACGCGGCCCCCGACCGCCGAGAATCCATGGGGCTGCCCGTACGAGCAGCGCGACGGCGAGCGCAACCCCGAGGTGGACACCGGCACCGACCGCCAGGACGTCGAGAAGGTCTTCGACTCCGTCTATGACCTCTCCCTCGCCTGGTACTACACCGGCGAGCGGCGGTACGCCCAGAAGGCCGGGCAGGTCCTGCGCACCTGGTTCCTCGACCCGGCCACGAGGATGAACCCGAACCTCGACCACGCGCAGTTCATCCCGTGCCGGTACGACGGCCGCGCCATCGGCATCATCGACTTCTCGCAGTCCTTCACCGCCGTCCTGGACGCTCTCGCCCTGCTGGACACCGGCGCACCCGGCTGGACCGGGACCGACCGGGCCGGCATGAAGAAGTGGAACACCGACTTCCTCGGCTGGCTCAGGAACAGCGACTTCGGCAGACAGGAGGCTGCCGCCACCAACAACCACGGCACCTTCTACGACATGCAGCTCGCCGCCCTCGCCCTCGCGACCGGCGACCGGGCCCTGGCCCGCCGCACGGTCCTGGAGGCCGGGCGCAGGCGCGTCGTGCCGCAGATCGAGGCCGACGGCAGCCAGCCCCAGGAGCTCGCCCGAACCCGGAGTTGGCACTACTCGACCTTCGCCCTGGTCGCGCACACCCGGCTCGCGGCGATCGGCCGGCACGTCGGCGTGGACCTGTGGGCGTACCGGGGCCCGGACGGGCAGAGCCTGTTCGCGGCGGTGCGTTATCTGTTGCCCGCCGCGACCGGCGCCGCCGACTGGCCGCATCCGGAGCTCGGCTTCCTCCGGTACGCGGCGACCGACGTCGTGCACGCGGCGGCCGACGCGGGTGATCGGCGGGCCCGGCGGGCGGTTCCGTCGCTGCAGGCGCCACCGGGTGGCGATCTGTGGGCCCTGCGACCGGCGGCGGAGCAACTGGACGCCATCACGGGCTGACCGGCCAGACCGGGCGGCCGACCGCAACGCGGGCCCGAGCCGTCCACCCGAACGTGCTCGACGGGTGGGTCGGGCGGGTCGGTGGGCCGGTGGCGCGGCGGGTCGGTGGGGCGTGGTGGCGTTCAGGCCGTGGACAGGTCGATCGCCCGGTCGACGGCGCGCGGGCGCAGCACGCGCAGGATGCCTTCGAGCAGGTAGTAGTCGGCGTACGGGAGGGAGATCTCGATGCCGTCCTCGTTGGGCCGGTGGCGGGTGCAGCGGGCCACGACCGCCTCCGCGCGGGTCGATTCCCTGGTCAGGCAGGTCCTCGCCAGCGCGCCGAGGAGGCGCAGCGCGACGTCGCGGTACGCGCGTGCGCCGGTGGCGGCGGCCAGGTCGAGCAGTCCGCAGGCGGTGATCGCGCCGGCCGACGCGTCCTTGATGTCATGGGGTCGCTGTGGCGCCCGGTAGTCCCACACCGGAACGTGGTCCGGGGTGAGGGACCGCACCGCGTAGTCCGCGAGCCTGCGTGCGGTGGCGAGGAACTCCCCGTCGCCGGTCCGGCGGTACATCGTGGTGAATCCGTACAGTCCCCATGCCTGCCCTCGGGCCCAGCACGAGGTGGGGCTGTAGCCCTGCACGGTGTTGGGGCCGATGGGTGCGCCGGTGTCCGGGTCGAAGTCGAACACGTGCGGGGTGGAGCCGTCCGGGCGCGGGAACACCCGCTGCGTGGTCCTCGTGTGCTCGACGGCGATGTCCAGGTACTTCGGGTCGCCGGTCTGCCGGCTCGCGAAGGCGAGCAGGTCGAGGTTCATCATCGTGTCGATGATGACCCGGCCCGCGTTCCTCGGTTCGGTCAGCGCGCCCCAGGCGCGGATGAACCGGCCGCGCGGGTTGTACCGCTGGATCAGCGAGTCGGCGGCCCGCACGGCACCGGTCCGCCATTTCTCGTCGCCGGTAAGCCGCCAGGCGGTGACCCACGACGGGTAGAAGAGGAAGCCGAGGTCGTGGGTGCCCGTGTCGTGCTGCCGGGGCGCCAGCTTCTCCGCCGACGCCTGGGCCCAGGAGCGGAAGGCGTCGTCCCCGGTGTGCAGCCACGCCATCCACAGCGTGCCCGGCCAGAAGCCGCCGACCCAGTCGCCGTTCTGCGAGTAGACCCACTTCTCGAACTTCGTCCCGACCGGAAAGGCGGTCACCCGGGGCGCGACCGTGCGGATCCTGTCGACGGCGAAGTCGGCGGCCTCGCGGAGCGTGTGGGGGTCGGGCAGGGGGCTCCGGCCTCCGTCGGCAGCCGTTGCCGTCGCCGTGGAGCCCACCAGTGCGGCTCCGGCAGCCGTGGTCAGCACACCCCGTCGGGAAACACTCATGTCCGGGCCTCCAACTGTGCAGCGGGAGAAAGGAGTTGACCGAGCGTTGCACAGGGACTCCGGTGAAGTACACCTACATGAGCAATGTTCATGAGTGTGAATACGAACAGTGCGGATCGCGTCAGGAGGCCACGGTGGACCGCAGGGGCTGCACGGGTCGGGGCGAGGGGGTCGTCTCGCGGGCCACCAGGCAGTCCTCGAGGAACGCGAGCGCGCGCAGATGGTAGGCGCGGGCGGCCCGTCCGAGGCTGATGTTGTGTCCGGCCCCCGGTTGACGTTCGACGCTCACGCGCGGGGCGGCCGTGAAGTGCGCGGCGAGATCGGTGAGCGCCTCGTCGTCATGGCGCCACCAGGACTCGTGCTCGGCGAAGGTCAGCCGTACCGGCACGCGGACGCGGGGCGCGGTGGAGCGGAAGAGCAGCGGCCAGCGGGCCAGTTCGGCCCGTTCCAGGGCGGGCACGGGCTCGACGATCGAGCCGCTCTCCCGGAAGGTGCCCGAGGGATAGAGGCTCAGCGGCCCCCAGCTCCTGCGCAGGCGGCCGCCGTCGGAGGCGGTGGGCAGCTCGTGCGGCTCGACGGCGTACAGATGGCCGCAGCCCGAGATGTCGATCCCCAGCAGGTGCGGCAGGCCGGGGTCGGCGGCGGCGGTGAGGGCCACTTTGCCGCCGTAGGAGTGGGCGAGCAGGAACAGTCCGGCGCCCGTGTCGTGGTGGGCGGTGAAGTCGCGCAGCGCCGCGCGTAGCGACACGGCCTGCTCCGCCAGCCCCTGCCCCTCGGGGAGCCGGGCGGCGGAGTTCCGGTAGCCAGGCCGGTCCACGGCCAGGACGGTGTGGCCGAGGCTCGCCCCCAGCGTCAGCAGCGACTGCTGGGGGTGGGCCCGGCAGTCGAAGTAGCCCGCGTTCATGCCGCCGCCGTGCACCGCGACCACGACGGCGCGCGGGGAGCCGCCGGGCGGCTCGCCGACCAGCGCGGAGAGCGGCAGCCCCGCCGCGTCCAGGGTGATCGCGCGTACCTGATGCGCGGGTTCGTCGGCCGGTCCGGTCATGGTCGTTCTCCTCGGCGCCTCGGCGTCGGCAGGCAGGTGCGGGCCGTCGGCCGAGGCCAGGGTCTCCCGTCCCGCCGGTGTCCGCACCCGCGCCACCGCGGCCGGGTGAACGCGGCGTCAGGAGATGTCCGGACCGGCGATGGGCGGTCCCGCCGCCGGTACGCGTCGGCCGGCCCGTCGACAAGTACGGCTTCCGCCGGATGCACGTCGCGCCCGCGTTCCGTCGAGCGGCGTCGACCACACGGCACGGCCTTCATGCCCGCGCCCCGGAATCGGGGGCGCGGTGATAGGTGAGGAAGAGAACGCCGCTCTCCAGCGCGGTGTGATCGGTGAGCTGCCAGCGGCGGGGGTCGAAGGCCGCGCCTCGGGAGAACAGCGCTATGCCGGCGCCGAGGGTGAGGGGGCTGAGCTTGACGATCAGCCGGTCGATCTCCGGGTAGAGGGCGCCCGCCAGTTGGGCTCCGCCGAGCAGCCAGATGTCCTTGCCGTCCTCCCGCTTGAGCTCACGGACCCTCGCCACCGGATCGTCGGCGACGAGTTCCACGGCCGGGGCGGGCGCCTCGGTGAGCGTCCGCGAGAAGACGAGGTGACGCAGATGCGGATAGGCGTCCGGGACTCCGGCCGCCAGACCGATCTCGTAGCTCTTGCGACCTTCGAGGACGGTGTCGAAATGGGTGCCCTCGGCCGTGACACCCAGTGCCTCGCGGGCCCCGGCGGGCAGGGTCTCGGGGTACGTGGTGGCCAGGTGCCGGACGTAGTCCGGTGCGACCGGCCAGAAGCCGTCGGGGCCGGTGGGGTCCGCGCCGTCCGGTCCGGCGATGAAGCCGTCGAGGCTGGAGGCGATGTAGTACACGAGCTCGCGCATGAGGGGCCCTTCGTGGAGTGGTCGTCGTGGAGGCGGGGGCCGGGGTCACGTCGTGGGGGCGGTCCATTCCACGAACTGGACGATCACACCGTTGGGGTCGGTGATCTGGAAGAGGCGTTCGCCCCACGGCTCCTCACGCAGCGGCAGGGTGATGTCGACGCCCGCGGCCCGGAGCCTGTCCTCTTCGCGTGCGATGCCCGAGTCGAGGGTGAACGCGAGGATGAGCCCGCCGGCGTGCCGATCGCGCTGATCGGTCGGCAGGATCTCCGTGCCGCGGCGCAACAGGACGATGTCGGCCGCGGCGTCGACACGGCTCAGCGAGGAGAAGCCGTCCGCCGCCATGCGCTCCTCGTAGCCAAGGTGGGTGGTGAAGAACGAACGGGAGGCGGCCACGTCGTCGACGGTGAGGGAGACGGTGGAGGCGGTGATCTGCACGCGGTTCCTTTCGAGTGGGCAATGCCGAAAATCTTACGTCGGATGTAAAATTACATGGGACGCATGAATGTCGTCAACATATTTTTACTACCGGGGTAAGATTTCTCCATGAGCATCGAGAGCACAGGACTGCGCGAGTACAAGAAGCGCGAGACCCGGCAGCTGATCTCCGACCACGCCACTCGGCTCTTCATGGCACAGGGCTTCGAGGAGACGACCATCGCGGAGATCGCCACCGCCGCCCGCGTCGCAAAGAAGACCGTGACCAACTACTTCCCGCGCAAGGAGGACTTGGCCCTCGACCATCAGGACGCCTTCGTCGCGGGCCTGGCCGAGGCCGTGGCCGCCCGCTCCGCCGGCGAGTCCGCCCTCGGGGCGCTGCGCCGTACCTTCGCGGCCGGCGTCGCCGCCCAGGACCCGGTCATCGGCTTCGCCGGCCCGGACTTCTCCCGGATGATCCATGACAGCCCGACCCTCTCGGTCTGCCTGCGCACCCTGCACGACCGGCGCGAGGAGGCACTCGCCGCCGCCCTCGCCGAGGCCACCGGCTCCGCCCCCGACGACATCACCGCGCACACCGCCGCGGCCCTCCTCACGGCGGTGCACCGCGTCCTGTTCCGCCGCATCCAGGAGCTGACCCTCGCCGGCCGCACGAACGACGAGATCGCCGCCGTCGTCGCGGACGAAGCCACCGACGCCTTCGAGCTCCTGGAACCGGCCCTCGGGCACTATGCCGTGGCCTGAGCACCCCCTCCCGGGCCCGGGCCCGGCCCGCGCCGACGCGGCCCCCGCCGTCGGCGGCGCGGCTCCGGCCCGCACAGCAGCCAGGCGACGAGGGCCGTGACGAGGACTGCGGCCCACCGCACATGGGCGTCGTCCCAGTGAGGGTCGCTCGGAGGCACGAAGAGAGCGAAGCGGGGCGGGAGCAGGACCCCGGCCGTGATCGGGAGCGCCAGTACGGCGCCGGCCACGGCGGGCCCCGGTACGCGCACCTGGCTGAACCGCACCGTCGCCGCGGCCAGGGCGAGCGCCAGCGCGCACAGTGCGCCGGCCTCGACGGTCACCGCGCCCGACGGCAGCGCGGCCCGCCGCGCGGGGTCGGCACCGGCCCGTACGACGGCCAGCACCGCCGCCCACCACGCCACGACCGCCGGCGCCACGACGGCCGCACGCAGCGCCTGGCGGAGCGGACGCGGCACGGGAGGGACGCCGGTGGTGTGCCGGGCCGGGTCGTCCAGGACGAAGGCCGTGCCCACCGCCCCGCACAGCGCGGCCGCCCGCACCACGGTGACCAGCACCTCCGCCGGGAGGTCCATGGAGAACAGCGCCGGTACGGCGGCGACGGCCAGCCCGAGGGCCCAGCCGGCGGCCATCGTCGTCCACGGCAGCGACCGCGCCGTGGGCCGCACCAGCGCCGTGACCACCGCGCCCACCGGATGCCGCCGTCCCTCGCGCACCGACGGTCCCGGTACGCGTACGGACACTCCCGTCACGCGCACTGGTACTCCCGGTCGTCGGCGGTCTCGGTCGGAGCGGTGACACCCAGCAGGGCCGCCGCGCGGTCGGTGGTCGTACCGGAGGCCGACAGCTCCGCCCAGGACGCCTTCACCTTGCGCTCCACCTCTCCCCCGGGCCGGGCGAACAGCGCCTGGACGACGGCGAGTTCACGGCTCCGCAGGGCCACGGCGGTGGCCGGGGCCTGGATCACGCCGGGGCTGTTGAAGTCGTCGCCGGTCCTGTCGAACATGGCCTCGCCGTCCCGGGTGGCGCGGACCGCCAGCCACACCATCAGCACGCCCCGCGCATCGCAGTACGCCCCCTCGTAGCGCTCGTGCCCCACGACGAGGCCCCGGGCGACACTCGCCGCGAACTCCAGTTCCCGTTCACCGCCCCACGCCGTGGTGGCCGTCACCTCACCGGGCGCGGCGGGCTGAACCTCCGTGGTGCCCGACGGCCCGTCGAGGGCGGCGACCTTCTGCCGTACGGTCAGCGCCCGGGACGCGTCCGGTTCGCCGGCCAGCGTCCGCACCCGGTCCGTGACCCGGGCCCACTCGTCGGTCCAGGGAGTGAACTCGGGGAAGGCGCAGTACGTCGTGATCCCCCGCCGCTCGCAGTCCTGCAGTTTCGCCGGGTCCCGGGTCGCCGCCTCCCGCGCCGCGCGCACCGCGTCCGAGGGCGCCATGCCCTGGAGGACGACAGCCGCCACGACGACGCCGAGCGCGCCCAGGGCCGTCGCCCGTACCGCGCGCGTCCGGCCGCCGCTCAGCAGCACCGCGCCGGCCGTCACCAGCACCGCGAGCGCCAGCAGGTACAGCGCGTGTTCCGCCGCGGGCCTGCCCAGCAGGTCGGACGGCAGCGGCCTGGCGCCCTCGTCGAACAGCACGGGGGTCATGCCCCGCAGCCAGGCCGGGCTGCGCGAGTCGGCGACGAAGACCATGGACACCGCCACGAAGGCGATCACGGCCAGCGGGGCCACGAACGCCGACCGTGCGACCCGGGCGAGCAGCACTCCGAGGGCGGCGGGCAGGAGGATGAGCAGCGGGCCGGTCACCAGCTCGGACACCGAACCCCGGCCCACCGCCCCGGGCTTCAGCGCGGCGGCCGTGAACTGTCCGGCCACGATCAGCGCCCCCAGCAGGACCGTCGGCAGCGCGGAGAGCACATGGGCGACCGTGCGGCGCCACGGCGGCAGGACCAGCACGGTGAAGGTCGCGTCCGTGCCCCGCCGGTGGGAGCGGAGCACCGCCAGGTTCACCGCGACCATCACCGCCAGCCCCAGCAGCAGCTGTCCCAGCTGGGTCTCGCGGTCGACGTCCTGGAGAACCGGATAGGCGTCCTCCGGCTCACCGCCGGGCCACAGCACGAGTGCCAGGTACGCCACCAGGGCGACCAGCACGAGGGGGTGCAGCAGCAGACGCCGCGCCTCCGCCCGGGCGAGCGCGAGCATGGCCCGCCGCTCGCTCCGGACCCGTATCGGATACGGCTTCGGCTGCGACTCGGCCGTACGGCTCCCGGTCGCGGCCGTCATGCCGCCACCTCCGCGACCGGGTCGCCGCCGAGTGCCAGCAGATAGCCGTCCTCCAGCGTCGGTTCGACCAGCCGGGCGCCCGCGGGCGGGTCCCCGACGTTGCGGAACTCGCCCGTCCCGGTGCGCCATCCGGCTCGGGCACCCGGCTGCCGTTCCCCGCTGTGCCACACCCGGCCGTCCGCCACCGCCGTCAGCCCGACGGCCGTGCCGTCGAACCGGACGCGTCCCTTGTCCATCACCACCACCCGGTGGCAGAGCATCGCCACGTCCTCGGTCTGGTGCGTCGACAGCAGTACCGTCCGGCCCTCGCCGGCCTCGGCGATCAACTCCCGGAACCGCATGCGCTGTTCGGGGTCAAGGCCGACCGTGGGTTCGTCGAGGACCAGGAAGCCGGGGTCGCCGACCAGGGCCGCCGCGAGGGCGACACGCTGTCGCATGCCGCCGGAGAGCCGCCGTATCCGCTTGCCGCGCTCGTTCGCGAGACCGACCGCGTCGAGGACCCGACGGGCCTCGGCGTGCCGGGCGCGCCGGTCGGTCAGTTCCTTGAGGATCGCCACGTAGTCGATGAACTCGAAGGCGGTGAAGTCCGGGTGGAAGCCCGGATTCTGCGGGAGATAGCCCAGGTTCCTCCGCGTGTCCTGCCGGCCGCGGACCGTGCTCGGATCGTGCCCGAGGACGGTGAAGGCGCCGTGGTCGGGGGGTGTCGCCGTCGCCAGGATCCGCAGCAGCGTCGTCTTGCCCGCGCCGTTCGGCCCGAGCAGCCCCGTCACGCCCTCGGTGAGTCGCAGCGTGACGTCGTCCACCGCTCTCGTACCGCGATGGCTCAGGGTCAGCCCGGCGGCCGAGACCGTGGGTGGTGTCATGACAGCCTCCTGGCTGTGAATCGGGGGATCGAGAAGGTCAGAGGGAGCGGCCGAGAGGTCGGAGGGACCGGCCGAAAGATCAGAGGGAGCGGCCACAAGGTCAGAGGGACCGGCCGAGGGCGCGGCCGCTGTCGAAGCGGTCCCGGGCCGCCACCAGCAGCACCGACGCCAGCACCGCGACGGCCGCCGCCGCGCCCTGGCCCTTCGCGGTGAAGGGCAGCGGTGTCCCGGACGCCAGCAGTCGGCTCAGCACCACCAGGGCGGTCCAGCCGGTGCCGACGAGGGCCGGCGCGAGGACGGGCCCCAGCCGGGCCGTCAACGCGACGCCCGTCGACGTCAGCGCGAGCGCCGGCAGCAGCCAGCCGAGCGCCGCCAGGCCGTACGACGGCAGGGCCAGACTCGCCAGCGCGCTCAGCGCCGTCGTCGTCGCCAGCACTGCGACCGTCCGCACCATCAGCAGCCGGAAAGTGTGCGTCGGCGCGACCACGGCCGTCTCGTACGTCGGGTCGAGCCGCGGCCCGAAGGAGACCGCCACCCCCGCCAGCGGCAGCAGCGGGGCGGTGGCCAGGAGCATCAGCGGTGACGCCGCCACGCCCACGCCGACGGCGAGCAGGAGTGTGAGCACCACGGCGCCGAGCCAGGAGCGGCGCAGCACCGGGGTCGCGGCGAGCAGCCGCGCGGTGTGGTCGGCCACGCCCAGACGGATCAGGAACGACTCGACGGGTCCGGGCCTCGGCGCGTCCAGGGCGGCGTCCAGCCGGGCCCAGCCCGCGTCGGTCTCGGCGGTCGGGACATGGGCCGAGAGCGCGGCCCGGCAGTCGGCGCAGGCGGCGAGGTGGGTCTCGACGGACCACAGCCGGGGGGCCGCCAGGGTTCCGTGGGCGTACTCGCGCAGGTCCCCGTCGTCGGCGTGCCAGCTCATGTCAGGCCCTCCCGCAGTTGCTTCCGGGCGCGCATGGCCCGGGTCTTGACCGTGCCCGGGGGAATGCCGAGCAGGACCGCCGCCTCACGTGTCGTCAGGCCGTCGATCACCGTGGCCTGGAGGACCGCCCGCAGTTCCGGCGAGAGCCCGGCCAGCGAGCCCGCCAGGTCGCCGTGCTGCACCCGGGACAGCACCTGTTCCTCGGCCGACGCCTCGTCGCGCTGCCGCAGCCGGGCGAGCACCTGGCGCAGTCGGCCCCGGGCCCCGTCCCCCCGCAGCGCGTCCACCAGGCGCCGCGATCCGATGCGCCACAGCCAGCCGGCCACGTCGCCTTCCCGGTGGTAGCGGGCGGCTCCCCGCCACACGTCGAGGAACGTCTCCTGGACGACGTCGTCGACCAGCACCGGATCGGCGCACCGCCCGCGCAGCCGCAGCACGAGCCAGGGCGCGTAGCGCCGGTACAGCTCTTCGAAGGCGCGGCGGTCCCCGTCCGCGACCGCCCGCATCAGCTCGGCGTCGCCCGGACTCCCCCGTTTCAATTCGCTCACACCCCCTCATCGGATGGGACGCCCCGAACGGTTCACGCCGCGACGAACAAGGTTCTCCGGACGGGGAGTCGACCACGGCGAAGGGCTCCCGCACGAGACGTACGCGATGTACGCGATACACGCGACGTACGCGATGTACGAGACGTCCTCGTGGGGAGCCCTTCGGCGCCGGGGGCGGATCCGTCAGCCGACGCGGACCTCCGCGAGCTGCAGGCGGTGCTTGGCGGACTCGTCGGTGGCGGGCCTGCCGAGCCTGGTGACCCTCAGCCGGAGGTAGCGGCCGGTGGCGGAGGTGAGGGTGTAGGTCTGGGCGGCTCCGTTCGGGTTCGGTTCGCCGGTGACGGTGCGGGCGGTGGTGTAGGAGGTGGCGCCGTCGAGGCGGGTCTGAAGCGTGAAGTCGACCGGGAAGCCCGCCGTCCCGCCGCCCGCGCCGGCGGTGTCCGTGCGCGGGTGGAGGGTGACGCTGCCGATGGCCCGGTCGGCGCCGAGGTCGACCTCGATCCACACGGGCGTGTCACTGACATCGGCGGAGGCGAAGTCGATGCTGGTGAAGCCCTTGGCGCCGGTCGCGCTGGTGAGGGTGCCGTCGAGCACCCGGGTCTTGCCCCAGTCGCCGTTCTCCAGCGTGCAGTTGCCGGTGACGGTGGTCGCGGCGGTGGGCACGGTGAGTTCGGCGAGCTGGAGGCGGTACTTGGCGGACTCGTCCGTGGCGGGGGCGCCGAGCCGCGTGGCCCGCAGCCGCACGTACCGGGCGGTCGTGGTCCTGAAGCCGTACGTCTGGACGCGGCCGTCGGGGTTGGCCTGTCCGGTGACGGTGCGGACGGTGGTGTAGGTGCTCGATCCGTCGGGCCGGGTCTGGAGGGTGAAGTCGACCGGGAAGCCGGCCGTGCCGCCGCCGGCGGCCGGGGTGTCGGTGCGGGGGAAGAGGCGTACGGCGTCGAGGTCGGTGTCGGCGCCGAGGTCGACCTCGACCCAGACGGGGTCGGCGCTGATGTCGGCGGAGGGGAAGTCGTTGCTGGTGTAGCCCCGGGCGCCGCTGACGCTGGTGAGCTTGCCGTCGGTGAGCCGGTTCCGGCCCCATTCACCGTTCTCCAGGCTGTTGTTGCTGGTGACGGGCTTGGCGAGGGCGAGGTTGTCGAGCCGGCCCGCTCCGGTGACGGTGAACGTCCACGCGCCCGGCTGGAGCAGGAAGTAGACGTACGAGGCGTCCTTGCCGTCGTAGGTCAGCCCGGTGACGGCGCCGGTGGCGGAACCGCCGCTGAAGACCGTGGTGTCGCCCGCCTTGACGACGGGCTGCGCGCCGCCGTACGTGGGCACGCCCACCCGGGCGGTCGTGCCGCCGGGCGAGGTGAGCGTCAGCGTCACCTTGGTGCCGTCGCGGGTGATCCCGAAGCGGGTGTCGCCCTTGCCCGTGGGCACGACGGTGTTGATCTTCGTCAGGGTGCCGGTCTGCGGGACGACCTCGTACGTGCTCCAGCCCGGTGCGGTGGGGCGGACGCCCGCGGCGTAGGCGGACAGGGCGTACAGGGGGCCGCCGTTCCAGGCGTGGTTGTCGGTGCCGGCGGCCTTGTCCCACAGCTCCCACAGGGTGTGGCAGGCGGGGTCGGTGACCTGGGCGGCGAAGCGGTTGCGCATCCGCTCCTCGGCGACCGTGGCCGCGCCCATGAGGTAGAGCGCCTCGAGGACGTAGAACTCCATGTAGGGGCTGGCGTTGAGGTGCGTGCGCAGCACCTCGGTGATGGCCTTGTACCGGGAGGCGGGGGCCAGTCCGGCGACGACGGCGAGTCCGTTGCCACGGTCGTCGGTGTCACCGGTGTAGCCGGGTGACCGGTACTCGTTTCTCGACGCGTTCCACAGGACGCGGTCGAAGTTGGCCTTGACGCTGTCGCGCCGGGACTTCCAGCCCGCCACGTCGCCGGTGTTGCCGCTGAGGTCGGCGAGCTTGGCGGCGGTGTCCAGGGCCAGGTAGTACCAGCAGTTGTCGAGGACGCGGGCGTCGATGTTCGAGCCCCAGTCCTCCCAGTCCCAGTCGCCCGCCCGGTGGTTGACCAGGCCGTCGCCGTCCAGGGTCCACAGGTCGAGGTACTTCTTGACCGCCGGGTAGGCGACGGTGACGGCGGCCTCGTCGCCGGTGTAGAGGTAGTACGTCCAGAAGGACCACACCGACGCCAGCATCTGGACCGGCAGTTCGGCGGTCCAGATCGTCGTGGGGACCGGCGAGTAAAGCTGGCCGCCGGACTTCTGCCAGGCGGCGAGCTGGGCGATGGCCTTCTTGCCGAGGGCGTGGGACCGGGTGTCGAAGGTGTAGAAGCCCTCCTTGAGCTGGTTGACCACGTCCCCCCACCACTGGGCGCGCTCACGCGTGGGACAGTCCATGTAGTTGTCGCGCATGTTGACGTACATCGTGCGGGCCGCCTTGGTCCACAACGTGTCCAGGAAGGCGTCGCTGCTGCTGAACGACCCCGCGAAGTCGGTGTCGTAGCCCGACTCCCGGTACTTCAGCTCCAGGATCGTCACGTCGGCGGGAATCGTGTACCGCACCGCCGTCCCGCTCATCCACCCCAGCGACTCGAACTCCTGCACACCGCCGACGCAGACGTAGGTGGCGCGCATGTTGTACTGCGTCCCGGGCTCGATCCCGGTGAGGCCCGCGCCGTCGTCATAGTGGTCGGTCTGGATGCCGATCACGGCGCCGGCCGGTGCGTCGACCTTCAGGAACGGGGTCACCTGGATGTTCGACGGCAGTGTGGCCGAGATCGGGGTGGACCCGCGCCCCGAGGTCGGCAGCGACGAGGCGTTGGCGTACGTCCTCAGACCGGAGTAGCGGAACTGCGGGATCGGGCGCTCGACGAGACCGTTCCAGGGCGCGGCGCCCGCGGCGCCGAAATCGGTCGGCGCGGTCCAGGCGCCGTCGTCGAACCCGGGCGAGCGCCAGCCCGACATGACGGCTGCGGCGCGGGCGTCGTAGTGCACATTGGACTCGGGCAACCGGAAGTTGACCTGCGTACCGCTGGTGTTGTGCGAGTAACCAGGATGAACCCGGTGCTTCCAGCCGGTGTCGCTGACCAGCCGGGTGGTGTTCGCGCCGACCTCGATGTCCGACTGGAAGAGCAGCCCGCCCTTGCCGCTGCTGTTGTGCGAGAAGCCCTGCTTGCCGAAGTACCAGACCAGCAGCGCCACGGTGTTGCTGCCGCTCCTCAGGTACGGGGCGAGGTCGATCTCGTCGTAGTAGGTGTCCGTGCGGTTGGGGCCACGCTTGAGCCCGCCCTCGAAGACCACCAGGGTGCCGTTGACCCACAGCCAGTACTTCGAGTCCGCCGCGATCCGGGTGACCGCGTTCGCCGGTGCCGCGGCGAGGGTGAACGATCTGCGGAAGGCCACCCACTGGTTGGTGGAACTGGTCGGGGCCCAGATCCACTTCGCGGTCCAGGAGACGGCGGCGGACGCCGTGGCCGCGAGCCCCGGCAGCACGAGGGAGCCCAGGGTGGGAGCGAGGGCCACGGCTATGGCCGAGCGCAGGGTGGACCGGCGGGTGATGTCGGGCATGGGCGGCTCTCCTGGCGATGACTGAGGGGCGGGCTAGGGGCGGGGCTGTGTGGTGTGCGGCGGTGCGGTGCGGCGGCTCGGATTGAATCGATTCAATCCGGGGTCGCATGCGGCTCATTCGTAAAACGTGCCACACGGGGAACGCCCAAAGATTGAGGCGAGGGGGGCCGGATCGTCAAGGACTCTGCGAGTAACGTTCCGAAACGCCGCCGAGGCGGAGCGGTGCGTGACGATGGAGGTAGGAACCCCAGTGCAATCAACCGGCGGCTCGAAGCGAGTCACGATCGCCGACGTCGCGCGCAGCGCCGGGGTGTCCACCTCGGCCGTGTCGAAAGTGCTCAACAACGCCTACGGAGTGAGCCCGGCGATGCGTGAGCGGGTGCGGACGGCGATGACCGAGCTGAACTACCGCCCGCACGCCGCCGCGCGGGGGATGCGGGGTCGTACGTACACGATCGGCGTGCTCCTCGCGAGCATCCGCAACGCGTTCTACGCCGATCTCCTGGACGGGGTGAACGCGGTGCTGCGGGACACCGAGTACGCGCTGTTCCTCGGCTCCAGCGGCTCGTCGGAGAAGTCCGAGAAGGAGGAGCAGACCCGGCTGATCCACGCGATGGTGGACCGGCGGATGGACGGCCTGATCCTGATCGCGCCCGCCGTCCGGCGCTCGGAGGTGGTGCGCATCGCGGCCGAGGTGCCGACGGTGGTGATCGGCCACCACGACCCGTCGCCGGCGTACGACTGCGTGGTCAACCAGGACGGCACGGGCGTCGACCTGGTCATGGACCACCTCGTCGGCCTCGGGCACCGGGACATCGCCCACCTGTCGCATCCGACGGTGCGCGGCACCCAGTGGGAGCAGCGGCCCGAGCACCACGTCCGCGCCGCCTACCAAGCGGCGATGGCCCGGCACGGGCTGGCGGACCTGGCCCGGATCGTGCACTCCGGCTACTCGGACGAGGGCGGCTACCGGGGTGCGCGGGAACTGCTCACCTCCGCGCGCCCGCCCACCGCGATCTTCGCCGGCGCGGACGTCGCCGCGACCGGCGTCTACCGGGCCGCCGCGGAGCTGGGTGCGCGCATCCCCGAGGACCTGTCGCTCGCCGGGTACAACAACACGTCGGTCGCCGCGCTGGCACCGGTGAGCCTCACCAGCGTCGATCAGGCGGGCGCGCTGATGGGCGAGACGGCGGCCCGACTGCTGCTGGAACGCGTCGACGGACGACGCGACCGCGCGGTCGTGACGGCGTCGACCCCGCATCTGGTCGCGCGGGGCAGCACGGGCGCGGCGCGGGGTGGGCCGCTGCGGCTGCCGAGGCCGTAGCCGTAGCCGTAGCCGTAGCGGTGAGTCGGGTGAAACGTGGATCGTTCCACGGCGGTAGATGGACGGCGCAGAGGTCGGGGCCCGGGCTCGAAGCGGGCGGCAGCTGCCCCGCCTCACCCGGGGGACGGCCGGAGCTGTCACTTCGCCCGCTGCATGCGTCCGTGGTGCGATGGAAACGGGCGTGGTGCGATGGAACGGGGGCGGAAAGGAGGGCGATCATGCCCGCAACGAAGCGAACGAGTGTCGCCGCCTCGGTGTCGGTCCGCCCGCTGCTCGAGTCGGACCTCGACCGGGCCGACGAGATCTTCAGGGTCGCTTTCGGGACCTTCCTCGGGGCCCCTGAGCCGGAGACGTTCTTCGGCACCGCCGACTACGTCCGCACCCGCTGGGCGGCGGATCCGCGCGCGGCCTTCGCGGCGACCGTCGAGGGCGAGGTCGTCGGATCGAACTTCGCCGCCGACTGGGGCAGCGTGGGGTTCTTCGGCCCGCTGACCGTACGCCCGGATCTGTGGGACCAGGGCATCGGCAGGCGCCTCATGGAACCGGTCATGGCCTGCTTCGACACCTGGGGGAACCGCCACCTCGGCCTGTTCACCTTCTCGCACAGTCCCAAGCACCTCGAGCTCTACCGCCGGTACGGTTTCTGGCCCCGGTTCCTGACAGCCATCATGAAGAAGCAGGTCGGCGTCAGCGCGGCGGCCCCCGGCCGGGTGCTGTACGGCGAGCTGACCGCCGCTGAGCGGCCCGGCGCGCTGAGCCTCGGTCGCGCGCTGACGGGGGCCGTGTACGAGGGCCTGAGCCTGGAGCGCGAGATCACGGCCACACAGGCGCACGGGCTCGGCGACACCATCCTCCTCCAGGGCACCGACAGCGACCTCGACGGTCTGGCTGTCTGCCACTGCGGAGCGGGGTCGGAGGCCGGTGAGGACGTGTGCTTCGTCAAGTTCGGCGCGGTACGTCCGGGCCCGGACGCCGTGGAGCGGTTCGAACGGCTGCTGGACGCGTGCGAGCAGTTGGCCGCCGAGAAGGGGCTGGGACAACTGGACGCCGGAATGAACCTGGCCCGCGAGGATGCCTACCGGTGCATGGTCGACCGCGGCTTCCGTACGTGGCTGCAAGGCGTGACGATGCACAGGCCCAACGAACCCGGCTACAGCCACCCGGACGCCTACGTGATCGACGACTGGCGCTGAGCCGCCACTGACGGTCCGCCACCGTTCCCGTTCCCGTTCTCGTTCCCAGTGGCCGGCTCGCACCGCGCGGGCATGACGGTCAGCCTGGCCAACCGCCCCCGTCGGCGGTGGACTTGGCGAATTCGGCGAAGGTGCGCGGCGGGCGGCCGAGGGCACGCTGCACGCCGTCGGAGACGTACGCGTCCCTCCCCTCCCTGAGGGGCTCGATGACGTCCGCGAAGGCTTCGGCGTCCGCCGGCGGCAAGCCCTGCTGAACGAGTTCCGCGACGTAGCGCTCGACGGAGAGCGGCACGTAGCGGATGTCGCGGCCGGTGGCCTCGGAGATCGTGGCGACCGCCTCGGTCAGCGTCACCGCCCGGGGTCCGGACAACTCGTAGATCTGGCCCGCGTGCCCGTCCTCGGTCAGCGCGGCGGTCACCACCGCGGCGATGTCCTCGGCGTCGACGAAGCCGGCAGCCCCGTCGCCGGCGGGCAGCCGCAGTTCACCGGCGAGGACGGCATCGGCGAAGAAGCCCTCACTGAAGTTCTGCGCGAACCAGCCCGGCCTGCTGATCGTCCACTCCAGACCGCTCTCCCGCACGGCGGCCTCGCTGTCGACGATGCCCTCCAAGACGCCGCTGCTGTCCTTCGCGTAATCCGGATTGTCGATCCCCCGCCCCGAGGCCAGCACGATGCGCCGCACCCCATGCCGCACCGCCCGCTCGACGAACGGGCGAACGAGTTTCGTGCCGTCCAACTGCACGATGTACAGAGACCGCACGTCCTCCAGAGCGGCATCCCAGGTGCCGCTGTCGGTCCAGTCGAAGTGGTGCTCGCCGTTCCGGGCCGCCGCGCGAACCGGCAGCCCCTTGGCCCGTAGTTGGCTGACAACGCGGCGGCCGGACTTACCCGTTGCCCCGGTGACAAGAATCGGATGCTCAGACATGACCTCAGTCAACCGGCGTACGTCGAGACGATCCATGGCTGACAGGCTCCGAATGATGTCTGAGCGTCTACGCTGCAGGACATGGACGCCGTTTCGGAGCTGTTGGCGGAGGTACGGGCGCGCGGCGCCGTGTTCCGGCAGACGATCATGCGACCGCCCTGGGCCTTGCGGATGGCCAGTGGCGCCCCGCTGACGCTGGCCACGATGCTGCGCGGCCGGGCCTGGATCGTTCCCGACCAGCACGAACCGGTACCCATCAGCGTCGGCGACATCGCCGTCATCCGCGGCGACGCGCCCTACACGGTGGCCGACGCCCCCGCGACCACACCCTCGCTGACGGTGACCAGCGCCGACTACTGCGCGGGAGCCGAGGGCGTCGAGCACGCCTCCGGGCGGCCCGCCCGGACCTGCGGGACGCCGGTCGAGGGGGCTGCCGTGCTGGTCAGCGGGGCTTTCGAGCGTCGGGGAGAGCTCAGCGAACGGCTGCTGCGGGCCCTGCCCGCTGTGCTGGTCGTGCCGTCCGAGGGCATCCCCCACCCGTCGGTGGAGATGGTGGCTGAGGAGGTCACCAGGGAGCGACCGGGACAACAGCTGGTGTTGGACCGGCTGCTGGACCTGATGCTGGTCTCCGCGCTGCGCGGCTGGTTCGACAACCCGGACGCCGATGCCCCGGCCTGGTGCCGCGCACTGGACGACCCGGTCGTGGGTACCGCGCTGCGGCTGTTGCACGACGCGCCCGCCCGCCCTTGGACGGTGGCGGACCTGGCGGCCCAGGTGGGGGTGTCGCGGGCGACGCTCGCCCGGCGGTTCACGGCGCTGGTCGGCGAACCACCGATGGCCTACCTCGCGGACTGGCGGATCACCTTGGCCGCGGACCTGCTGCGGGAGACCGACCACACGGTGGGCACGATCGCGAGGAAGGTGGGCTACGCCAACGCCTTCGCCCTGAGCGTGGCGTTCAAACGCCTACGCGGCACACGCCCCAGCGATCACCGCAGCCCGAAACCAGACCAGTGGCGAGCCGGATAAGCCGGATGAGCCGGCCGAGTCTGCATGCCCGAACCGATCACCCCGGCGTGCCCTCTTGCTTGCTTGGTACAGAGAAGGTTCTTTCATCCGGCCGGGGTGCACCTCTTATGGCTCTGGCGTCGGCTCGATGGCCTGGGGAAAGCCCAACTCGTCCAGCAGCGCGCTGAAGAGGTCCTCCGCGAAGGACTCCCGCGAGCACAGGAGTTCCTCGACCCGGGACTGTTCAGCTGCGACGGGGATGCCAGCCGCCGCAGCCCACACCAGGGCGCCCTCGGCGTCGGCCGGAACGTCCGCTCGGAGCTCCGCGCGCTTGCGCCGCACGGCTTCGTCGAACTCGGGTGTGTCCACCCACAGGCACATGTCGTCCAGGTCCTCGGGTTCCTCGGCGAGGAGTGCCGCAGCCTTGTCCAGGTTGAGCCACGCCTGCCAACGCCGCCCGTTCGTACCCAGCCCGGTCACGAGGGCGATGTCGCTGTCGGAGACGTCTGCGACGCAGGCCGGTGTGCCGGTCCACCCGACCAGGGCGGACAGGTGGCCGTCCTCCCACAGTCCGTGATCGAACTGGAGGGTCTGCCAACCACCCGGCCGCGGCCACCACGCATGCACGGTGTCCCTCAGCCGCTGATCGATGCTGTCGAAGACAGGTGCCTGCAGCAGCGGACACTCACTGCGAGCGAAAACCAGGTGCCCCGAAAATCCCACCGGACCTCCTCCTTGGAGACGTTGCGCGCACCACGTCTGAAGTTCGGGCGAACACCTGCCCAGGAACTCGTCCGTACTGGCTCTGCCGACCGCGGATCCGCTGGGAGATCCGCGATCTCTACGACCACCTCCGGGCAGTCGCGCTCTCCCGTGAGCTGGATGGAGACGGACGGCCCTCTGTCCCACTCCATCCAGGCGACGTCCTCGCCGGCATCGAGCCGGTTCAGCGCGGCGGCCCAGCTTTCCAACTTCGAGGTCGACAGCACCAGGGCGATGCGGCCGCACACGAAGGGGGTCCTGACGACGATCTCGGCGTCAAGCCCGGCCGTCCACCTGGTGTCGCGCCCCAGAACGCTGACGGTGACGCTGTTCCCCTCGTCATCAGCGAGAGAGATGAGCTCCCTCGGAGCGACGTCATCCATGGTCGGCTCTCCCGCGTAGTCGGATGTTCGGGCAGCGGTAGAAGAGTTCGGGGTCGCCTTCGTCCAGCCCGTGGAGCAGACCGACCGGGCTCCGGCCGCCGAACTGCCGCAGGCGCTGCATGGGGTGGTTGGAGACATTGGTCGAAGTGAACAGCTTCGGTGTGGTGCACCTGGCTTCAGTGGCCTTGAGGAGATGTGTGCCCACGCCTTGTTCGCACCAGCGTCGGATGCTCACACCTCGCGCGTGGTCGCCCGCTGCGGCGACGGAGTCGATCCCGGCCAATTCGGTGCAGTCCGACGAGGTAGCGCGACGCGTCACCAGCCCGCCGGGGTTTGCTAGAGCCATGTGGTGCATCGTGGCAGCCACGGGGGCGGGGTGCGCACCCATTAAGTTCGGCGGGGCTTGGTGCCGGCCAGTGCCGCACGAGTGGCCGGAACCTGCCCGGAGGCGCTGGACGGCGCCGCCGCAGTCCGACGGCCCGGTGCCCGTCCGCACCCGTCAAGCCGTCAAGCCGTCTGAACGTCACCTCGTCGCTTCCTTGTCGGGGCAGGGAGCGCCTTCCCCGGGGTGCCACCTCGCGACGTTCTTCCCGGCCCGTCGGTCCATCTCTCGCCACTCCGGCCGCAGTCCCGCCAAGCTCGTGGTGAGGAAGTACACGGCCCCGCACACGAGCAGCACCGGCACGAGTCCGGCGGAGGACACCACCGGCCCGGCGATGAGCCCGCCGAGGGGGATGCCTGCCCACGCCAGCGAGTCGCCGAGCGCGTTGACCCGGCCCAGCAGGCGGCGTGGGACCCGTTCGAGGAGGACGGCCCCGATCACCGGGTTGAGGAAGCCCGCGCCGAATCCACTGACCGCGAAGACGGCCACCACCGCTCCCGGCGGAGCATCGACGGCGAGGATCAGAAATCTCGGGGCACCGGCCAGCAGGAACCCGGCGAAGAACACGAGCCGCCGGCGCAGCCGGTGTGCGGCCAGGGCCGCTATCAGGCTCCCCACCACCGCCGCGGCCCCCATCGCGCTGCCGGTGAGACCGATCGCGGCCGGCCCGTTGCCGGACTCCTTGGCCCAGACGGGCATGAGAACCGTCATGAACGCGGCATCGAGCAGATTGGTGATCCCGACCATGACGATCACCGTGAGCAGCAGCGGCTGGGTCCGCAGGAAGGCGAAGCCTTCGCCGAATCGTTTCCAGTAGCCCGTCCTCGTCTCCCCCGCCTGCGCCGAGGTGTCCTCGGCCGGCTCCCCCACCCGGCGAGGCAGCGCCAGCGCGATGATCACCGATCCGAGAGCGAAGCAGCCCGCGTTGACGACGAGCACGGTCAAGGGACCCAGCAGCGCCACCAAGGAGCCACCGGCTGCCGGGCCGACGGTGGAGGCGAGCCGCTCGGTCGCGCCGGACAGGCCGGTGGCCCGCTCCAGCCGCACCCCACCGCGCTCGGCCGCCTCCGGGACCATGACTTCCTTGGCCAGGTCCCCGGGTCCGCGAGCGGCGCCGACCACCGCGACCAGGGTCAGCAGGAGCGGGAACGACAGCAGGTGCAGGGCGTGGAACAGGGGGACGGCGGCGACGGCGGTCGCGCTGGCGAGGTCGGTGGTCCAGGAGACGGTCCGGGGGCCGACCCGGTCCACCAGTGGCCCGGTGAGCGCCTTGACCACCACGTAGGGAGCCGTCTCGAAGAAGGCGACCAGCCCGGTCTGCGTGGCACTGCCGGTCGAGACCAGGACGAACCAGGGCAGGGCGACCGCCGAGACCCGCGTACCTGTCAGCGACACCGCCATGGCCGCCAGCACCCCGCCCAGAGGCCGTAAGGACGACCGTCTTCCGGGCAGCACGCCGTCAGCACCTAAGGCGTCCCCCATCACGACGTCTCCGTCCCCGCCGCGCTCTCCGTCGCCGCCTCGGCCTTCGTTCCTGCCGCGGTCTCCCGACCGGAGTGCTCCTCCGACGCGGCGGGCGCGTCCAGTTCCGGCAGGATGTGTGCGACGACGCCGACCCGCTGGGCCCCTTCCGGGGCACTCGCCGCCTCCTCGGGCGTGTCCTTCCGGTACCGGGCGATGACCTCGCGCAGTTCCCGCCGCAGGCCGACGGCCTCCTCGGGTGTGAGCCGCAAGGCCCAGTCGCTGATGTCGAAGGTGTCCCGCCACGCGCGGGGCATCGTCTGCAGCTCGTTCAGCGTCTGCTGGGTGCGCAGGGTGTACGTGGTGGCGACGGACTGCAGGAAGGCCATGGTGGCCTCGGGCTCCCGTTCGACCAGCTCCCGGTCGTTGAGCTCCGTCGTCTGATGCACCGACCGCCACCAGCGCTCTCGCGCGTTGCCGCGCTCCGTGTCCTCCTCGACGAAACCGGCCGCGCCGAGTTGGCGCAGGTGGTAGCTGGCCGTCCCGGAGTTCACGCCCAGCCGCTCCGCGAGACGGGTGGCTGTCGACGGGCCGTACTTCCGCAGCAGCCCGATCAGCTGCACCCGCACCGGATGCGCCATGGCCCGCAGCCCTTTGGCATCCAGAACAACGGAGGTCTCCTCGACGGTCGCGCCCTCGGGCCTCTTCATCGCATCGGTCACACCACGAGGCTAGACCACAAAGAGTTCTTCGCAAAGGTTTCTTTGCGAAGAGTTCTTCGCGAAGGCTTGTACGCAAAAACCCTCGCCGGGGCCCCGCTCACCCCCTCGGCGCCCGTGCCGCCCGTGCCGCCCGTGCCGCCAGTGCCTCCAGCAGCAGGTCGACCGCGTTCTCGAAGGAGCTCTCGCCCATCGTGCGCAGGTCCTGGCGGACGGCGGTCAGGGCGGGGTACGAGGACGGGTCCAGGCCCTGGTAGGCCTCGGTCCACGCCCGCTCGTCGGCCTCGCGCTGTCCGCGTGGGAGTGCCTGGAACGCCGCCTCCATGGCCGCGTGGCTGAGCACGGTGTCGATGTACGTCAGGTACAGGCGGGTCGCGTCGGCCGGTGCGAAGCCCGCCGTGAGCAGCAGTCCGATGCCGGTGTCGACGGCGCGGATCTCGTGGGGGCGCCGGGTCACCCGGTACGAGGCGAAGGCCGCCGCGCGGGGGTGGGCGAGGTAGCCGTCACGGACCCGCAGGGCCATCTCGCGCAGGGCGGCCACCCAGTCGTCGCCGGGGACGAAGCCCGCCATCGCGTCGCCGATGATGCGGTCGGCGATGGCGAGCACCAGGTCGTCCGTGCCGTGGAAGTAGCGGTAGAGGGCACTGGGGTCGCAGCCCAGGGCGGTGCCGAGCCGGCGCACGCTGAGCGCCTCCGGGCCGTGCTCGCCGATCAGCCGGAGCGCGGTCTCCACGATCAGCTCCTCCGAGAGGATCACGCCCGAGCGGGTGGGGCGGCGGCGGCTGCGTTCCTGCGGGACACGGCTGGACATCGAGGGCTCCTGTCGGTCGGGACGCGTACCCGCAGTGAAGGGGCCGGGTGCCCTTATGTCAACAGCATTGACGCAAGACGAACGCCGGGTGTTCCATCACAGTCCCGCGCGGCTCTACCCTCGTCACTCTCCCCACGAGGAGCCTCCATGTCATCCACCCCCTTGCGCCGCTCCCTCGGCGTGGTCGACGGCGTCGCCATCGCCGCCTCCAGCACGGCCGCCACCACCAGCATCGCCATCGGCATGGGCACGATCGCGACCATCGTGGGGCTCCAGGGGCCGGCCCTGCTGCTCCTCGCCTTCCTGCCCGTGCTCGGCATCGCGACCGCCTACGCCCGGCTCAACCGCTCCGAGCCCAACTGCGGCAACGGCTACACCTGGGTCGGCAGGACCCTGGGCCCCTGGCCGGGCTTCCTGACCGGCTGGGTCACCCTGGTCGGCTCGGTCATCTTCTGTGCCTACACCAGCGCCGTCATGGGCTCGGTCGTCCTGGTCTTCGCCAACAAGGCCGGACTCGACAGCCTCGCGGGCGTCGCCCTCGATCCGACGTCCACCGGCGTCAGCACGGGGGTCGGGCTGGTGCTCCTGCTGGGACTGACCGCCCTCGCCGTCACCGGCACCCGCACCACCACCCGCTTCCAGTTCGCGCTGCTGGTCTTCGAGTACGCCGTGCTCATCGGGTTCTGCGGCTGGGCTCTCGTCACCGGTGAGCAGTCCTTCTCGCTGTCCTGGTTCAACCCCTTCGAGATCGCCGACGGCACCACCTTCGCCCAGGGCATGGTCCTCGCGGTGTTCTTCTTCTGGGGCTGGGACGCGGCCTTCAGCGTCACGGAGGAGACCAGGAAGCCGGACGACGCGGCCCGGGGCGGCCTGATCGCGCTGTTCGCGATGCTGGGCCTGTTCCTCTTCGCCTCGGTGGCCTTCCAGCGGGAGATGAGCCTCGCCGAGCTGATCCAGAACGGTCCGCAGGCTCTGCCGTACCTCGGGCAGAAGCTGGCCGCCGAGCCCTGGGCCACCCTCCCCCTGGTCGCCCTGATGTTCTCCGCCGCGGCCTCCGTGCAGTCCACGCTGATCCCGACGGCACGCGGCCTGCTCGCGATGCGCCGGGACCGCACGATGGGCCCGCTGTGGACCCGGGTCCACCCGCGCTACGGCACGCCGGCCGCCGGCACGGTCGTCGTGCTCGCCGTCGCCGCCTCGATCGCGCTGCTGGCCGTCGCCCTGCCCAAGCTGAGCGACATGCTGCTGGCCGCCGTCAACGCCATCGGTCTGCTCGTCGCCCTCTACTACGGCCTCACCGCGCTCGCGTGCGCCGTCCGCTTCCGGTCCACCCGGCACGAGGGGCTGCGCACGGCGGTGCTCGCCGTGGGGGTGCCCGCCGTGTCCGGGCTGATCCTGCTCGGCCTCGGCGGCTACCTCGGGTACTCCTACCTGACGATGAGCGACCACTTCGAACTGAGCCCCGACAACGGGTGGTTCATGTTCTCCCTGCCCGCCGCCATCGTCCTCGCGGGTCTCGGGATGGCCGCGGTCGCCAAGTACGTGCGCCGGTCGCCGTACTTCGCCACGGGACGCGGTACCGACGCCGAGGCCATCACCCTGCCCATGGACCGCACACCGGCCTGACCCGCCCCCGCCCCTCCCTCCCCGGCACCTCCCCACACCTCCCCCTGGAGTTCTTCCGCATGCCTCAGTCCCAGGTCACGGGCCCCGCCGACCTCGTTTTCACCGGCGGGCCCGTCCACACCGTCGATCCCGCGCGCAGCCGCGCCACCGCCGTGGCCGTGCACGGCGGACGGATCACGGCCGTCGGCCACGACGAGGTGCACGCCCTCATCGGGCCCGGCACCGAAATCGTCGACCTCTCCGGGAAGCTGCTGCTGCCCGGCTTCCAGGACGCCCACGTCCATCCCCAGGGCGCGGGCCTGGAACTGGGCCTGTGCCACCTCGCCGACACGGTCGACCCCGCCGAGTACCTGCGGCGGATCCGGGCGTACGCCGACGAGCACCCGGACGTCGAATGGATCACCGGTGGCGGCTGGTCCCTGGAGGCCTTCCCCGGCGGCGCCCCCACCGCCACCGCGCTCGACGCGGTCGTCCCCGACCGGCCCGTCTTCCTGCCCAACCGCGACCACCACGGCGCCTGGGTCAACTCCAAGGCCCTGGAGCTGGCCGGGATCGACGCCCGCACCCCCGACCCCGCCGACGGCCGTATCGAACGCGACGCCGACGGCCGCCCGACCGGCATGCTCCAGGAGGGCGCCGTCCACCTCGTCGGCCGGCTGGTGCCCGACCCCACCCCCGAGGAACAGCTCGCCGCCCTGCTGCGCGCCCAGGCCGTGCTGCACTCCCACGGGGTCACCGCCTGGCAGGACGCCATCGTCGGCGTGTACGCCAACATGACCGACCCGGCGCCCTCGTACCGCGCGGCCCTGGACCGGGGGCTGCTCACCGCACGCGTCGTCGGCGCCCTGTGGTGGGACCGGGAGCGCGGCGCCGAGCAGATCCCCGAACTGCTCGCGCGGCGCGAGGAGTTGAGCGGAGGCCGGTTCCGCGCCGGGACGGTGAAGATCATGCAGGACGGCATCGCCGAGAACCACACGGCCGCGATGCTCGACCCGTATCTCACGGGCTGCGGCTGCGCCTCGGACGGCAGCGGCATCAGCTTCGTCGAACCGGGCGAGCTGAGGAAGTACGTCACCGAACTCGACGCGCTCGGCTTCCAGGTGCACTTCCACGCCCTCGGCGACCGCGCGGTGCGCGAGGCACTCGACGCCGTGGAGGCAGCCCGTACCGCCAACGGCCACCGGGACACCCGCCACCACCTGGCGCACCTCCAGGTGGTGCACCCCGACGACGTACGGCGGTTCCGGGCGCTCGGCGCCACCGCCAACCTGCAGATGCTGTGGGCCGCCCACGAGCCCCAGATGGACGAGCTCACCCTGCCGTTCCTCGGCCCGGAACGGGGCGCCCGGCAGTACCCGTTCGGCGATCTGCTGCGCGCCGGGGCCACCCTCGCGGCGGGCAGCGACTGGCCCGTCAGCAGCCCGGACCCGCTCCAGGCCGTGCACGTCGCCGTCAACCGCGTCTCCCCGGACGCCCCCGAGGGCACCCCGGAGTTCCTGCCCGCCCAGCGTCTCGACCTCGGCACCGCCCTCGCCGCGTACACGGCGGGCAGCGCCTACGCCAACCACCTCGACGCCCTCACCGGCAGCATCACGGTCGGGAAGGCGGCCGATCTGGTCGTCCTCGACCGCGACCCGTTCACGCGCCCGGCCACCGAGATCGCGGCCACCCGGGTCCTGCAGACCTTCGTGGACGGGGCCCGCGTCCACGCGGCACCCGACGCGTGACCTCCCGGGCATCCGACGCCTGACGACCCCGGCACCCGAGGACCTGCGCCCCACGGCTCGTGGGGCGCGGGTCCGGCCGTACGGAGATGTGTCCGACCCCTTGACGACTGTCGTGTGACTGCGTAGACATGACTACGCAGACATGACAGCGCAGTCAGAGGAGTGATGTCTGACATCATTGGGTCGGTCCGTGCGGTCACCGGGAGGCATCATGACGCGAGGTACAGGGCGGGGCGGGAGCCCCGCTGCGCCGAGCAGCACGGATGTGGCACGGCTGGCCGGGGTCTCGCAGAAGACCGTGTCGAGGGTCTTCAACGACGAGCCGTATGTCTCCGCCGACGTGCGCCGACGGGTCACGGAGGCCGCGGAGCGGCTCGGTTACCGGCGCAACAACGCCGCCCGGGCCCTGGCCTCCGGGCGGACGCGCTCCATCGGGGTGGTGACGCTGGGCACGGCCCTGTACGGCCCGGCCTCGCTGCTCATGGGGGTCGAACGGGTGGTCCGGGACACGGGTTACGCGCTCCGCGTGGTCAACACCGTGGAGGGCGACCCGGCCGGGATCGCCGGTGCCGTGGACTCCCTGCTCGACCAGGGCGTGGACGGCATCGTCATCTCCGAGCCGATCGACGAGTCGGGCGAGAACGGGGACACGGTTCCGCGTGTCGCCGTGCCGGTGCTGGTCATCGGCGCCCCGCCGTTCGTCACCGCGCCCGCGGTACTGAACGCGGGTGACGGCGCCGACCTGATGGCACGTACCGCCACCGAACACCTGCTGGCGCTGGGCCACACGACGGTCCATCACCTCGCGGGCCCGCAGCGGTGGTACGCCGCCCGGGACCGTCTGGAAGGCTGGCGGGCGACCCTCACGGCCCATGGGAAGGACGTGCCCGAGGTCGTCACGGGTGACTGGTCGGCCGCGTCCGGGTACACGGCGGGCCGCGCGCTGGCCGAGAACCGGGACGTCACCGCCGTCTTCGCCGCCAACGACGACATGGCGATCGGTCTGATCCGCGCGCTGGCGGAGGCCGGGCGCCGGGTGCCGGAGGACGTCAGCGTCGTCGGCTTCGACGACATCCCGGTCGCCGCCTATGTGACCCCTCCCCTGACCACGGTGCGCCAGCCGTTCGACGCCGTGGCCCAGGAAGGGCTCAAGCGGCTCGTGCACGCCATCGAGAACCCCGACGCGGACCCGCTGCCGCCGAGCGACCCACCCATCGACCTCGTGGTCCGCGCCTCGACCGCGCCGCCACCGAGCCGGACGACCCCGGCTCGCGGCCGGCGCACCGCCTCCCGCCGCCGGGCGGCCACCCCCGCCCCGGTGCCTCCGGACGGAGGTGGCCGGTCACAGCACTGAACCCCGTCCGCCCGCCCCTCAGCACGGCCGTCGCGGCCGACGCGTGACCCCGAGAACGAGCCGCAGCACCCGTCACGCCCCCGCCGCACCCCGCACCCCACACCCCCGCACACAGTCGACGTAGGGCCGCCCCGTATCGCGCGGCGTGTCCTGAGCCAGGTCCCCACACCTGCCCCGGTCGTCCACGCCCCTCTTCGCCCGACCCCATCGGCGTCAACGCCGGGCCGGCGCGTCCCCGCGCATCCCGCACACCTCCGCACGCCCGTGTCCGGCGTGCCACCACCCTTGCCACCAGCCGGAGTTCACCATGCCCAGAAACACGTTCGCAGCCGCCTCCTCCTCTCCCATGAGCCGTCGGCTGTTCCTCACCACCACCGGTGCCCTGTCGCTCGGGGCCGCCCTGACCGCCTGCGGCGGCGGTGACTCCTCCGGCTCCGCCGAGCCCGTCGGCCAGGCCGACATCGACAAGGCGATGAAGACGCCGACCGAGCTGACGTTCTGGACCTGGGTCCCGAACATCGCCAAGGAGATCGCGCTCTTCGAGAAGAAGTACCCGGCCGTCAAGATCAAGGTCGTCAACGCCGGTCAGGGCACCCCGCAGTACACCAAGCTGCGCACGGCGCTGAAGGCCGGCAGTGGCGCCCCGGACATGGTGCAGATGGAGTACCAGGCGATCCCGACGTTCACCATCACCGACAGCCTGCTGGACCTGCGCCCGTACGGGGCCGCCGAGTTGAAGGACCGGTTCGTCGACTGGACGTGGGGGCAGGTCAGCAGCGCGAAGGGCGAGGTGTGGGCGATCCCGCAGGACACGGGCCCCATGGGTCTGCTGTACCGCAAGGACATCTTCGACCGGCACGGTATCGAAGTGCCCGGCACCTGGGACGAGTTCGCGGAGGCGGCGCGCAAGCTGCACAAGGCCGACCCCGACGTCTACCTCACCAACCTCGCGGCCAACCAGCCCGCCGCCTGGCACGGACTGCTCTGGCAGGCCGGTGCCAAGCCGTACGCCACCTCCGGCAAGAGCGACATCACCATCAGCGTCGACGACGCCGTCTCCGAGAAGCTCGGCGCCTACTGGGGCGGGCTGGCGAAGGAGGGCGTGATCAGCACCGACCCGGACTTCACCGACGGCTGGTACGCCGGCCTCAACAAGGGCAAGTACGCCACCTGGATCACCGCCGCCTGGGGCCCGGCCTTCCTCTCCGGCTCCGCCAAGGCCACCGCCGGCAAGTGGCGCGCGGCCCCGCTGCCCCAGTGGGACGCGGCCCAGCCCAACGCGGGCAACTGGGGCGGCTCGACCACCGCCGTCATCCGCTCCACCAAGAACCCCATCGCGGCGGCCGTGTTCGCGCAGTTCCTCAACAGTGACCCCGCCACCGCGAAGATGTTCGCCACCGAGCAGTTCTTCTTCCCGGCGACCAAGGCCCTGCTCGCCGACCAGGAGTTCGTCTCGGACGCGCCGCCCTTCTACGGCGGCCAGAAGGTCAACCAGGTCTTCGCCGATGTCAGCGCCACCGTCGACCCCTCCTTCCAGTGGCCGCCGTTCCTCGACCAGGCGGCCACCGACTGGACCGAGACCGTCGGCAAGTCCCTCGCCGACAGGTCCGACACGGTCGCCGCCCTCGGCAGGTGGCAGTCCCGGATGACCACGTACGCCAAGAACCAGGGCTTCACCGTCAAGGGGAGCTGACATGGCTGTCACCACCCCGTCCACCGCCGAGGGCCGCTCCCGGGCCGCCCGCCCGCGCCGTCACCGCTCGGCGGGACCGCTCTTCGTCGCCCCGTTCCTGGTGCTGTTCGTCCTGCTCTTCCTCGCCCCGCTCGGCTATGCCGCCTATCTCAGCCTCTTCCAGACGCGTCTGATCGGCGGGACGGTCTTCGTCGGCCTCGACAACTACGTCCAGGCCTTCGGCGACTCCCAGTTTTTGCACGGAGTCGGCCGGGTGGCACTGTTCTTCGTGGTCCAGGTCCCCGTGATGCTGCTGCTGGCCCTGCTGTTCGCGCTCGCGCTCGACAGCGGTCTGCTGCGCCTGTCCCGGGTGATCCGGCTGGGCATCTTCGTCCCGTACGCCGTGCCCAGCGTGGTCGCCGCGCTCATGTGGGGCTATCTGTACGGCCCGGACTTCGGGCCGTTCGCCCAGCTGAGCCGGAACCTGGACCTGCCGGTCCCGGCCTTCCTCAGCGAGGGCTGGATGCTCGGCAGTCTGGCGAACATCGTGACCTGGGAGTTCGTCGGCTACAACATGATCATCCTGTACGCGGCGCTGCGCACCGTCCCGCAGGAGCTGTACGAGGCGGCGGCGATGGACGGCGCCGGGGCCTGGCGTATCGCCTGGTCCGTCAAACTCCCCGCGCTGCGCCCGGCGTTGCTGCTCACCCTGCTGTTCTCCGTGATCGGCAGCTTCCAGCTGTTCAACGAGCCGAACCTGCTGATGAAGATCGCCCCGGACGTCATCAGCAGCTCCTACACCGCCAACCTCTACGCCTACTCCCTCGCCTTCACCGGCCAGCAGGTCAACTACGCGGCCACGGTGTCCTTCCTCCTCGGCCTGGTCATCGTGATCGCCTCCTACGGCGTCCTGCTCACCGCGAACCGCAGGAGGACCCCGTGACCACGACGATCCCCGCGCCCCCGGTGACCAGGACCGCGAAGAAGCCGGCACGCCTGACCCACCGTAGGAAGAACCCGGCCCGCCGCAGCACCCCGCTCACGATCGCCATGCTGGCGGCCCTCGCGTACTTCCTGCTGCCCCTGTGCTGGCTGCTGATCTCTTCGACCAAGAGCACCCAGGACCTGTTCAACAGCTTCGGCCTGTGGTTCTCCGACGCCCCGCAGCTGCTGACGAACATCAAGGAGACGTTCACCCAGGACGACGGCGTCTTCGTGCGCTGGCTGCTCAACACGGTCATCTACGCGGGAGTCAGCGCGGTCGGGGCCGCGCTGCTCGCGGCGGCGGCCGGGTACGGGTTCGCCAAGTTCCGCTTCCGTGGCGACGGTGCCGCCTTCAACCTGGTGCTCGGCGCCGTCATGGTCCCGACCACCGCACTGGCCATCCCGACCTATCTGCTGTTCGCGCAGGCGGGCCTCGCCAACACCCCCTGGGCGATCATCCTGCCGTCCCTGGTCAACCCGTTCGGCCTGTACCTGATGCGCGTCTACGCCGCGGACTCCGTCCCCGACAGCATCCTGGAGGCCGCCCGGATCGACGGGGCCGGGGAGGCCCGGATCTTCTTCCGGATCGCCCTGCGGCTGATGGCTCCCGGGGTGGTGACGGTGCTGCTGTTCACGCTGGTGGCGACCTGGAACAACTACTTCCTGCCGCTGATCATGCTCAACGACCCCGACCTGTACCCGATCACCGTGGGCCTCGCCTCCTGGGCCGCACAGGCCCAGAACGGCGGCGCGGGCGCCAGCAGCGACATGCTCGCGCTGGTCGTGACCGGTTCCCTGCTCTCGATCGTCCCGCTGGTGGTGGCGTTCCTGATGCTGCAGCGGTACTGGCAGAGCGGTCTGGCCACCGGCGGTGTCAAACAGTAGGGCCCACCGCCCTCGTACCACTCCCCCCACCTTTCTCTCGGAGGTTTCCCTTCATGGCGGCTCTGCCTGCCCGCGTCCTGTTCGGCGCCGCGTACTACCACGAGTACCAGCCCTACGAACGGCCCGCCGAACGCCTCAAGACCGACCTGGATCTGATGGCCGACGCCCATGTGACCGTGATCCGGGTCGGCGAGTCGGTGTGGTCGACCTGGGAGCCGGAGAACGGAACGTTCGACCTCGACTGGCTCCAGCCGGTCCTGGACGGCGCCCACGAGCGCGGCATCTCCGTGGTGCTCGGCACCCCGACGTACGCCGTACCGCCGTGGCTGGCCCGCCAGTACCCGGAGTTGACGGGCGAGCGGCGCACCGGTGAGCGCATCGGCTGGGGCGCCCGGCAGGAGGTCGACTTCACCCACCCGGCGTTCCGCTTCCACGCCGAGCGGATCATCCGCAAGGTCGTCGGCCGGTACGCCGACCACCCCGCCGTCATCGGCTTCCAGGTCGACAACGAGCCCGGTCTGCACCTCTTCCACAACCACGGGGTCTTCCAGCGGTTCGTGGACCATCTGCGCGCGAAGTACGGCGACGTGGAGACCCTCAACCGGGAGTGGGGGCTCGTCTACTGGTCGCACCGGCTGTCGACGTGGGCCGACCTGTGGACCCCGGACGGCAACGAGCAGCCCCAGTACGACGTGGCCTGGCGGGAGTTCCAGGCCCGGCAGGTCACCGAGTTCATCGGATGGCAGGCCGACCTCGTGCGCGAGTACGCCTCGCCCGAGCAGTTCGTCACCACCTGCATCTCCTACACCCGTCAGGGGGTGGAGGACGACGAGCTGTCCGCCCGTCTCGACATCGCCTCCGGCAACCCGTACTACGACATGCAGGACGGCCTGCTGCTCCCCGACCCCACCCCCGACGGTCATGAGCAGAAGTGGAAGACGACCGGGGTGTGGGCGCTGTACCAGACCGCCGACTGGATGTTCTCCTCCCGCCAGGAGCCGTTCCTCGTCACCGAGACCAACGCCGGCTCGATCGGCATGGCGTGGGACAACCGCCCCGGCTACGACGGGCAGTGGCGGCAGGCGGCCTGGGCCCTCGTCTCGCGCGGCGCCCGGATGATCGAGTACTGGCACTGGCACACCCTGCACTTCGGCGCCGAGACCTACTGGGGCGGCATCCTTCCCCACACCGGGCAGCCCGGCCGTACGTACGCCGAACTCACCCGGCTCGGGGCGGAGTTCGAGGCGGCCGGTCCGCTCGTCGCCGGGCTCGAACCGGACGCCGACCTCACCCTGGTGTACTCGACGCCCAGCAAGTGGCTGATGCAGAAGTACCCGCCGCTCGCCACGCCGGACGGCGCACCGGACCCCGCCGCGTACCACCGGATCTTCGACCCGTTCTACCGGGGCGCCTTCGAGGCGGGCCGCCAGGTCCGGATCGTCCACGCACGTCAGTTGCACGACCCGAGCGGGGAGCGCGAGGGCCTCACGCCCGAGGAGGCCGTCCGCCGCCATCCGGTGCTGGTCGTCCCGGCGCTGTACCTCGCCGCCGACGCCACCCTCGACTGGTTCGCCGCGTACGCGGAGGCCGGCGGCCATCTGGTGCTGACCCCGCGCACCGGGTACGCCGACCACGAGGCCCGCGCCCGCACGGAGCCGGCCCCCGGGCGGCTGACTGCGTCGGCCGGCGTGCACTACGACGAGTTCAGCAACCTGACGCGCGAGATACCGGTGCGCCCGGCGCCCGGCAGCCCGCTCCGGCTGCCGGACGGCGCGGCGGCGACCCGCTGGGCGGACGGTCTCATCGTCGACGACGCCGAGGTGCTGGCCGCGTACGACCATCCGCACTTCGGCCGCTGGCCGGCGCTCACCACGCGTCGGCACGGTGCGGGGCGGATCACGTACGTCGGTACGGTGCCCGACCGCCGTCTCGGGCGTGCGCTGGCCGAGTGGCTGGCGCCGACCGCGCGCCACGGCTGGGCGGAGCTGCCGGAGTCGGTCACCGCGACGACCGGCACGGCGGCGGACGGGCGGCGCGTCCACATCGTCCACAACTGGAGCTGGGAGCCCGTGAGCGTGCCGGCCCCGACCGACCTCACCGACGTGCTGGACGACACGTCCGTCGCGGCGGGCACGGCAGTGGAACTCGGCCCGTGGGACGTACGGGTCCTCGTCGCCACCGACCTCGACTAGGAGAGACCATGCAGAGAAGACGAGTCGCGAGAGCGCTGGGGACCTTCACGGCGGCGTCCGCGCTGCTGCTGATGCCCATGGCCAGTGCGGGGGCGTACAGCCCGACCGGTGGGGTCATGTACCAGCTCGGTGGCGAGGCCTGTCTGAAGGGGCGGGGCAACTGCGCGGTCTACCCCAAGTCGGCGCAGTTGCCGGGCGGGCGGCTGGTCGCGTCGTTCGAGAAGTCCACGGTCGTGGAGTCGACGGGCAGCGCCGACCGGCAGACCCTCCCGGTGTACAAGAGCGACGACGACGGCACGACCTGGCAGCCGCTGTCCGAGGTGAAGGCGCCGGCGTATCTGTCGAAGGACCCCCGCTTCGCGAAGTACACGAGCAACTGGACCAACCCGTACCTGTACGTACTCCCGCAGCGCGTCGGGAAGTTGGCGGCCGGCACGCTGCTGCTGGCGAGTGTCGTGTCGGGCGACGACGCGTACTACGAGGAGCACAAGGCGGCCGACCCGGACTGGACGCCGTCCAACGACGGCGACCGCTCCGACATGGCCATCGCGCTGTACTCCAGCACCGACGACGGCCGCACCTGGAAGGTGGTCAACGTCGTCGCGACCGGCGGCTGGCAGGGCGGCAGCGCGGGCGCGGTCGGGCAGAACGTCGCGAAGGCCAACACGCACCGACAGGTGGACCCCCTCTGGGAGCCGTACCTGATGGTCCACCAGGGCAAGTTGGTCTGCTACTACTCCGACGAGAACGACTACCTCGGCTTCGACCCGGTCACCGGCGTCCCGAAGCTCGACCCGGCGAACGACACGGCCAAGGACTCGCACGGGCAGATCCTGGTCCACAGGACCTGGGACGGCCGCAGCGCCAAGTGGAGCTCCCCCGTGGTCGACATCGCCGGGTCGACCCAGGACATGGGCGGCGGGAAGTCGGAGATCGGCGGCGGCCGGCCCGGCATGACGAACCTCGTCCCGACGGCGGACGGCACATGGCTGCTCACCTACGAGTACTGGGGCGGCGGGGCCAACACCCGCTACCGCGTCGCGAGCGACCCGCTGAAGTTCTTCCGGGGCTCCCCCACCGGCATGGGTGTCGACGCGCTGCCGGTGGTGGCCGGCTCCCGCCCCCTCGCGCAGGGCGGCAGTCCGGTGCTGATCCGGCTGCCCGACGGGCGTCTGGTCTACAACGCCGCCGGGAGCGGCGACGTCTGGGTCAACGACAGCGGGCGCGCCGACGGCGTGTGGACGCAGTACCGGACGACGTCGCGGGCGGGGTACAGCCGCAACCTCCAGTACGTCGAGGGCACCGGCCGGGTCGTGGTCCTCAACAACCAGGGCACGTCGACGATCGCGTACGCCGAGGTCGATCTCGGTGGATCGGCCGGCGCCTACCGGAAGTTGGTGAACCGGAGGACCGGGCAGGTCATCGGTACCGGGAACAACACCACCGACGCGGACATCGGCAACGGGGATGTGCCCGACGTCGTCCTGGAGGACGCCGGGGCGGCGGCGGACCCGGACACCCAGTACTGGCACGTCGTCACCAAGCCCGACGGGGGTGTGACGCTGCTCAACAAGTCGGGTGGCCGGGCGGCGGCCGTCTGGACCGGCAACGCGACGGTCGGGCAGCGGATCGGCCAGTGGGTCGACGACAGCGCCACGGGCACCTGGGACGTCGTCAGGACCGGCGACGGTCACATCAGGCTGCGGTCGGCGAAGAACAAGGACCTCTACCTGACCGGCGGTTCCGCCGACGCGCCGCTGACCCTGCAGAACGCGTCCACGGACGGTTCGCAGGACTGGAAGCTGGTCCGGTAGCCGGGCCGATGACCGGTCCGGTGTCCGGTCCGGTGACTGCTCCGGTGTCGGGCCCGGGGCCTTGACCGGGTCCCGGCGGTGGCTGTCAGGATGGTCCGATGACCGACGGACTGCGCTGGGTGTGCGAGGCGTACCCCTTCGGCCACACCCTCGTCTTCTGTGAGGGTGTGGCCCCGGAGCAGGTGCTGCTGCGGCTCGGTGCGCCGCGCGAGTCGCTCTTTCCGCTGACGCGATTCGAGGCCCAGGAGATCGAGGTCCGCAACGCCGCCGACGAGCCCTACGACCTCGACCACCTCGACGGCCTGGACGTGGAGGCCGTCGAGGAACGGGGGTTCCTGCGGCCGGAGGTCGACGCCGTGCTCCGGGCGGGGGCGATCGAGGGGTGGGGCTTCGCCGTCCAAACCTCCACCTCGTACGTCTCCGCCCGGGACTATCTGCCCGCGCTCTCCCGTGGCACCCGTGTCGTCACCGTGTGCCAGGACGTGAACGCCACGCAGCGGGTGGAGTACGCCGTCGACGGACGGGGCCTGTCCTCCTTCGACCCCGGCATCCCCGCCTACGACGACGGGGTCGACCCGTCGGCAATGGGCTGGCCGGCCGCCGACGGGCCCATGGGCTCGCCGCAGGTCATGGAGTGGCTGGAGCACCGCTTCGGGCTGTGGCTGCCCCGGGCCTCCGAGCACCTGCGGCTGCCGGCGGCCGCTTTCGTCACCGGCCGTCCAACCATCCCCGGAGGACGGTGAAGTCCGCCGCGGTCAGCCCCACTTCGGGTTCGACGCGGTGCAGGAGGGCCCGCCCCGGGTGGTGCCGTGCCACCCAGGCGCGGTCGAGGTCGGTGATCTCGTCGTCGAGCCAGATGAACGGGCGCCCGGCGGCGGTGCGGACGAGGGCGCGGGTCTTCCAGTGCAACAGGTCAGCCCGGTCCTCCTCGGGCGTCTCCGGCAGATCCACGACCGGCCACCGCGGCAGGCCGAGCAGCGGTGCGATCACCTCGTTGGCGTCGTCCATCCATGCGGTGGCCCACATCGGCTCGCAGGTCAGTCGCAGCAGGCGCAGGCCGTGCGCGCGGTCGATCTTCGCCAGCTGAGGGTTCGACGTGTGCTGCCAGTCGACCCACTCCTCGGCGGACGAGGGGAGTCGCCCGCCGCCGTACGGCAGGAGGGTGCCGTCGACGTCCACGAAGAGCAGCGGGCGTGGCGTGTGAGCGGTCATGGTCGCGCTCCGGCCGGGGTGTCGTCGGGGGCCGCGGTGTGGTCGGTCTCCCAGCGGAGCAGGTCACCCGGCCGGCATTCGAGTACCTCGCAGAGCGCGGCGAGGGTGGTGAAGCGGACGGCCTTGGCACGGCCGTTCTTGAGCATCGCCAGTTCGGCCCGCATGAGCGCCGCCTCGATGTCACGGTTGACGGCCCGCAACGCCGGCTTCCCCACGATGCCCTCCTTCACGCCTCCACTCGACCAGCGATAGAAATCTATCGAGATCTCGGCGGTCCCGGGGGCTGTCCCTTCGACGTCGACGCGCTCGCCGAGATGCCCGCTGTGCGGGAGTTGCGGGCCGTGGTCGCGCGCACCGACGCCCTGGCCGTGGCACGACGAGGCCTGGTGGTGGCAGGTGCCGGACCGGAGCACGCGGTGAGGACGCGCAGGTCAGGACATCAGGGCGAGGAGTCCGATCTCGGGGGCCAGTGCTCCCGGCTGTCCGAGGGCCCGGAAGTCGTCCTCGACGGCGGCGAGGTCAAGGACGCCTGCGCGCACGGCGCTGTACCGGACGACCGACCACAGGAAGACGTCCAGGTTGTCGTACTGCGTGTCGGCCTCGATGACCTGCTCCTCGTGGAACCACACCGCGACGCGCCCGTTGGTGAGGACGACGTAGTAGTTCCCTCCGCCGTCGCAGCCGAGGGACCACACGTCGTCGTCGGCGAGCTCGGTCTCGTAGTCCGAGTCGAGGATCACCTCGCCGTTCTCGGCGAACTCGAAGGCGTACGACCAGTCCTCGATGTCGAGGAACCGCGGCATGGCTCCGGAGCGGACCCTGCGGTCGAACGCGGCGAGCGCCGTCGCGGCGGCCGGCGGGAGCCTGGTGAGGAACGGGGCGACCGGGCGGGTCGACGCGGGAAGGTCGACGGCCTCCTTGTCGGGGAACCAGCGCGCCAGATCGGCGTCCAGTCCGCGTTCCACATATCCGGTCAACTGATCGACGGTGAGAGGCATGCGGCGAGGCTAACGGAGGGACGCGGAGCGGAGAGTGCCTGCTCAGCGGGTTGCGTATGCCGCTACGTACTTCCACCGACCGTCCGCTCGCACGTCAGCCGGGCTGCTCGCCGGCCGCCCAGTCACGGATGAGCCGGATCGTGCGCTCGGTCCGCTCCTCGTGCAGGTAGTGGCCGGTGTGGGGCCAGTGCTCGACGCGTGAGCCGGGCACCCGCAGCGTGCCGCGCTCCCACTCGGCGTACTCCTCGAACGACCACACCGTGAGCGCCGGTTGGGTCCGGCGGCGCAGACACGTCTCGCTGTGGGGGCGGACCCCCACCGCTCCGGGGTCGGTGTACATGCCCGCGTAGGCCTGGGCGATGACGTGGTCCGGTGTGCCGAGCACCGTGCGGAGGTGTGCCGTACGGAGTCCGGGCGGGGCCTGCGGGGAGAAGGCGCCGGCCACGAGGGCGGCGGCGGCACGGGCACCGTGCTCCCGGTACTCGGCGAGACGGGCGGGGATCCGCGCGGCCTCGGCCTCGTCCGCGCCGTGCGCGGGGTCGAGGGCGATGACCGACCGCACGGCGTTCGGGTGGCGGACGGCGAGGAGGTTGACGACCTGGACGCCCATGGAGTGGCCGACGGCGACGACCGGCCCGGCGCCCACGGATTCGAGCAGCGCGGCCAGGTCCTCCGCCATCTCCGCCGGGGTGTTGCCCTCGTCCGGCACCTCGGAGCGGCCGTGGCCGCGCAGGTCGGGGACGAGGATCCGGAACCGGCTGGCCAGCACCTCCGCGTGCGGCGACCACTCCCGCCCGTCGCCGCCCCAGCCGTGCACGAGCAGCAGCGTGGGGGCGTCCTCGCGGGCCTGAGGGCCGAGGGAGGTGCAGAAGAGGCGGATGCGGCCGAGGTCGAGCAGGGTCATGAGGGGTCGCCCAGGGTGGCGCGGTGGGTGGTGTGCGCGCATCCGCGCGGGACGAGGTCGTGGGTCACGGTCACGGGCACGGGCACTCCGCCGGGTCGGTGCTTCAGAGGGTGGACAGCAGTGTGCCGAACCCGACGCGGTCGCACCGGTCCGGCGCGCCCTCCGACCGGAGTCGGAACGCCGCCCGGTGCAGGCGGTGCGGAGATCGCCTCCCAGCGCCGGCTCTGGGTATCGGCACCACACGAAGTTGAGTACGCGCACTCAAGATCCGGTGCCGCGGTCGGCCCCACGATGGGGTCTTCCTCGTCGAGATCGGGAGAGACCTCATGTTCAGCCGCCTCGCCGACGTCCTGGTGCCTGTCGTCGGACGTCTCACGGTGACCGTCGACGCCGGATCCGTCTGGACGCCGGGCAGCATCGTCGTCGCGAACCACACCTCGCTCGCCGATCCCGCGATCGTGCTCGCCGCGCTGCACCGCCTCGGCATCGAGCCCGTCGCCATGGGCGCCGCCGGTCTGTGGCGGATCCCCCTGCTGGGCCGTGCGCTCACCCGCGAGGGATACATCCCGGTGTACCGGAGGGACCCGCGCGCCGCCGACGCCCTCGATCTCGCCGCCGACGCGCTGGCGGAGGGCCGGACGGTCCTCATCTACGCCGAGGGCGGCATCCCGGTCCGCAAGGACGCCGCCGAAGCCGCGCCCGGGGCGTTCCGCAGCGGCCTGACCCGGCTCGCGGCGCGCACCGGAGCGCCCGTCGTCCCGGTCGGGCAGGCCGGGGCCCGCCGGGTCACCTCCGGCAGCACGGTCAAGCAGGTGGCGGGACTGGTCACCGCGCCCCTGCGCCGCCCCGAGCTCCACGTCCACATCGGGGCGCCCCTCTCCCTCACCGCCGACCACACGGCGAACACCCGGCAGGCGCATGCGGCGGTGACCGCCGCGTGGCGTACGGCCGCCGCCCGCCTCGGCGAACCGGCCGCGCTCGCCGCCTGACGGAGGAGGCACCGGCGACATCACCCTCCCGACCCTCCCGCGCACGCGGGCCCGCCGCTCCCCTGGGCTCGATATTCGGTGGCCGTCCGATTCCCTGCGTTGTTACGGTCGTCCAATGGTTTACGTTCTCTACCTCTGACCGGGCCCCTGGCTCCGCTCCTCACGTGTGTGACGAGTCGGGAGCCACGAGTTCGCCCGCGACCCCGCTCCCTGTCGGGCCGGGTCGATCGTCAGAGTCGGTGCGCTCCCCCAGTGGTCCCCGTGATCCCCGTGATCCCCGTGATCCCCGTGATCCCCGTGGTCCCAGGGGTGACGTGCGCCTCCTTCCGGAGGAAGAGAACGTGACTGTCCTTACCCTGCCCGCCCGCGACCGGGCCCAATTGACCTGCACCGGCGTCGGCGTCACCCGTGGCGGGCGCCCCGTGCTGCACGACGTGGAGATGAAGGTGTCCCCGGGAACACGCTGGGGCGTGGTCGGCGAGAACGGGCGCGGCAAGTCGACCCTGTTGCACATCCTGGCCGGTGCCCTGGTCCCCGACGAGGGAGAGGTCCACCGGGCCGGCACCCTCGCGCTCGCCGAGCAGGAGATGCCCGCCGAGGAGGGGCATACGGTCGGCGATGTCGTCGACGAGCACCTCGCCGACGCCCGTGCCGCGCTGCGGCGACTGGACGCGACCACGGCGGCGCTGGCCGAGGGGCTGCCCGGCGCCGAGGACGCGTACACCGAAGCGCTGGAGGCGGCTCAGACGCTGGACGCCTGGGACGCCGACCGCCGAGTGGACGTCGCGCTCGGCGGGCTCGGCGCGGTCGACGACCGTACCCGCACGCTCGCCACGCTCTCCGTCGGTCAGCGCCATCGGATCCGGCTGGCCTGTCTGCTGGGTGCCGAGTACGACTTCCTGCTGTTGGACGAGCCGACCAACCACCTCGATCTGGCGGGGCTGGAGTACCTGACCGCCACGTTGCGCGCCCACGCCGGGGGTGTGGTCGTGGTCAGCCACGACCGGGCGCTGCTGTCCGACGTGGCCACCACGGTCCTCGACCTCGACCCCACGCGGGACGGCCGACCGCGGGTCCACGGCGGCGGATACGCCGGCTATCGCGAGGGCCGCGAGGCCGAACTGGCCCGGTGGGAGGCGGAGTACGAGCAGCAGCAGGCCGAACGGGTGCGCCTCGGGCAGGCGTTGTCGGAGGCACAGAACCGGCTGGTCACCGGTTGGCGCCCGGACAAGGGCACCGGCAAGCACCAGCGCGCCACCCGGGCCGGCGCGCTGGCCCGCTCGGTACACCGGCGCCGGGAGGACCTGGAACGCCACCAGGTCACCGCGCCCGTACCGCCGAGGCGTTTCCAGATGCCCGAACTCCCCGCCCATACCGGTGTCCTGCTGCTGCGCGCCCACGAGGTGAGCGTCGACGGCAGACTGCGCCGGTCGACGACCCTGGAGGTGGCGTCCGGCGACCGGCTGGCCGTCACCGGGTCGAACGGGGCGGGCAAGTCCACGCTCCTGTCGGTCCTGGCCGGGCAGGTCGCCCCGACCACGGGCCGGGTGCACCGGGCCCGCACGGTACGGCTGCACCTCCTGGGGCAGGAGTCGCCCCGCGCGACCCGGCGCCGGGCCCGCGACCTGTACGAGGCACACCTCGCGCGGCTGGTGACCACCGGGGTCCTCCCGGAGGGCGAGGTCGTGGGGCTCGGCGCACTGGGTCTGCTGACCTCCCGTGAGGCCGAGAAGCCGGTGGCCGAACTGTCGACGGGACAGCAGCGGCGTCTCGACCTCGCCCTGGCGCTGGCCACCCGGCCGCACGTCCTGCTGCTGGACGAGCCGACCAACCACCTGTCCATCGCCCTCGTCGACGAACTCACCGAGGCCCTGCACACCACGGACGCGGCTGTCGTCGTCGCCACGCACGACCGGCAGTTGCGGCGTGACATCCAGGACTGGCCCCGTCTGGCGCTCTCCACGCACGCGAGGGCCGACGCCCCGCGCCCCGTGCGTTCCTGACCACGGACGGCGCGGCAGGCACGGCCTGCCGCGCCGTCACCACCACCGGTGCCGGTCGCCGGCGACGCGCCGGTCACCGAGCGGCTGTACGGCGCGGGCGTTGCCCTGGGGGAAGACCTTCCGGTAGTGGGCCGGCGCGGTGGCGGAGGCCTGGACGGGGTGGGTCAGCAGGATCCAGCGCACTCCGGGGGTGTAGGGGCAGACGGTGGTGGAGCCGAGGTAGCGATACGACTCGGTGCAGGACGGCAGGAGGGCGTCGAGTTCGACACCGGGGACCTCCCAGGGTTCCGCGGAGCGGCGGGCCGAGGTGAGCAGGCGGTCGAGTGAGTCGTTGGCCTGACCGGGGTGCACGAAGACGCCGACGACCGCGAACCCGCTGTCCTCCTCCCGTCGGTCCGCGTCGGCGGCATCGCTCACCCGCCGGTACTTCATGTGCTGCTCCATCGGGAAGGCGACGCCTCCGACGGTGTGCTCGGAGGGCGTGTGCCAGTGCACGTCGACCAGTTCGTAGCGGTCGGCGCCCACCCGCAGCAGGCACTCCTCGCCGGGTGGCGGCGTGGCCTTCACGGTCCCCTCGTCGTCCCGTACGCAGTCGGGCCGGCCCTCCTGGACGAGCCCGGGCCCGGTCCGGTGGACCCGGGGGTCGTCGAAGTGCAGTTCCAGGTCGAGTGCCGTCGGGTGGGCGAACCGTAGGGGCGGCAGCGCGGAGAGATCGACGTGCTGCGGCCGGATGTCGACCGGGCTCTGCTTCCCGTGCTTCCCGTCCGCACAACTGACGGTGGACGAGGCGGGCGCGATCTGGGTCATGGGCGAACACCTTCGGCTGGGGCGGAAGTCGCGGTCCGGACGCACCGCATCCCTCCCCCGCCGCCGCACCGAAACGCGCCGACTCACCCGGACTGATGAACGCCCGGCACGACATTGACGCGACGCAGGACCATGAGCGGGCCCTCCAGGGCCGCGACCATGGCGAAGCTGAACCGGTCGAGTTCCAGACAGAGCGCGACGTCGTCGGGGTGGACCCCTTGGCGCACGCCCTCCGCCAGTTCGGTCGCCGCCCGCGAGTCGGCGGCACGACGAAGGAACTCGGCGGCGACCGTCCCGGCCCTGCCCTCGGCCACAGCGTCTGCGTCGGCCTCGGCGGCTCTCCGGGCGATGTACTGGGCGCAGGCCAGGTCCTCGTCGGCCCGTCCGTCCTCGCCGGTGACCACGAACGTGACGTCGTCGCTCTCGCGCGCCCGCAGGACCCGCGCCGTCGCCTCCGCCACCACGAAGGAGGCGCACAGCACCAGCGAAGCGTCCTTCACGGCGAGCGCGCCGACCGTCCCCGCCGTGGTCTTCTGGACGACGGTCCGTCCGTCGAGATCCATGGACCGCAACATCCCCGGCGAGTTGACGGCGTCGAATCCCGGCGCGGGCGGACCGTCCTTGAGCGCCACCCAGTCCGGGTGACCGGCCTTGAGCGCCAGGGCGTCGTCCAGCGACTCCGCGAGAACGATCTTCTCCGCGCCCTGGGCGAAGGCCCAGGCGGCCACGGTGAACGCACGCATGACGTCGATGACGACCGCCACGGACGGGACTTCGAGCAACTCGGGGATGCCGACGAAACGAGAGTTCATCCTGATCATGATCGCGTACGCCCGGCCCTGAAGCGACCCGGGAGTGACGGACACCACAGCCGGTCCCCCGGGAGGTCCACAGCGCGCGCAACACGGCGTTGCCGACGGCCGGTTGCCGGGTGAGGGTAGTGGCCGGGGACGCGCGCAGACCGTCTCGTCCCACACCGTCACATGGTTCGGCGTCATCGTCGGACTTCACAGGAGCAGGAGCAGGAGGAGGAGACGTGCGGGCGTCGGAGAGTTCGGAGTCGGTCGGGGGCGCACCGGGGAGCTGGGGCGCGCTGGAGAGTGAGGGCCGCCGGAGCGGGGATCCCTGGCAGGGGGTGGACCGGGAGGAGCTGGCGCGGGCCGTGCGTGAGCAGGCCGGGCGCGCGGTGGCCGGGGTGGACGACATGGCGTCGTATCTCGCGGCCCAGGTGGCGGACGTGTCCCATCGCGAGGTGGTGGGCCCGCTCCTCGACGGCGGTGGGGCCAGTGGTGTCGTGGTGCGGCGGGGCGAGGTCATCGCCTCGTGGGGCGACCCCGCTCGGACGGAGATGGCGTACAGCGCGACGAAGAGCGTGCTGTCGCTGGTGGCGGGGGTCGCCTTCGACGACGGCCTGTTGCGCCTGGACGAGCCGGTCGCCGACTCGGTCGCCCTGCCCCAGTTCGCCGACTCCCACGGTCGCGCGATCACCTGGCGGCAGCTGCTCGACCAGACCAGCCAGTGGGAGGGCGAGCTGTGGGGCAAGCCGACGCGGGTCGACGCCCAGAGCACACGTGAGGGCACGGAGTCGGCGGGCGGGCCACCCGGCGAGGGCTGGGCCTACAACGACGTCCGGGTGAACCTCACGGCGCTCGCGCTCACGGTCCTGACGGGCCGCTCCCTGCCGGACCTCCTGCGCGACCGGATCATGGCACCGATCGGCGCATCCGAGGGTTGGTCGTGGCACGGTTACGACACCTCCGAGGCCGACATCGACGGCGTACGGGTGCCCGTGGTCTCCGGCGGCGCGCACTGGGGCGGCGGCCTGTGGATCAGCGCCCTCGATCTGGCCCGCATCGGTGAACTCTGTCTGCGGGGCGGAGTGTGGGGCGAGCGGCGGGTGGTCTCACGGCGGTGGATCGAGGAGTTGTGGACGCCCTGCCGGGTCAAACCGAACTACGGCCTGTCGTGGTGGCTGAACGACGACCGCACGGTCTGGCCCTCGGCACCCGCCACGGGGCGCTGCGCCCGGGGCAACGGCGGCAACCATCTGCTGTGGGTCGACCCGGCGCGCGATCTGGTGATCAGCTCACGCTGGGGCGCGGAGGTGGAGACGCTGCTCGCGCGGGTGTCGCGGGCGGTGGCGCCCGGCGGTTGAGCTGCGGCGCTCCTCTTAATTCGGTGGGCGCAGTGCCTCCTCCCACGTGACAATCAGGGGCCAGCAAGGGGAGGAACACATGAGCCAGGCACACCTGACTCTTCATGAGCTGCTGCCGCCGGAGGAGCTCGCGGCGGCGCTCGAAGCGGGGCACGTCGCGCGCAAGTCGCACCCGGAACTGCCGCTGTCCATCTACACGTACACGAGGACGTGTCAGTACGAGCGGGTGTGGAACCGTGTGACCATGCGCTGCCGGGGCCTCGTGGCCGACGACGCCACCGGGGAGATCGTCGCGCTGCCGCTGCCGAAGTTCTTCAACGTCGGTGAGCACGAGTCCGGTCAGCCCTACGCCCCGAGCCTCCCCGACGAGCCGTTCGAGGTGTACGACAAGGTCGACGGCAGCCTGGCGGTGGTGTTCCACTACGCGGGCCGGTGGCGGGTCGCGTCCAAGGGGTCGTTCGTGAGCGTCCAGGCCACCTGGGCGCAGCGGCTGCTCGACACGAAGGACACGTCCGGACTCGTGCCCGGGGTGACCTACCTGGCCGAGATCCTGTACCCGGAGAACCGGATCGTCGTCGACTACGGCGACCGCCGGGACGTGGTGCTGCTGGCCGCGTTCGCCAAGGACGGCACGGAGGTCGCCCTGGCGGAGGCCGCCGTGGGATGGCGGGGCATCGGCTCGGTCGTCACCGTGCGGCCCGCCGTGCCGCTGGCCGAGCTGCTGGCGATGACGGAGGGCAACCGGCTGCCGGGGGGTCTGGCGGCCACGGGCACCGACGCGGAGGGCTTCGTGCTGCGCTTCGCCTCGGGTGTGCGGGCCAAGGCCAAGTTCGCGGAGTACGTACGGCTGCACAAGGTGCTGACCGGTGTGACCGAGCGGGACATCTGGCGCGGTCACGGCATCCAGCGGTTCGCGGGACTGCCCGCCAAGCAGGTGGCGCAGGCGCTGAACTGCTCGGCCGAGGACGTCTCCCTGTCCGGCGGCCGGCCCCTGGACGCGCTTCTGGAGCAGGTGCCCGACGAGTTCGACGCCTGGGTGCGCGGGGTCGTCGCGGGCATCGACAAACAGGTCGAGGACCGCGAGCGGGCGATCGACGAGGCGTTCCGGTCGCTCGCCCATCTCGCGGGCGACCGGGGCGCGTTCGCCCGCGCGGTGCGCCAACTGCCCGACGCGGCCGTGCGCCCCGCCATGTTCCAGCGCCTGGACGGGCGTTCGACCGTGCTCGTGACGTACCGTTCCACCCGGCCGGAGGCGTCCGACCCCTTCAAGAACGACGAGGAGAACTGACCGTGCCCGTGGTACACGTCATGACGGGGCTGCCCGCCTCGGGGAAGACGACGGCCGCGCGCAGGCTGCAGGCGGAGTCCGGGGGCCGGATGCGCCGCGTCAACCTCGACGATCTGCGGCAGATGCTCGACATCCCCCTGCCCGAGGGTGCCGAGCGCCGGTCGTACGCGCACGAGCAGACCGTGCTGGCGATCCAGGACGCGGCGGTACGGGCGGCCGTCGACGGCGAGTTCGACGTCGTCGTGGACAACACACACATGACCCCGCACATCCCGAAGCGGCTGAAGGCGGCCGTGGCGGGGCTCGCCACGTTCGTCGTGCACGACTTCACCGACGTACCGGTGGAGGAGTGCCTGCGGCGGGACGCGGCGCGGGAGCGGCCGGTCGGCGAGGAGATCATCCGGATCCTCGCCGACAAGCACGCCAAGTCCCGCAGGGGTGGCTGGCGGCTCACGGCGGAGTGGCTGAACGACGAGCCCGCCGTCGAGCCGTACGCCGCCGACCCGGCGCTGCCGTCGGCGGTCATGTGCGACATCGACGGCACGCTCGCCCTACGCGGCGACCGGGGCGCGTACGACTTCACCCGCTGCGAGGAGGATCTGCTCAACGTGTCGGTGCGTGGCGCGCTGCGCTCCTTCCGTCGCGCCGACGGCGATGTGATCGTCCTGCTCTCGGGGCGTAGTGAGGAGCACCGGGGCCGGACGGAGGCGTGGCTGCGTGCGCACGAGGTGCCGTACGACGAGCTGTGGATGCGGGCGGCCGGCGACCACCGTCGCGACGACGTGGTGAAGGCGGAGCTGTTCGACCGGCATGTGCGGCATCGCTTCGCCGTACGGGTCTCCCTCGACGACCGGGACCGGGTCGTCGCGGTGTGGCGCCGGATGGGGCTGCCGACCTGGCAGGTGAACTACGGCGACTTCTAGCCGCCGGGGCAGAACTCCCGGGAACACCTAGATCGCGCAGGCCCGGACGAACGCGTCGGCCAGTTCGGCGGGGCGGGTGAAGAGGGCCTCGTGGCTGCCGGGGGTCTCGATCATCAGGGGGTTCTTCAGGCGCTGGGGGAAGCGCTCGGCCCAGTGCCACTCCCCGGGGAGGGAGAGGTCCTCGGCGGACAGGACGTAGGCGGTGGGTATGTCGAGGGCCTGGAAGGCGCTGGTGTCGGGCTTCTCCGTGAACGTGCCGAGCGGCTGCGGCACGAGCAGGGAGTGGACGATCCGCTGGGTCTCGTCGTCGGCGTCCTGCATGAACGCCTGCTGGAACACCTCGAACGGGAACGTCACCCCGTTGTTGCCGGAGGCGGCGGCCACGGCGCGGAACATCTCGCCGTAGTGTGGCGGGCACGCGTCGATCAGCGACTCGCCGTCGTTCGGCACGAACGCGCTCCAGAAGACCAGCCGCCGCAGACGGGAGGCGAGCCGGGGCGCCGCGCCCACCAGCACGAACCCGCCCCAGCTGTGGCCGACCAGCGTGACGTCCTCCAGACCGGCCCGCTCGACGTACTCCACGAGGCTGTTCACGCAGTCGGTCAGCGTCACATCGGTCGGGTCGTCGTTCTCCCCCAGTCCGGCCAGTGTGGGGGTGTGCACCTGGTGCCCGGCGGCCCGCAGTTCGTTCGCGACGGGGCGCCAGGCCCAGCCGCCGTGGCAGGCGCCGGTCACCAGGACGAAGGTCTCGCTCATATCGATCTCCTTTGATCGAGCAGTCATCAATCGAGGGGTCACAACCAGCTGGAGGTGAGTGGTCACAACCAGTCCGGGAGGTCCGGGAGTTCACCGGTGACCCGCAGGTCTTCGGCGGTGCCCCGGCCGGTGAGCCAGGCGGCGAGAGCGTGCGGGGGTCCGGAGACCGTTGCACCGGCAGGGCCGGCGCCCAGCACGACCGTGCCGTGTCCGTCCGCGCTCAACTCGACGCCGGTTCCGGGCTCGACGCGGGCCGTCATCCACCCGGCCACATCGCCCACGAGGGCCCAGGCGAGATCGGGCGGCAGGACGTCCATGCCGACGCCGACCCGCAGATCGACCAGGTGGATCCAGACCTCGCGGGCCCGCAGCCACGGCACCTCGGACGCCGGGATCTGTCGGCCCGTCCCGCTGGTGACGGTGGCCGACCAGTCGTCGTCCGACAGCGCCTCGGCGGCTTTCCGGAAACGCTCGGCGGACTCCCGTACGTCCGCCCGCTGTTCGGCGAGCGGGCGACCGGCGCCGGCCTCGATGTCCGTGGCGCGCTGGTCCGGCGAGGCGTACATGGGGGTGGGGATTCCCGTACGGGCCCAGGTCAGCAGGTTGACCAGGGCGTCGGCGTTGCGGGCGAGGTGGGTGAGGAGGTGGCCGCGGGTCCAGCCGGGGAGAGCGGACGGTTCGGTGACGGCGTGCGGCGGCAGTGCGTCGACCGCCCCCTGGAGCCTGACCTGACCGTCCGCGACCCGGTCGAGGACCCTCACGCCTTGTCCTCCACGACCGTGTTCACGCACTCCCCGATGCCCTCGACGACCGTCCGCACGACCTGACCCGGCTTCAGGAACACCTTCGGGTCGCGGGCCGCGCCCACACCTCCGGGGGTGCCGGTGAGGATGAGGTCGCCCGGCTCCAGGGTCGTGAACGTGCTGATGTACGCGGCGATGTCCGCCGGGGTGAAGAGCAGGTCGGAGGTGCGGGAGCGCTGCATGACCTCGCCGTCGACCTCCAGGCGGATCTCCAGGTCGGCCGCGTCGTCGATCTCGTCACCGGTGACCAGCCAGGGCCCGGCCGGGGTGCTGGCCTCCCACGCCTTGCCCTGGAGCCACTGCGGGGTGCGCCACTGCCAGTCCCGCATGGAGATGTCGTTGACGACGGTGTAGCCGGCGATCGCGGCGGCCGCATCCTCCTTGGTGGCCCGGCGGGGCAGTCGGGAGCCGATGACGAAGCCGAGTTCGGCCTCCCAGTCCAGTTCCTCGGTCTCGCCCGGGTGGGCGATGTCGTCGCGGGCGCCGAGCAGACAGTTGGCGAACTTGGCGAAGAGGGCGGGGTGTGAGGGCATCTCGCGGCCCATCTCCGCTATGTGGGTGCGGTAGTTGTGGCCCACGCAGAAGATCTTCGCGGAGGTCGTGACGACCGGGGCGAGGTCGAGGGCGGCCACGTCGTGCGTGGGGCCGTCGGCGGCGGCCGCGTCCGTACGCCAGTCGGGGCGGCGCAGCAGGGTGGCGACGTCGGGTGCGCCGACCTCCACGGCCCGGTCGCCGTCGAGGCGGACGGCCGCCGTGCCGTCGGCGGTGCGGATGGTGGCGAGCTTCATGCGGTCGTGCTCCCGGTCGTTACGGTGCGGGCGGTCGTTTCCGTGCGGGCGGTCGTCTCCGTGCGGGCGAGGTCGAGCGCCTCGTAGAGGGGCGCGTCGTTGAAGGTGAACAGGTCGAGCCGGGTGTCGGCGGCGATGGTCAGGGCGCACCAGGAGGGGACGGCGATCAGGTCGCCGGCGGCCACCTCGATCGCCCGGTCGTCGAGGGTGACCGTGCCGCTGCCGCGGAACACCTGCCAGACCGAGGAGCCGACGGTGCGGCGGGTGGCGGTGGTGGTGCCGGGCCGCAGCCGGTGCATCTCGGTGCGCAGGCTGGCGAGGGCGTCGCGGCCGGTGGCGGGGTTGGTGAAGCGGATGCCCGCGTGGCCGGGCTCGATGACACCGGGGTGTCCTTCGTCCTCCAGCTCCAGCTGGGCGGTGAGGGCGTCGTCGGTGTCGGCCCAACGGTAGGCCATCAGCGGGGAGTTGGGGGTTTCGGGGGCGGCTATCGGACGCAGTCCGGGGTGGCCCCAGAGCCGTTCGTTGCGCGAGCGGGAGGGGGTGGACCGGTCGGACACGCCGTCCTCGCCGAACTCGAAGAACCCGGCGTCGAGTCGGTGGACGAGCGGGATGTCGAGGCCGTCGAGCCAGACCATGGGCTCGTCGCCGACGTGGTGGTGGCCGTGCCAGTGCATGGACGGGGTGAGGAGGAGGTCGCCGGGGCGCATCTCGACCGCGTCGCCGTTGACGACCGTCCACACGCCCTCGCCCTCCAGGATGAACCGGAAGGCCCCCTGCGAGTGCCGGTGCGCGGGGGCGACCTCACGCGGGCCCAGGTACTGGATCGCCGCCCAGAGGTTGGGCGTCGCGTACGGCCGTCCGGGCAGGCCCGGGTTGGCGAGCGCGATCGCCCTGCGCTCACCGCCGCGCCCGACGGGCACCAGGTCGCCGGACCGCCGGGCGAGCGGCAGCAGGGTGTCCCACTGCCAGACGTGCGGTACGGCCTCGGGCTGCGGGGTCAGCGGCATCAGGTTGCCGATCTCCGTCCACAGCGGGATGAGCCCGGCGGCCGCGAAGCCGTCGTACAGCTTGCGCAGGTCGGGGTCGGTCTCGTCCGGGGCGATGACGGAGACGCTGGTCACCGGGTCAGTGGTCATCGGGGGTTCCTTCGGCGTCGAGGCGACGCGCGATGTCGGCGCGCAGGGCCTTCTTGTCGATCTTTCCGACCTTGGTGGCGATGAGTTCGGGGACGGTCACCAGCCGGTCCGGGAACTTGAAGCGGGCGGTGCCCGCGCGCTCCATGACCTGGTGGACGTCGTCGAGGGAGACGGTGTGCCCGGGCTCCGGGACGACGTAGAGGCAGACCCGCTCGCCCAGCCGGTCGTCCGGCATGGCCACGGCGGCGGCGCGGGCGACGCCCGGGGTCTGGTACGCGAAGTTCTCGATCTCCTCGGCGGAGATGTTCTCCCCACCCCGGATGATCATGTCCTTGTCGCGTCCCTCGACGACGAGGTTGCCGTCGGGCCGCAGCCGCACGATGTCGCCGGTGCGGTACCAGCCGTCCTCGGTGAACGCGCGAGCGTTCTGCTCATCGGCCCGGTAGTAGCCGCGCGGAGTGTACGGGCCCCGGGTGAGCAGCACACCGGGGCTCCCCTCCGGGACCGGGTCGCCCAACTCGTCCACGACGAGAAGCTCGTCGTCGTCGCACATGGGGCGCCCCTGGGTCGTACAGATGACGTCCTCGGAGTCGTCGAAGCGCGTGTAGTTGAGGAGGCCCTCGGCCATGCCGAACACCTGCTGGAGCGTGCAGGCCAGTTCGGGGCGGACGCGGCGGGCGACGTGGTCGGCGAGGCGGGAGCCGCCGACCTGGAGGAGGCGCAGCGAACTCAGGTCGTGCCCGGGGTTCTCCCGGTGGTGGTCCAGCCAGCGCTGGGCGATGGCCGGCACCAGGGCGCTCACGGTGACGCCCTCACGCTCGACGATCGGGAACGCCTTGTCCGGGTTGGGCGAACCGAGGACGACCCGCCCGCCGTGCAGCAGCGTGCCGAGCAGCCCCGGGCAGGCGAGGGGGAAGTTGTGCCCGAGGGGCAGGGCGGCGAAGTAGACCGTGTCGGGGCCGAGTTCGCAGACCTCGGCGCTGCGGCGGGCGTTGTAGAGGTAGTCGTCATGGGTGCGGGCGATGAGCTTGGGCAGTCCGGTGGTGCCGCCGGACAGCAGGAAGACGGCGATGGAGCGGCTGTCGGGCCGGTACGCGTCGACGGCGTCCCGGACGCCTGGCGCGGCGGGCTCGGCGCACAACTCCCGCAGATCCACGGCACTGTCGCCCACCTTGTCGCCGAGGACCAGCACATGAGCGAGAGTTGATGACCCATCAGCCACCTCGAATGCCATCGACTGATGGTCGTGGTCCTTGAGGAGGTCCGGGACGGCGATGGCCACGGCCTCGCTGTGCTCGACGAGATAGCCGATCTCGTGTCTGCGGTGGCCGGGCAGCGCCATCACCGGGATGACACCGAGGCGCAGACACGCGTACGTGAGGATCACGAACTCGGCCGTGTTGGGCAGCTGCACCACGATCCGGTCGTCCGGGCGGAGGCCCAGCGCGGCCAGGCGCAGCGCCGCGGCGTCCGCCCGTTCGGCGAGTTGCCGGTACGTCAGCCTGCGGTCGCCGTCGACGACAGCGATCGCGTCGGGGGTCGCGTCGGCGCAGGCGTGCAGCCGGTCGCCGAGGGCGATGCCCTCCCAGTAGCCCTTCGCGGTGTAGCGCTCGGCGTACTCCGTCGGCCAGGGCACAGCTCCGTCGCTGCTAGGCCTGGGCATGGTCAGTCTCCTCAGTGGGCACGATCACGGCGTCCAGGGCGATCAGCCCGTCGGCGGTGAGCCGCAGCGGGTTGATCTCGATCTCGGCGGTCTCCGGGCTCGCGGCCAGGGCGGCGGCGAGTGCGGCGACGGTCCTTCCGAACTCGGCGCGGTCCAGCACCGGCCCGCCCCGCCAGCCGTCGAGCAGGGCGCGGGCGGCCAGTTCGTCGGGCATGGTGGCGGCCTCGGTCACGGACAGCGGGGCGAGCCGGATCGCCACGTCGGCGAGCGCCTCGGCGGCCGTACCGCCCAGCCCCGCCAACACGACCGGCCCGAACACCGGGTCCCGCCGCACGCCGAGCACGAGGTCGACACCGGCCGGGGCCATCGCCTCGACGAGGTAGCGGCGGTCGGGGCCGATGGCATCCAGCGCCGCGTCGAGTTCCTCGGCGGTACGTACGCCCAGGTGGACCCCGCCGATCTCCGTCTTGTGCAGGATCGCGGCGTCGAGCACCTTGACGGCGACGGGGCCACCGAGCCGGCGCAGGGCGTGGTGGGCCTCGGCGCGGTTGTCGCAGGCGACGCGGTCGGGGGTGCGGATGCCGAGTTCGGCGAGGAAGGTCTTGGCGGCGTCCTCGTCGAGGGGGCCGGCGGGTACGGCAACGAGCGCCTCCGAGGGCAGCCCCTCCGTGTCCGACGAGGCCCGCTGTCGCGCGTCCGTGACCAGTGCCTGTACCGCGTTGGCGGCTGAGGCCGGTCCGGTGAGGGCCGGGACCCCGGCCTTGTGGAGTCGGGCCCGTTGTTCGGCCACGTCCTCGGGGAGGCCGCCGACGACCACCACGGCCGGGGAGTCGGCGCCGAGACCGGCGTCCTGGGCGGCGGAGGCGAGGTCGACGCTGTCGGGCTCGGTCAGGGCGTAGACGGCGAGGAGGTCCACCGCCGGGTCGGCTGCCGTGGTGTCGAGGACTCGGGCGAACGTCTCGGCGGGGCGGCCGGTGTCGACCGGGTTCCGCTGGTAGGTGAGCGGGGGCAGCAGTTCGCTCAACGCGTGCCGTGTGGTCGAGGTCAGCTCCGGTACGCGGATGCCGTCGGTGCCCGCCCGGTCCGCCAGGAGCAGCCCCGGGCCGGCCTGGGCGGTCACGATGCCGAGCCCCGGGTCCGACAGCGGGCGCAGCCGGATGCGGGACAGCGCGGTGAGCGCGTCCACCAGTTCCCGCTCGTCGTCCACGACCACCGCCCCGGCCTGCCGCAGCGCGGCCCGTGTCGTACGCCAGGACGTGGCGAGCGCGCCGGTGTGCGACCGGGCGAAGTCACCGATGTCACTGCGGCCGACGACCAGCGCCACGACCGGCTTCACGACAGCCAGCCCGCGCACGGCCGCCACCAGACGTGGTCCGTCCGGAACCGTCTCCAGATGCAGAGCCACAGCCGTCGTACGGCGGTCCTCCACGAGGTGCTCCAGGACGTCCGCGGCGGTGACGTCGAGGCCCGCCCCGATGCCGACGCCGAGGCTGATGCCGTTCCCGGCGGCGACCAGGTCGAAGGAGAGCGCGTGGTTGACGCCGCCGCTGGCCGCGACGACGGCGATCTCCCCGGCCGGAAGCTGTCCGGCGGCCGGTACGAAGCTGGCGGTGAGGCCCAGGTGGGGCGCGAAGAAGCCGGAGGTGTTGGGACCGAGCAGCCGGACCCCGGTCTCCCGGGCCACGCGCCGCAGTTCGTCGGCGTACTCCTCGCCCTCCGGGCCCGCCTCGCCGAAACCGCCGGCGCAGACCAGCGCGGCACGGCAGCCGGCGGCGGCCGCCTCGGCCAGGGCTTGCGCGCAGCCGGACGCGGGCACGCACAGGACGGCGAGGTCGAGCCGCCCGTCGGTGTGCGCGGCGGCCTCGGCGACGGAGGCGTACACGCCCTCGGCGGGGTCGGGGCGGCGGGCGTTGACCAGGGCGCGGGCGCCGGGGAAGGAGGCGAGGGAGCGGGCCATGGCGGCGCCGAGCTTCCCGGCCTGCCGCGAGGCGCCGATCACGACGACGCCCTCGGGCGCCAGGAGCGGAGTCAGGTCCGTGGTCATGCCTCGCCCCGTCCTTCCCCGGTGGAGGCGACCAGATCGGCCCGCCCCGACAGCAGCAGCGTCTCCGCCCGGTCGTCGTCCATCGCGTCCTCCACGATCAGCGCGGGCACGCCGTACACCAGCCGGGCCTGCTCGGCGAGCAGGGAGCGGGTGAGCGGGGTGCCGTCCTGGACGGCCACCAGGTCCGGGGGTACGTCATCGCGCAACGCGGCGGCCAACTGCTCGTACAGGGAGGGGAGTTCGGCCTCTCCGTCCGGCGCGGTGAGCCACAGGCAGCGGGAGCCCTCGGCGCGCAGTTCCGTGAGCTGGGCCGGGGTCAGTCGCCGACCGTCGAAGTCCATGAACGGGGTGTCGAGAGGAGCGGAACCTTCGTGGGCGACGCGCCAGTCCCGTACGACCGTGTCGACGAACTCGGGGTCGCGGCGGGCGATCCGCTCCTTGCCGATGCTTCGTGAAATGAAGTGGAAGGCGAACTGGGTGGGCCGGAACGCGTCGTGGTAGCGCCCGAAGTTCTCCCACCAGGACAGGCTGGGCCGGGCGGCGCCCTGGATCTTCTCGACCGAGGGGCGGCGGGCGGCCTCGTACGCCTCCAGGGCGGTCGGCAGGTCGTCGCGGTGGGCGAGGAGGGTGTCGGCGAGGGCGACGGCGTCCTCCATGGCCATCTTGGTGCCGGAGCCGACGGAGAAGTGCGCGGTGTGGGCGGCGTCGCCGAGGAGGACGACGTTGCCGCTGTGCCAGCGGTGGGTGCGGCGGGTGCGGAAGTTGCCCCAGCGTGAGTTGTTGACCAGCAGCTGGTGGCCGTCGATCTGCTCGGCGAAGAGCTTCTCCAGGTAGTGCCGGGTCTTCTCGTCGCTCGGGCCCGGCGGCTGCGCGGTGTCGAACTCGTCGAGGCCCGCGCGCCGCCAGGACTCCTCGTCGGTCTCCACGATGAACGTGCTGACCTGGTCGCTGATCGGGTAGCCGTGCACGGCGAACGTGCCGTGCGGGCCGTGCTCGTGGACGAAGGTCAGACCGTCGAAGAGGTAGTCCGTGCCGAACCAGATGAACTTGGCCGTCGCGACCTCCACCTCGGGCACGAGCACGTCGGCGAGCCGGTCGCGGAAGCGGGAGTTGGCGCCGTCGGCGGCCACGATCAGGTCGTAGTCGGCCAGTTGCTCCGGATCGGCGGGGATCTCGTGGCTGAAGCGGAGGTCGACGCCGACCTCCTCCGCGCGCCGGTGCAGGAGCTGGAGCAGGGCCTTGCGGGTGATGGCGGCCATGCCGTTGCCGCCGCACCGGATGCGCTGTCCCTTGAGCCGCACCTCGATGTCGTCCCAGTGCCGGCCGTGGTCCGCGAGCGCGGTGCGCAGCACGGGGTCGGCCTCGTGGATGGCGGCGAGGGTCGCGTCGGAGAACACCACGCCGAAGCCGAAGGTGTCCTCCGGGCGGTTCCGCTCGAAGACCGTCACCTCGACCGACGGATCGGCCTGTTTGATGAGCGCCGCGAAGAACAGCCCACCGGGGCCGCCTCCCACGCAAGCGATCCGAGAAACCATGGCCTCCGCCTTCACGTTCGAGTACAGGCCCAGACTCAGGCCCGCAGGCATCCTGTGTCAACAGATACACGGGCGTCAATAATTTGTTGCGCATTTCGAGCTGTGATTCCAGGGGACTGACTCATTCTGGCAACGGCCGTCCGTGTGACATAGTCGCTTTCGTGAAGCCTCGATCGATTGTCTTCGACCTGTTCGGCGACTACGTCCGCTACCGCGGCGGTGCCGCCCGGATGCGCACTCTGAGCACGCTGATGGGCTGCTTCGGCGTCGGTGAGAGCACCGTGCGCGTGGTGCTCGCCAGGCTGCGCAAGGAGGGCTGGTTCGATGTCCGACGCGAGGGCCGGGAGACCGTCTACGCGCTGAACAAGCGCAGTCTCCAGCTTCTCGACGAGGGCCGTACCCGCATCTTCGACCGGGCGCCCGCCGACTGGGACCGGCACTGGTACATGGTCATCTACTCGGTCCCGGAGACCGAGCGCGGTGTCCGGGACCGCATCCGCAAGGAGCTGGCGTGGCTGGGGTTCGGCCCGCTGGCACCGTCCACGTACGTGTCCCCGCACGACCGGCTCCAGCAGGTCCGGGAGAAGTTCGCGGACGAGCCCGCCGTACGGCTGGACACGCTGCGCTGCCAGTCCGGCGGGCTGCCCGTCGACCGGGAGATGGCGGCGCGGGGCTGGGACCTCGACGGGCTCAACGAGGACTACCGGGACCTGCTGCGCACGTACCGGGGGCGGATGGCCTCGTACCGGGCCGGGCATCTCAGTCCCGAGGAGGCCCTGGTCGAGCGGATGCGGCTGACGTACGACTACCGCCAGTTTCCGTTCCGCGATCCTGACCTGCCGACCGAGTTGCTGCCGGCGGGGTGGGTGGGGCGTGAGGCGTACGAGATGTTCATGGAGGCCCATGATGTGCTGGGGCCGGCCGCCGAGTCCTACTACGACGAGGTGGTCGGCAGTCGCAACTGAACGCTCCCCTGGGAACGCCGCGCCGCAGGATGCGCCTCGCCATGCCGTCGGGCGAGTGCCGCTGCGTCGTGGCTGGTCGCGCAGTTCCCCGCGCCCCTTTCGGGGCGCGGTTGTGGACCTACGTCAGGTGGCCCAGCTCGTGCGATGCCTCCGTCACCGTCGTCCGCAGTTCTCGGGTCACCTCGGCCACGTGGTCCGGGGTGCCCAGGCTTTCCGGGAGGACGACCGAGATGGCCAGGGGCAGCGGGTCGCCGGCGGCGAAGACGGGGGCGGCGATCGAGATGATGCCCGGGATGACGCTGCCGCGGGTCTCGGCGTAGCCCTTGTCGCGGACCTGTTCGCGGGTGGCCGCCAGGCGCTCGGCGGGCCAGTCGGTCTCCTTGCCGCGGAGTTCGTCGCGGAGCACCTCGTCGGTGAGGCTCTCGGGGAGATGAGCGAGGAAGACACGGCCGACCGATGAGGTGACCAGGGGCAGCGTCGCGCCGACGCGCACCGTCAGGGGTAGGGGGCGGGTGCCGTACGCCCAGCTGACGACGATGGGGCCGCGGTCGCCCCAGACCGCCAGGTTCACGGAGTGGCCAGTGCGGTCGCGGAGCCGCATGGCGTGGCCGCCGGCCACCGCGACCTCGTTCGTGCGGCGCAGCGCCTCCGCACCCATGCGGCGCATCGTGGCCCCGAAGTCGTAGAGGCCGGACGCGGCGTCCTGCGAGGTCAGGCCGATGCGGCCGAGGCTGACGAGATAGCGGTGCACCTTGCTGGGCTGCATACCGCTGGCCTGCGCGATCGCCGACAGGCTCAGGGCGCCGCCGCCGCTCTCCAGGGCCAACAGGACCCGCATCGCGGTCTCGACGGACTGGATGCCCTGCCGATCCCCGTTGGTCCCGTTGCTCTCCCTGGGCTCAGTACTGGTCACGGCACAGCCCTCTCCCCTGCCTGCGGTTGAACGCGATCAGCCTATCGGCGCGACAGGCGGACCAGCGTCTTCAAACAGATCCTACATTCACTATTGCGGAACGCGTTACGTTCTGGTGAACTGCGAACCGGTGGTGCTCACGCCACCCCGGCTGCTCCCCCGTCGCACCGACGGCCCGCTCGCAGCCACCGATGAGCCGCCTTCTGTCAGCGCACACGCCAGCGCTCCCCAGTGCCCGGTCACTCACACCCGACCCGCACCGCACCCCCGCTCCCCCGTCTCAACCCCGCTCCACCCGCACCTCCCTCGCCGCACTGGCGATCCCCCGAGGAGAACTCCGCAATGAAGCTGATCGGCCTCGAAGAGCACTTCGTGACCCCCGACCTGGTGGGCCATGGCGCGTCCACCGCCTCCATCGCCCAGCCCCATGCGTGGGCCGAGGCCTCCCGTCGGCTCCTCGACCTCACCGAAGAACGCCTCGACGGCATGGACGCGGCAGGCCTGGACATGCAGGTGCTGTCCCTCAACTCCCCCGGCCTCCAGGCGGAGAAGGACCCGGCCGCCGCCGTACGCCAGGCGATCGCGGTCAACGACTTCCTGACCGGTGTCATCGCCGAGCACCCCGACCGCTTCTCCGGCTTCGCCGCCCTGCCGCTCCAGGACCCGAGGGCGGCGGCCGACGAACTGGAGCGGGCGGTCACCCAGCTCGGGCTGCGCGGCGCCCTCGTCAACGCGCACACCCATGGCAGGTACCTCGACGACCCCGCCCTGCGCGTCGTCTGGGAGCGCGCCGAGCACCTCGACGTGCCGCTCTATCTGCACCCGGCGAACGGCGTCGACACCGCGCATGTGCTGTCCGGCCACCCCGAACTCGTCGGGCCGATGTGGAGCTGGGGCATCGACACCGCCACCCACGCCCTGCGCCTGATCTTCGGCGGCGTCTTCGACGACTTCCCGAAGGCCAAGCTGCTGCTCGGCCACATGGGAGAGGGCCTGCCGTTCGTGATGTGGCGCATGGACTCCCGCTGGGACTTCCACGCCCACCACGGCATCGAACTCAAGCGGGGCCGCCCCTCGGAGTACCTCCGGGAGAACCTCTACATCACCACCAGCGGTGTCTGTTCCTCCGCCCCGCTGCTCACCGCGCTGCTGTCGATGGGCGCCGACCACATCCTCTTCGGCACCGACTACCCGTTCGAGGACATGGAGACGGCCACGACGTTCCTCCGGAACGCGCCGATCAGCGACGCCGACCGGCAGAAGATCGGCCACCTCAACGCCGAGAAGCTGCTCGGCCTCGCCCCGACCCCGGCACCCGCGTACGCCGGTGTCTGAGCACGAGGGGACCCACATGTACGACGTCGCCGTCATCGGGTACGGACCCGTGGGCATGGTCACGGCGGCACTGCTCGGTCAGGCAGGCCACGACGTGATCGTGCTGGAGCGCTACCCCACCCTCTACAACCTGCCGCGCGCCGCCATCTTCGACGATGAGACGATGCGGACGTTCGACCGGCTCGGACTCTCCGAGACCCTGCTGCCCACGTTGCACGTCCAGCGGAACTACGAGTGGCGCAGCGGCGCGGGCGAGTTGCTCATCGAGCACGACTTCGCCGCCGTCGGCGGCCAGGGCTGGGCGGAGTGGTACATGATGTACCAGCCCTATCTGGAGGACGCCCTCGACGGCCTGGTCCGCGATCTGGAGAACGTCCGGATCCGGATGGACTCCCGGGTCACCGGACTCCACCACACCGATCAGGGTGTGGACATCCAGGTCGAGGGGGCCGACGACGCCGTCTCCGCCCGCTACGTCGTGGCCTGCGACGGCGGCAACAGCTTCACCCGCACCTGGCTGGGCATCGGCCAGGAGGACTACGGCTTCTCCGAGCCGTGGATGGTCTGCGACTTCCGGCTGACCGAGGGCGGGGGCGCGGACATCCCCAAGGCCCGCCAGGTCTGCGACCCGAAGCAGCCGATCTCGATCATCTCGCTGGGGCCGAAGCACCACCGGTTCAGCTTCATGCTCGACTCCGAGGACTCCTTCTCCGTCGAGCGGGAGCCCGACCGGGTGTGGGCGAGGGTCGCCGCCTATGTCGACCGGTCGCAGGCCGAGCTGATCCGGGTCGCCACGTACACGTTCCGCTCGCTGGTCGCGGAGCGGTGGCGCAGTGGCCGGATCCTGCTGGCCGGGGACGCGGCGCACCAGATGCCGCCGTTCCTCGGGCAGGGCATGTGCTCGGGCATCAGGGACGCGCAGAACTTCGCGTTCAAGCTCGACGCGGTGCTGCGCGGCGCGGACGACGCGGTGCTCGACTCGTACCAGAGCGAGCGTGAGCCGCATGTCCGGGCCATCATCACCAAGGGCATCGAGCTGGGCCGGGTGCAGACCATGCGCGACCCGGTGGCCGCCGCCGAGCGGGACGCCCGGCTGATCGCCCAGCGCGAGGCGAACGGGCGCCCGGAGAAGATGCGGTTCCCGGGGCTCGGCCCGGGTCTGCACGACGCGTCCCCGCAGGCAGGACACCTGATGCCGCACGGCCGCGTCGAGCACGACGGCACCGAGGGGCTCTTCGACGCCGTAGTCGGCCGTGGTTTCGTCCTCCTCGTCGACGGCCGCGACGGCACCTCGCTCGACGCCTCGGCCACAGCGGAGGCCACTCGGCTGGGCGTCCGCGTCCACCACCTCACCGACCGTCGCCTCACCACCGAGGGGTTCACCGATGTCGGCGGCGTCTACGGGCGCTGGTTCGACGAGACCGGCCGCGCCGCCGTTCTGTGGCGGCCCGATTTCTACATCCTCGGCACCGCGGACACCCTCTCCGGTGTCCCGGCGCTCCTGAAGACCCTTGCCAACGCAGTAGAGCCCATGCAGGCTCCTGCCACCGTCGGAGAAAGGATCCGGCCATGACCGCTCCCACCGTCATGCGTACGCGAATCAGCAGAGTGCCCGCGAACACCTTCATCCTGGTCGCCGCCTGGATCGTCTCCTCCCTGGAGGGCTACGACCTCGCCGTGTACGGCGTCACCGTCCCCTCCATCCTGGGTGACCCCTCGCTCGGCATCGACAAGGCCGAGGCGGGCACGATCGGCTCGCTCGTCGGCATCGGGATGCTGATCGGCGCGGCCTTCGCCGGAGCTCTCGTCCACCGCACCGGCCCGCGCCGGCTGCTGCTCGCCGGGACCGCCCTGTTCACGCTCGGCATGGCGATCTGCACGGTCGCGGGCGGTGTCCCGTCCTTCGGCACCGGACGTCTGATCGTCGGGCTCGGCCTGGGTGTCGTCCTGCCGACGATCAACGCGTACGTGGCCGATCTCAGCGACCCGGGCCGCCGCAGCCGCAACGTCGCCCTGATCATGAGCGGTTACGCGGCCGGCGCGCTGCTCTCCCCGCTGCTCGGCACGGCCCTGCTCCCGGACGTCTCGTACCGGTGGCTGTATGTGATCGGTGTGCTCCCGGTGTTCCTGGCCATCCCGCTCGTGCTCCGGCTGCCGGAGAGCCCGTTCCACCTGCGCCGTACCGGCCGCGCCGACGAGGCGCGCGCGGTGGAGGAGCGACTCGGGCTGGCACCCGCGGCGGACGCGCCGACGGCGGACCCGGGCCGCTGGCTGGGCCTCGGCTCGCTGCTGACCGGCGGACTCGCCGTCTCGACCGTCCTGTTCTGGGCCATGTCCTTCTGCGGGCTCCTGCTGGTCTTCGGCATCAGCACCTGGTTGCCCAGCATCATGCAGGCCGCCGGCTTCTCCCTCGGCTCGGCGCTGCTACAGACGGCGGCCATGTGGCTGGGTGTGGGCGTCGGGGCGATCGTCGGCGGCCGGATCGCGGACGCACTGGGCGCCAAGCGGGTCGTGGTCGTCGCCTTCCTGGTCGGCACGCTCAGCCTGATCGCGATGAGCACGCGTCCGCCGACGGCCGTGATGTTCGTGCTGATGTTCATCAGCGGCTTCGGGTTCATCGGTTCACAGATCCTCGGCAACGCGTTCATCGTGACCCGCTACCCGGACGCCGTGCGCGGCAACGGTCTCGCCTGGGCCCTGTCCATCGGCCGGTTCGGCGCGATCGTCGGCCCGTCCCTGGGCGCGTTCGTCCTGAGCTCGGGCGCCGACATCGAGTGGGCGTTCTACGCCTTCGCCGTCCCCGCGCTCCTCGGGGCGTTCGCGGCGGGTGCCGTGCCCCGGGCCCGGACGGTGGCCGCGTGACCGCTTCCGTGGTCTACGAGTCCTGGGGCCAGCGAGTCGTCTTCGGCTCCGGCACCGCACGGGACGACGTGGCGGCCGCGGTCACCGGACTCGGCGCGAGCCGGGTCCTGGTGATCGCGGCCGACGGGGAGCGGGCCCTCGCCGAGGACATCTGCGAGGACCTGCCCGTCGTGGCGGTCTTCGGCGAGGTCCGCCCCCATGTGCCGGTCGAGGTCGCCGAGGCCGTACGCGCCGCCGCCCACCAGCACGAGGCCGACCTGCTGCTGAGCGTCGGCGGCGGCTCGACCACCGGCACCGCGAAGGCGGCGGCACTCACCACCGGGCTCCCGATCCTCGCCGTCCCGACGACGTACGCCGGCTCCGAGGCGACCCCCGTGTGGGGCCTCACCGAGGACGGCCACAAACGCACCGGCGTCGATCCGAAGGTCCTCCCCCGGGTCGTCGTCTACGACGCCACGCTGATGCTGTCGCTGCCGACCCGGCTGTCGGTGACGTCGGGACTCAACGCCCTCGCCCACTGCGTCGACGCGTGGTGGGCGCCCCGGCACAACCCGATCAGCTCCGCCCTGGCCGCCGAGGGCGTCCGGTCGCTGGCGTCCTCGCTGCCGCGCGTCGTCGCGGACGGCCAGGACGTCGCGGCCCGGCGCGACATCCTCTTCGGCACCTATCTCGGGGCGGTCGCCTTCGCCGGGGCCGGTTCGGGGCTGCACCACAAGGTGTGCCACGTCCTCGGCGGCGCGTACGACCTCGAACACGCCGCCCTGCACTCGGTGGTCCTGCCGCATGTGGTCGGCCTCAACCTGACGGCAGCGCCGGAGGCGGAGCGGTGGCTGGGAGCGGCGCTCGACGCGCCCACCGATCCCTTCGGGGCACTTCTCGACCTCTACGCGAGCCTCCGACCACCACGTTCACTGGGCGAGTTGGGGTTCGCCGAGGAGGAACTCGACCGGGCCACCGACCTGGTCATGGCACAGGTGCCGGACTCCAACCCGCGCCGCGTGACCCACGACGAGATGCGCGCGCTGCTGGGGCGGGCGTGGCGCGGGGACGTCCCGGTGCAGGTCTCTCTCCTCCCCGGGACGGAGGTTCACCGATGAATGAGCAACGCCTGACCGACCAGGTCGTCGCGAGCTTCGAGTCCGCGAAGGACGACCGTTTCCGTGAGCTGATGCAGGCCCTGGTACGCCACGCGCACGCGTTCGTGCGCGAGACGCGGCTCACCGAGGACGAGTGGAGCGCGGCGATCGGGTTCCTGACGGCGGCCGGTCACATCACGACCGACACCCGCCAGGAGTTCGTCCTCCTCTCCGACGTCCTCGGTATCTCGATGCTGACCGTCGCGGTGAACGAACCGGGCGACGGCGAGGCCACGGAGTCCACGGTCCTCGGCCCGTTCTTCGTCCAGGACTCGCCCGGGATCGAGCCCGGCGGGGACATCGCGGGCGGTGCGAGCGGCGAACCGTCCTGGGTCAGCGGCCGGGTCACGGGCTCCGACGGCACCCCCGTCGCCGGAGCGCGCGTCGAGGTGTGGGAGGCGGACGACGACGGGATGTACGACGTCCAGTACGACGACGGCGCCGGTGAACTCGCCGGGCGCGCACACCTGTTCACGGACGCCGAGGGCGGCTACCGGTTCTGGGGGCTCACACCCACGCCGTATCCGATCCCGGACGACGGCCCGGTCGGCCGGCTGCTGGACCACGCCGGCCGTTCCCCGATGCGGGCACCGCATCTGCACTTCAAGGTGACGGCGCCGGGTTTCCACACGCTCATCACGCACATCTTCGTCGCGGGGGACTCCTGGCTGGAGCGGGACTCGGTGTTCGGGGTCAAGGAGTCGCTGATCCGCCCGTTCGAGCGCCACGAGGCCGGAACCCCGACGCCGGACGGGCGTCGGATCGACGGCACCTGGACCTCGGCGACCTTCGACATCGTGCTGAGGAAGGAGTAGCCGTTCCGGTCTGCCGACGCCGCCGTAGCTGCGGGCCGGTCGGCCCGTGGGGGTCCGCTGGTAAAATGGGGGCACGCTTCGACACCGCCGGGGCCCGTACCGAGGGGTACGGGCCCCGGTGCGTTCCGGGCGCCACACCAGGAAAGGTTCCCCCTTGCACGCGAAGCCGTCGTCCACCCCTGAGCCCCAGAGCGAGTCCCCGGCACCGGAGGCGGTGTCCCAGGAGCTGCCGCCGGCCGAGTCGTTCGACGCGCTCGGCCTGCCGCCGGAACTGCTGCGGACCATGACCGAGCTCGGCGTGCGGGAGCCGTTCCCGATCCAGGCGGCGACCCTGCCGAACGCGCTGGCCGGCCGTGACGTCCTCGGCCGGGCGCGGACCGGCTCGGGCAAGACGCTGGCGTTCGGGCTCGCGCTCCTGGTCCGGACGGCGGGGCGGCGGGCGGAGTCCAAGCGGCCCCTGGCGCTGGTCCTGGTGCCGACCCGGGAGCTCGCGCAGCAGGTGGACGACGCGCTCACGCCGTACGCGCGGACCCTGGGGGTGCGGCTGGCGACGGTGGTCGGCGGGCTGTCGATCAACAAGCAGCAGGCGGCGCTGCGGGCCGGCGCCGAGGTGGTCGTCGCGACACCGGGGCGGCTGGCCGATCTGGTGTCGCGCCGGGACTGCCACCTGGACCGGGTACGGATCACGGTGCTGGACGAGGCGGACCAGATGTGCGACCTGGGGTTCCTGCCGCAGGTGTCGGAGATCCTGGACCAGGTCCGCCCCGACGGGCAGCGGCTGCTGTTCTCCGCCACCCTCGACCGCGAGGTCGACCAGCTGGTCCGCGACCACCTGCACGATCCGGTGCTCGCCTCCGTCGACCGGGCCGCGGGCTCGGTCACCACGATGGAACACCATGTGCTGAACATCCACCCCGCCGACAAGTACGCCACCGCGACCGAGATCGCCGCGCGGGACGGCCGGGTGCTGATGTTCCTCGACACCAAGGCCGGGGTGGACCAGTTCACCCGCCATCTGCGGGCCAGCGGCGTACGGGCCGCCGCCCTGCACAGCGGCAAGTCGCAGCCCCAACGCACGCACACGCTCGGGCAGTTCAAGGACGGCGCGATCACCGTGCTGGTCGCCACCAACGTCGCGGCCCGGGGCATCCACATCGACGCGCTCGACCTCGTCGTCAACGTCGACCCGCCCGCCGACGCCAAGGACTATCTGCACCGTGGCGGGCGCACGGCGCGCGCCGGGGAGTCCGGGAAGGTCGTCACCCTGGTCACACCCAACCAGCGGCGCGACGTCAACCGGATGATGTCCGAGGCCAAGATCCGGCCGACGGTCACCCAAGTGCGGTCCGGCGAGGCGCAGTTGACCGTCATCACCGGGGCCAAGCGGCCACCGACCGACACGAGGTCCAGCGGGGGCAACGCGCCCTTCCGGGGCCTCGGTACCCGGCCGGGCCGCCCCGCGAAGGAGTCCCGCAAGGCCGCCGAGGCCCGGAAGACGGCGGAGGCCCGCGCGGCCGCACGGGTGCGCAAGGGCCGCTGACACCTGGGCGCCACCGGCGGGCCGCGCCGGAGGCGGCGCGGCCGACTCTCAGGAGTCGGGGGCGAGGCCGAGGGCGGTGAGGGCAGCCGTGCCGGTGGCGGTGTGCTCGCCTCCGGCGAGGAGGAGGGTACGGGCCGACTGGTAGGGGCAGTCGGCGGCGTCGAATGCCGTGGCGGCTGCGAACAGACCGGGCAGGTCGCCGTCCAGGAGCGCCTGTGCGCGGTCCAGTTGGGCGGTGGCGACCGGGTTGCCGGCAACCAGGTTCCGGGCGGTGGCGACCCGCGAACGGGCCTCCGGGTGGCCGGCGAGGACCGAGGCCTCAGCACGCAGGCCCACGTACCAGTGGTGCCAGATCCAGGAGACCCACTTCCACACCTCGTCCGGTTCCGGCGCGAGCCGGGCGAGGGCCGCGTCGGGGTCGCCGTGTTGCAGGAGCACCATGGCGTCGAAGACCGCGCCGTAGCCATGGTGGTGCTCCGCCGCGGTACCGGCCTCCGTGACGACCGCCAGCCAGCTCTCCCGCGCCGCGTGGTCGCCGCGCAGACCGTGGATCATCGCGACGCCCGCGGCGGCGGGACCGAGGGAGTACGACCGCTGCCGTCCGCTCCGGCGCCATGCGTCGAGGAACCGTTCGCTGCCGCCGAGCACGTCCCCGCCGTTGCCCGCGAACGCGTCCGCGACCATCAGCCAGGACGTGGCGTGGTGCTCCACCTCGGCGAACAGGGGATGGTCGGCGAGCTGCCTGGCCCACCGGCGGGCCTGCGCCAGCTCGCCCACGCCGAGTGCTGTGCCGGCCGCCATGGCGAGGGCGTCCATCAACTCCTGCGTGGCGGCAGGGGTGTGCGGCAGCGGGGTGAGGATTTCGATCCGGCGCCGGGCGGCCGCCGCCGCGCCGAACGAGTCACCGGCCCAGGTCCGGGCCCCGGACAGCGCGTCGAGAGCGGCGGACTCGGCCACGGGATCCCCCGCCGCCCGAGCCAGCCGGACCGCCCGCTCGGCACAACCGACCGTCTCCCGCGCACTGTTGTCGACGTCCCCCTGCACGGCCCCGAAGGCATCCCTCACCACGGCGGCTTCGGCGAGCACGAGAGCGGCGACGACGGAGACGTCCGCGGCGACTGCCGGCTCGGGCGAGGGGGTGGGGGCTGGGGAGGCCGACGAGTGGGGCGCTGGGTCCGTGGCTATGGGGGGCAGGTCGGGGGTGGAGAGGGTCAAGCCGAGACCGGGCAGCGGGCCGGGGGCGCCGGGGGGAAGATCCGTGGCGCCGGGCGGCGGGTCTGCGGCAATGGACGGCCGGTCGGCGGCGACGGCCGGCAGTCCTGTGGCGCGGGAGGGCAGTTCCGTCGCGCCGGGCGACGGTTCCGTGGCGCCGGGCGGCAACTCCACGCCACCCGAGAGCAGGCCGGGGGCGCCGGGCGGCGGATCCGTGACGCCGGACAGTTGGTGCGCCGTTGTCAGGAGCGCGGTGGCCTCCGCCGGAGTGGGGAGGTGCGCGAACTCGCTGGAGAAGCGGTACGCGACCGTGGCGGCGGCTGCCAGGTCGCGGGCCGCGCCGGTGTGGTCACCGGCGCGCAAGGCGGCCTCGGCGGCCGCGCGGTGCAGGCGGTACATGTCATCGCCGAGCCGACGGCAACCGGCCACCCCTGCCGCCTCCCGCAAGGCCGCGGCAGCAGCAGCGGCACCGCCCGCCCCACCACCCCGACCACCCACGCCCCCCACCACGCCGGCCTCGTCCACACCGGTAGCGTCCGCAACCGCCCGGTCCGGGTCCGCGCCGCCCACGGCCCCACCAGCGACGCCGACGGCCTCGGCGAGCGTCGCCGCCTGCTCATAGCGTTGCTGGCTCTCGCCCAGCAGGTTGCGGGTGAAGGTCAGGCCCGCGAGGGCCAGGGCGAGGCGATGGGCGGACGGGCGGTGGTCAGGGTGGGCGGCGGCCCAGGCCAGGGCCGCGCGGAGGTCGTCGGCCACGGCGTCGAAACGTGCGCGCCAGTCCGGTCCCTCGCCCCCGGCGAGGGCGGTCGCATCGGCCAGGCACCAGGCGACGTGACGCGATCGCACGCCGGTCAGCTCCTCGGCGTCGGCGAGCCGCTCGGCCCCGTACTGGCGGATGGTCTCCAGCGCCTGGTAACGGGTCCCGGTCGCGGTCGGCGTCGCGGTGAGCAGGCTCTGTTCGGCGAGCCGGCCGAGCCCGTCGACAACCGCTGCCGGCTGGAGCGGCGCGAACCCGGCGACGGCTTCGGCCGCCTCCGCGGTGAACGGCATGACGAACACCGAGATCCGCCGCAGCAGCGCCCGGTCCGGCGGCTCCAGCAGATCATGGCTCCAGTCGAGCGCGGCCCGCACCGACCGGTGCCGGTCGTCCGCACGGGAGCCGCCCGCGAGGATACGAAGCTGGTCGGAGAGCCCGGCGGTGAGACCGTCCAGTCCGAGGGTGGGCCAGCGTGCCGCCGCCAGTTCGATCGCGAGGGCCATGCCGTCGAGGCGTTCGCAGATGTCCGCGATCCGGTCGCGCAGGGCCGGTTCCGGTGGCCGGCCGACCGCCGCCGCCCGTTCCAGGAAGAGCGTCACGGCCTCCGAGTCGGCGCCGCCGTCCGAGGACAGCGGCGGCACCGGGAACACCCATTCGAACGGCACCATCATCCGGGCCCGGCTCGTCGCGAGCACCCGGAGCCTCGGGCAGGCGACCAGCAGCCGTTCCAGGAAGGGCGCGACCCCCTCGCGTATCTGCTCGCAGTTGTCCAGGACCAGCAGCGCCTCACGGTCCGCCAGGGCCGCCGACACCGATTCCTCGACGCCGCGCCCGGGTTGTTCGCCCACACCGACGGCCGCCGCGACCGCCGCGCCGACCCACGCCGGGTCGGTGACCGGGGCCAGGTCGACGAACCACACCCCGTCGGCGAACTCACCGGCCGCGTCCGCCGCCACCGCCAGCGCGAGCCGGGTCTTGCCGACCCCGCCCGGACCGACCGCGGTGACCTGCCGACGCGTCTTCACCGCGTCGGCCAGTTCGGCGCGTTCGCGCACCCGGCCGACGAACGCGGTCAGCGGTGCGGGGAGGGCCGGTGCCGGGCGACGCCGGTCGGCACGGGCGAGGTCGGCCGCGCGCCGGGCGAGCGCCCGCCGGTCCGGTTCGTCGAGCTTGCGCAGCAGGGCGGAGACATGGGACTCGACCGTGCGTACGGAGATGAACAGGCGGGCGGAGATCTCCGCGTTGCTGAGGTGCTCCCCGAGCAGCGCGAGCACGTCGGCTTCCCGAGCCGAGACCACTGGACTGGACACCGGGTCATTATCCGCCGCTCCGTGGCCTCTCGGTGGCCGCTCGGTGGTGGATTCCGTGCTCACCACGGAGGCGGGCCGTGGCCCCGCCGGGGGAGGCTGTGACCACGGCGAACGCACCCGGCGGCCACACCGGACGGGTCGCGGCCCCGCCCCCGTGAGCCCGAGCGATTCAGGAGTGACCATGCCCGGTTCGTCCGCCACCCAGCCGGCCGACCGGCCTGCCGACCAACTTGCCGACCAGCCGGCCGACCAGTCCGCCGCCGCCCCCGCCGCCCCCCGCCCTCGCGCGGTGCGTCGCCGCGACACGGAGCACCGGCTCACCCACGACGCCGATGTCTGGGTGGCCAGCGCCTCGGTGGACGGTGTGCCGTACCTGGTTCCGCTGTCCTTCGACTGGGACGGCGAGACGTTGCTGCTGGCAACGCCCGGCGACAGTCCGACGGGCAGGAACCTGGCCGCGACCGGCACCGCCCGGCTCGGGCTGGGCCCCACCCGGGACGTGGCCATGATCGAGGGCGAGGTGGAAGTGCTCCCGATCGACGCGCTGTCGGCGGAGCGGGGGGACCGGTTCGCCGCGCGCACCGGTTTCGACCCCCGGGTCTCGGCCGTCTCGTACCGCTGGTTCCGCGTCACCCCGACGCGGGTGCAGGCGTGGCGTGAGGCGAACGAGTTGACAGGGCGTCAACTGATGCGTGAGGGCAGCTGGCTCGACTGACGGACATCATCACTGTGCTGTGCGAGGAAGGAAAACTGTCATGACGAACACGACGAACACACGGAAGACCCCCCGGAGTTCCGCTACGGCCGAGAAGAAGTTCGACGGGTTCTCGGCCGAGGAGCGCGAAGCGATGCAGGAGCACGCGCGGGAGCTGAAGACGTCCGCCCGTCGCGGATCGCGGGCCGCCAAGGGGGACTTGGAGAGCGAGGTGCTCGCGAAGATCTCCGAGATGGAGGACGCGGACCGCGTTCTCGCCGAGCGGGTGCACCGGATCGTCGCCACCGCCGCACCCGGCCTCTCGCCCAAGCTCTGGTACGGCATGCCCGCGTACGCCAGGAACGGCAAGGTCGTCTGCTTCTTCCAGAGCGCGCGCAAGTTCCGGACCCGGTACGCCACCCTCGGCTTCAGCGACCAGGCGCACCTCGACGAAGGTGCCCTGTGGCCGACCACGTACGCCCTGACGGAGCTGACGGCCGAGACGGAGGCACGGATCGGCGAACTCGTCCGGAGGGCGGCGGGCTGAGAGGACAGCGGCTGACTCGGCTGCGGCTGAGAGGTGACGGGCTTCCCACACAAAGAGGCCAACTTCCTTCACAGCAAGGCACCTTGACCCCCATCCCGCTCACTGGTTCCGTGGGGAGGCCATACATGGGAGCGCTCCCAATCGGTGAGAAAGGATCCCCATGCTGACCTTCCCCCACAGGTCCGGCAGAGGCGGCCTGGCCGCCGTCCTCACAGCGGTACTCCTCGCCTGTCTGCTGTCGCTGGCCGGCGCCACCCGGGCGCAGGCCGCGCCGGGCGACGGCTCGGTCTCCGACCCGAACATCGTGTACGTCGGCCGCTGGGACACCAGTTCCGGCACGACGGCCGTCGCGAACTGGACCGGCGCGTACGTGCAGACGTCCTTCACCGGCACCACGGTGAAGGTGCGCGCCAGGGACGTGGTCAACTTCTACGTCAGTGTCGACGGCGGCCCGGACGTCTTCCACGCCGGCGTGCGCGGCACGGTGAACCTCACTCCGCGCCCCCTGGCGCCCGGCACGCACTCCCTGCGGATCGCCTACCGGTCCGGCGACACGGTGTTCCAGGGCCTGGTCCTGGACTCCGGCGCTCGTACGGTCGCGCCGGGCGCGTCACCGGGGCTGGTCGAGTTCGTCGGGGACTCCATCACCGCCGGGGCCCTCACCGACCGGCTGGCGCTCGACTCGTACGCGTGGAAGACGGGCGAGCGGCTCGGCATGCGGCACACGCGGATCGCGCGCGCCGGGTACTGCCTCGTCGCACGGTCCGGCTGCACGGGCCTGAGCGGACAGTTCTTCAAGGTCGGCAGTACGGGTGGCACGGACTGGGACTTCTCCCGGTACCGGGCGAACGCGGTCGTCATCAACCTCGGCACCAACGACATCGGGCACGGGGTGACCGGTGCCGAGTTCCAGGCGGCGTACACCGCCCTGCTGCGGGACGCCCGGGCCAAGTACCCGGACGCGGTGCTCTTCGCGGTGCAGACCCTGAAGAAGCGGTACGTCACCGAGACCAGGGCCGCGGTCGCCGCGCGCAACGGCGCCGGGGACGGCAGGGTGCGGTACGTCGACACGACGGGCTGGCTCACCGACGGCGCCGACTACGAGGACGGCAACGGGCACCCCAACGAGGCGGGGCACACCAAGTTCGCGAACCGGCTGGCGCCCGTCGTCAGCGGCGCGCTGAACGGCACGGCGACCGCGTCCGCCACGTCCGCCACCGCGCGGGCCGCCGCGCCCGGCCAGCCCGGCGACCCGAACATCAAGTTCGTCGGACGCTGGGACACCACCGGTTCCGCCACCGCGTACACGCCCTACTGGGCGGGTGCCTACTACCGCGTCGGCTTCACCGGGCGGACCGTGCAGCTGAAGCAGCGGGGCACGATCGACTTCTGGGCGCGCATCGACGACGGGCCCGTGCGGTTCTACGACGACGTGAAGGGGACGGTGAACCTGACACCGGTCGCCCTGTCGGCCGGCCGCCACACCCTTCAGGTCAACTACCAGGTGGTGGCGGGCTCCTATCGCGGTGACGCCGTGTTCCAGGGGCTCGTCCTGGACAGCGGTGCCACGACCTTCGCACCGCCGGCGCCGAGCAGGACGGTCGAGTTCGTCGGCGACTCGATCACCGTGGGCACGACGACGTCGCAGAACGCCCGTACCGCGTACGGCTGGCTGATCGGGGAGCGGCTCGGCACCGAGCACACCCGGATCGCCCAGGGCGGTGCCTGCCTGGTGGCCGCGGCGGACGGGTGTGTGGGGCTGGAGCGGCAGTACGGCAAGCTCGACCCCAACGCGGCGACGCCGGACTGGGACTTCTCCCGCTACCGGGCGGACGCCGTCGTCATCAACCTCGGCACCAACGACGTGGGCCACGGGGTGAGTTCGGCGCAGTTCCAGGCCGCCTACACCAGTCTGCTGCGCAAAGTCCGCGCCGCGCACCCCGGCGCCTGGATCTTCGCGTTGGAGACCTTCCGGGGACGGTTCGTGCCGCAGACCGAGGCCGCCGTTCAGGGGGCGATCGCGGGCGGGGACTCCCGGGTGTCCTTCGTCGACACCACGGGCTGGCTGGGCGCCGGCGACCTCACCGACTCCGTCCACCCCAACGACCGGGGGCACCGTGCCATCGCCGATCGCCTCGCCCCGGTCATCGCCGCGCGGATCGGCGGCTGACACCCGTCGTGCGACGGCACGGAGTCCGCCGCCGCCCCTACGATGGCGGCATGGCCGTCGTCCTCTTCGCAGGTATCCCGGTGAACGACTACACAGCGGCGCTCTCCTGGTACGAGCGCCTGCTGGGCTCCCCGCCGACGTTCTTCCCGAACGACACGGAGGCCGTGTGGGAGCTGGCGGAGCACCGCTATCTCTATATCGAGCACCGGCCCGGGCGGGCCGGTCACGCGCTGCACACCGTCTTCGTCGACGACCTCGACGCCCGGATCGCCGGGATCACCGGCCGGGGTCTGGAGCCCAGCAGCCGCGAGACCTACGCGAACGGCGTACGCAAGGTCACGTACCACGATCCGGACGGGAACGAGATCGGTCTCGGCGGCGGTCCGGCCCCAGAGCGGTGAGGGGTCGCGTCATCCCACCGGTGCGGTGATCTCCCGCTTGAGGATCTTTCCGCTGGGGCCCGTCGGCAGGCTGTCCATGAGCCACACCTCACGCGGGTACTTGTACGCGGCGACCCGGTCCTTGACGAACTCCCTCAGCTCGTCGGGGGTCGCGTGGGCACCGGGCCGCAGGACGACCGCCGCCGCGATCTCCTCGCCCAGGTGGGCGTGCGGCACCCCGACCACGGCGGCCAGGGCGACGGCGGGGTGCTCGTGCAGGGCCTCCTCGATCTCGCGCGGGTAGACGTTGTAGCCGCCGCGGATGATCATGTCCTTCTTGCGGTCGACGATGTAGAGGTAGCCGTCCTCGTCCTGGCGGGCGAGGTCGCCGCTGCGCAGCCAGCCGTCCGGGATCGCGGCCGCCGTCTCCTCGGGCCGGTTCCAGTACCCCTTCATCACGTTCGGCCCCCGTACGGCGAGCTCGCCGACCTCGCCGGGCGCGACGTCCTGGCCCTTGTCGTCCAGCAGCCGCACCTCCACGTCCTGGATCGGGGTGCCGATGGAGCCGGCCTTGCGGGGGCGGTCCGGGTGGTTGAACGTGACCACCGGGCTGGTCTCGGACATGCCGAAGCCCTCCAGCACCGCGCAGCCGAAGCGTCGTTCGAAGCCGTGCAGGATCTCCACCGGCAGCGAGGCCCCGCCGGAGACGCACATCCGCAGCGTCGACACGTCCGCCCCCGCCGGATGCTGGAGCAGCGCCGCGTACATCGTCGGAACGCCCTCGAAGACCGTGGCCCCGTCGCGGGCGATGGCGTCCAGCACGGCCTGCGGCTCGAAGCGGGGGATCAGGGTGAGCGAGGCACCGGCGCGCACGGCCACGCTCATGGTGCAGATCTGGCCGAAGATGTGGAACAGCGGCAGACAGCCCACCACCACGTCCTCGGGTGTCATCCGCTGGACGTGGACCGTGTTGACCTCGGTGTTGTGCCGCAGTCCGCCGTGGGTGAGCGTGGCGCCCTTGGGGCGGCCGGTGGTGCCGGAGGTGTAGAGCAGCACGGCGACATCGTCGTCCGCCGTCTCCGCCACGCCGGGCAGCGGCTCGTGTCCGGCCAGCGCCTGCGCGAAGGCGGCGGGCTCGACGGCCGTGTGCCGGACACCCGCGGCGGCCGCGCCCCGCGCGCCCTCACCGGGCGCCTGATGCCATTCGAACAGCAGCACCGCCCCGGAATCGGTCAGGTGGTACTCGGTCTCCCGCGTCTTCAGCAGCGGGTTCATGGGGACGACGACGCCTCCGGCGCGCAGCACGCCGTAGTACAGGACGACGAACTCGGGCACGTTCGGCAGCATCAGGGCGACCCGGTCCCCCGGCCGTACGCCCTCGGCCCTCAGCAGCGCGGCGGCGCGGGCACTGCGCTCGTCGAGTTCCGCGTACCCGGTCACCTGGTCCCCCAGGCGCAGCGCGGGGCGCCCCGGCTGCCGCTGTGCCGTCTCCACCAGGTACTCCGCCAGATTGGCCATGGCCCGTCCTCCACGAAAGTCGCCGTCGAAATCCGCTGTTCACGTGCACGACATCGTGCTGCCGCCCACGTCGGCGGCCTATGGGCCGTACGACAGTGCCCGCCGCCCAGGCTTGTCCCGGTGAACAAAACATGGGCGTTAGGCTGCGGTGATGGACATCTCGGGCGTGGCCGCGGCACTGCATTCCAGGCTGCCGGAACTGGGCGAGCGGATCGCGGGACGCATCCGGTCGGACGTCGACGCCTACGCCGACGAGTCGCTGATCCCCTTCGACTCGCTGCGCCGCTCGTGCACGGCCAACGCGGACCTGATCCTCAACCACCTCCGCGCGGGAGCCACCGGGGACCCCAGCCCGGCCCGGGAGACGGGGCGCGTCCGTGCCGTGCAGGGCGTGCCGCTGGCGGACACCCTGCACGCGTACCGGGTCGGCTTCGAACTGCTGTGGACGGAGATCGTGGCGGAGTCGCGCACCCATCCGGAGGTCTCCGCCGACCAGTTGGTGGCGAAGTCCGCGGAGATCTGGGCGCTGTTCGGCCTGTACGCGGAGGCCGTCGCGGCGGCCTACCGGGAGACGGCGGCCGAGTTGACGTCGCGGGGGCAGGCCCGGCGGTCGGCTCTGGTGGAGGCGCTGTTCACGGGTGTGATCGCCGACCGGACGACGCTGTGGGAGGCCGCCCGGGAGCTCGGCCTGCCCGAGCGGGGGCCCTACACGGTCGTCGCGGCGGCGGCCGGCGCGCCCGGCGAGGAGCCGCTGGCGGGGGTCGAGGCGGGGCTGCGTCAGGCGCAACTCCCCTCCGCCTGGCGGTTGTTGCCCGACCAGCAGCTCGGTCTGATCGCCCTGCCGACGGCGGCGGCGGAAGACACCTGCCTGGGTGTGCTGCGCCGGACCCGTGCCCGGGTGGGGGTCAGTCCGAGCTTCGACTCCCTGCGCGACACGCCGCAGGCGCTGCGGTTCGCCCGGCTCGCGCTGGCCGGGCTGCGGGGCGACGGTCCCGGCGTGGCCCGGTTCGACGACGATCCGCTGGCCATGGTGGTCGCCGCCGCGCCGGCCGAGGCGGCGCACCTGGTGGACGTGGTCCTCCGGCCCGTGGTCGACCTCCCGGTCGTGGAGCGTGCTCGGCTGCTGAGGACCCTGGAGCACTGGTTCGCCGCCGCGGGTTCGGCCACCGCCGCGGCCCGCAGCCTGTTCGTCCACCCCAACACGGTCCGTTACCGGCTGCGCCGCGTCGAGGAGCTGACGGCCCGCTCCCTCTCCGACCCACGAGCCGTGGCCCACATCGGCACGGCCCTCCTTGCCGTCCGCGACCCCGGCGCCGGCCACAGGGAACAGCCACTCACCGAGCCAAGCTGAACTGGGCGGACGAACGGGCTGACGGCTGACGGCTGACGGCTGACGGCTGACGGCTGACGGCTGACGGCTGACGGCTGACGGCTGACGGCTGACGGCTGACGGCTGACGGCTGACGGCTGACGGCTGACGGCTGACGGGCATGCGAGCACGGAGCGGGGCGGGGCGCGGGCGCATTGGCTGCGGGTGAGACGCGGCACGGGGACACACGGCGTTCCACGCCACGTACAGCGCGGCAGCGGCAGCGGCAGCGCACGGTCGCATTCGGCACGGCGGCGGAGGTCGCGGCGGCGCGGCGCGGCCGCGGGGGCCATCCGACCCGGTGGGCCATGGCCGCCGTCCGAGGGCGGTGGCCGGGCGGCGCCGCGTGACGCACCGGCCCCCGTCCGGCAGTGCCCGATCCTCGCCACGGCCACCGTCGAGTCTCCATCCGCCCCACAACCCCCGTCCGCATCCACATCGGCACCCACAACCCCCACCCGCACCCGCACCCGCACCCGCACCCGCACCCGCAGCGCCCCCGCACCGATCCCATCGCCGCACCCCGCCCCGGCGAGGTGCCCCACCCGCATGCTGCCGCCGCGCCGTGGGCGTATGGTCCGCATATGGGTGACGATCGGCGGCTGGCCGCTCGCTCCTCCGGACCTGTCCGGGGCGGGTGAGGACGTGCCTGGTAGCGGTGCCCCCGGTCCGGAGCTGCTGGAGTCCGCCCTGATCGAGGTCGCCCGGGAGAGCGGCACCTCGGTGGCGGCGGTGTATCTGCTCTTGCCTGACGAGCCGCTGCTGCAGTTGGCGGTGCTGGGTGGGGTCCCCTGGGAGATCTCCATGCCCTGGGCACGGGTGGCGCTGAAGACCCCCTCCCCGGTCTCCGACGCCGTGCGGGAACGCCGGCTGGTGTGGGTGAGCGGCCAGGAGGAGCTGGCGCGCCGCTATCCACGGCTGGCCCTGGTCGTGCCGTACCGCTTCACACTGGCCGCCGCTCCCATCGCCACGGGTGCGGACACCTGGGGCGGCCTGGTGCTGCAGTGGCCGGCCTCGCACCCGCCCCGGCCGAGCCCCCGGGAGCGGGAGGAGATCACCGGCGTCTGCCACCGGCTGGGGCAGCTCCTGCGGAAGGCGTCCGACGGCGGCCACCCGATACGGCCGGCCGCCGAGCCGGTGATGCTGCCGACGCTGCGGGACCGGAGCGCGGGGCCCGCCGAGGCACAGGGCGCGGTCGACTTCGCCGAGCGTCTCCCCGGCGGCAGCTGCTCGCTCGACGCGGACGGACGGATCGCCTTCGTCAGCACCAAGGCCGCCGAACTGCTCGGCACCGGTATCCCGGATCTGCTCGGCGCCAAGCCTTGGGAGGCGCTGCGCTGGCTGGCGGGCCCGACCGCCGAGGACAGCTACCGGGCGGCCATGCTCAGCCGGGAACCGGTGTCCTTCATCGCCCTGCGCCCGCCGGACCGCTGGCTGTCCTTCAGCCTCGTACCGGACGCGTCCGGCATCAGCGTCCGCATCACGCCCACCACCTCGGCCCACGCCCACACTCCGGTCACACCGACGCCCCGGGCCCGTGCATCGTTGCCCGCCGCGCCCGGACGGGCCGCCTTCCTGTACGACCTGATGCATCTGGCCGCCACGCTCACCGAGGCCGTCGGCGTACGCGACGTGGTCGACCAGGTCGCCGACCAGATCCTGCCCGCGTTCGGCGCCGCGGCCCTCGCCCTGATGACGGCGGAGGAGGGGCGCCTGCGGATCATCGGGTACCGCGGCTACTCCGCCGAGCTGATGGAACGCTTCGACGCCGCCCCGCTCACCTCGGACACCCCCGCCGTACGCGCTCTCGCCACCGGTGTCCCCACCTTCTTCGGCACGTTCGCCGACCTCAAGCGCGCCTACCCCCCGGCGGTCCTCCAGGACGCCATGGCCGCCTGGGCCTTCCTCCCGCTGATCACCTCGGGGCGCCCGGTCGGCACCCTCCTCCTGGCCTACGAGCGGCCCCACCCCTTCGCCCCGGAGGAGCGCGCCGTTCTCATCTCCACCGCCGGACTGATCGCCCAGGCCCTGGACCGGGCCCGTCTGTACGACACCAAGCAGCAGCTCGCACACAACCTCCAGGCCGGCCTGCTGCCCCACACCCTGCCCCATGTCGCCGGACTGGACGTGGCCGCCCGCTATCTCCCGGCCACCCGGGGCATGGACGTCGGCGGCGACTTCTACGACCTCATCCGCCTCGATCCCAGCACGGCGGCCGCGGCGATCGGCGATGTGCAGGGCCACAACGTCAACGCCGCCGCCCTCATGGGTCAGGTCCGCACCGCCGTCCACGCCACCGCCGGCGCGGCCCCCGACGAAGTCCTCGCCCGCACCAACCGCCTGCTCACCGATCTCGACCCCGACCTGTTCACCAGCTGCCTCTACGTCCACCTCGGCCTGAGCGCGCACACCGCCTGTCTGGCCACCGCCGGACATCCGCCCCCGCTGCTGCGCCACCCCGACGGCCGCACCGAAGCCCTCCACCTCCCGCCCGGGCTCCTCCTCGGCATCGATCCGGACGCCGACTACGCGTCCACCGAGATCCCGCTGCCGCCCGGCTCCGTACTGGCCCTCTACACGGACGGGCTCGTCGAGGCTCCCGGTACCGACATCGAGGACGCGGTGGACGACCTGGCCCGCGCCCTCGCGCGCTGCGATCCCTCCGGCCCGCACTCCATGGACGCCGTCGCCGATTCCCTCGTCCAGCACGCCCGTCGCTCCGCGCCGCGCAGCGACGACATCGCGCTGCTCCTCCTCCACCCCAGTTCACATACGTGATTGATGGATCAACCCATTGACCCGGAAGCGAGCCCTCCGTAAGGTTCCCGCCATTCCTACGTACGTGGCGGCTGTTCAGATACATGAACCGCCGGAGGGAGACAACGATGTCAGAAGTCCTCATACCCGATGCCGAGCGGCGTGCGGTCAGCAAGTTCCTGCGCCGTATGCTGCCGATCCTCGTCCTGATGCTGCTCATCAACCAGATGGACCGGACCAACGTCGGTTTCGTCCAGGACGAGTTGCGGGCGGACGTCGGCGTGAGCGCCACCGCGTACGGGCTCGGAGCGGGCCTGTTCTTCATCGGGTACGCCCTCTTCGAGGTGCCGAGCAACATGCTCCTGGAGCGGTTCGGCGCCCGGGTCTGGCTGACCCGCATCATGATCACCTGGGGTCTGGTGATCGTGGCGATGTGCTTCATCCACAACGTATGGATGTTCTACGGGCTGCGCTTCCTGCTCGGTGTCGCGGAGGCCGGCTTCTTCCCCGGTGTCCTGCTCTACTTCACGCAGTGGCTGCCGGACTCCAGCCGGGGCCGGGCGAGCGCGATCTTCCTGGGCGGCTCGGCCACCGCGTACATCGTGACCGGGCCGATCACGGGCGCGCTGCTGGAACTGCACGGGGTGGGCGGGTTCGCCGGGTGGCGCTGGATGTTCGCGCTCGAAGGGCTGCTGTCGATCGTCGTCGGCTTCGTCGCCGGTTTCTTCCTGATCTCCCGCATCGGGGACGCCCCGTGGCTCACGGCGGAGGAGAAGGAGGCGCTGAGCTCGGCGGTCGCCCGGGACGAGGAGGCGCGCAGCCGGGCCCCGAGGGTGTCGCGGATCAAGCTGCTGATCCACCCTCAGGTCGCGCTGCTGACCTCGGTGTTCTTCGCAATGGCCCTGACCGGGTACGCGATCACCTTCTGGCTGCCGAGTCTGGTCGAGGAGATCGGCGGGCTGTCGCCGTTCCAGGTCGGTCTGCTGTCGGCGATCCCCTGGATCTGCGCGGTGATCGCCATGTACTCGATGAGCCGGTTCACCGACCGGGCCCCCGACCGTCGCCCCTATCTCGCGGTCGCGCTGACCCTGTCGGCCACGGGCACCTTCCTGGCCACGCTGGGCTCCCCCTGGTTCGGGCTGGCGGCCATCACGCTCGCCGCGGTGGGCGGCAAGTGCGCGGCCACCTTGTTCTGGCCGATGGCGCAGTCGGGACTCGACCTGAGGATCGCGGCGCCGGGGCTCGCGGTCGTCAACTCCATCGGGAACCTCGGCGGTTTCGTCTCCCCCACGCTCTTCGGCTACCTCAAGGACACCACCGGCACCACGAACGGGGGCCTGTACACGCTGTCGGCGGCCTCGCTCCTCGCGGTGCTGGGGGTGGTGCTGATCCACAGGAACAGCGGGGGCGCGGGCTCGGACTCCGGTTCGGACTCGGGCTCGGTTTCCGGTGAATCCGCCTTCGCGAAGGGGCGGTTGGCGACCGGCGAGGCCCGATAGGCACCCGGACACCGCACCACCCCTGCCCGCACCCGTCGACATCTGGGCCGGCGGCTCAGGGCCCCCTCGCTCATCTCACCCCGCGTGCGCGTCGTTTCATACGGGGCACACGGTCGAAGATCGCGGCGAGGCGGGCCCCCTGGGCGAACAGGCTCTCCGGACGGGAGCGGTCGCCGTCGAGATGGGTGAGGGTCTCCATGCCGAGGTAGAAGGCCACGGCCGCACCGGCCAGAACCCGCACCCGGACCACGGACCCCAGGGGTTTGCCGCGCAGGAGGACCGTGAGCTGTTCCTCGGCCAGGTCCTCCCATTTCCTTGTTTCCAGGGCCAGTTGGGCGGCCAGCCGCGTTCCGGGCCGCGCCCCGGCGTACAGCTCCTGCACGACGGCGATGTGCCCGGTCTCGCTGTCCTCGTCGTACAGCTCGCGCAGCCGCGCGACCACGGGGACGGCGCGGTCGAGGCCGGCCAGTTCGGCACGGTAGCGGTCGACGCGGGCCCCGCTGGTCCGTTCCAGCGCCGCCACCAACAGGTCGTCCAGGTCCGCGAAGTGGTAGTAGATCACCCCGGGCGCGAAGCCGCCGACCTGAGCTATCGCCCGCGCGGTGGTCCCGCCGTAGCCGTGGCGGACCAGACACGCGAGGGCGGCTTCCAGCACCCGGTCACGGGTGCCACGGGGGCCTCGGTGCTCAGACAACGCGCACCGGCCGTACCCCGTGCGCGGCGAAGTGGCCTTCGAGTCTGCGGGCCAGCTCCGGCAGGTGATGACTGGGCACCCTCGGGTACAGGTGGTGTTCCAGGTGGTACGTCAGTTCCAGGAAGACGGCGGGGATGATCCTCCCGCGCAGGGTGCGGGTCTGCGTCAACGGGGTGTCTCCGTAGTCGTGGTGCGGCAGATACACCGTCAGCAGGGGGTACACCCAGCTGCCGACGATCGCCATCACCGTATAGAGCAGCGGTCCCGGCGTGTACGGCAGGAGCAGCACTCCCCCGGTGAGCGCGGCGAACGGGGCCGCCGCCTCCACCAGCAGCCAGCGGCGGTCGCGGCCCCGCCGGTAGGACCAGAGCCAGAGGCGTACGAGGAAGACGGGGCCGTAGCAGACCGCGCCCAGGAAGGACAGTTCGGCGGGGTAGCCCTCCGGGTCGTCGGGGTGCGGGAAGAGACGGTGGTGCTGGGTGTGCGTGGCCCGGTAGGCGTGCCCGCTCTCCAGCAGGGCCAGCCCCATCGCGAACAGCGCCCAGTCGGTCGCCCGTGGGGACAGGCCGATCGTGCGGTGCACCACGTCATGGGTGACGGTCACGACCGCGACGAAGATCCCGAACACGATCAGGGGCGTCAGCCACCACCAGCCGAGCCACACCGCGCCCGTGAACAGCAGAACTCCGGCGCCCGGGCGGGCCAGCGCGACGATCCGCTGCCGGCGCGTGGTGACGAGCAGGTCGTCGCCGAGTTGAGCGAGGGTGGGCAGGCCCGGGGCCGGGCCGTTCGAACCGGTCGGGCCGGGGTCGTCGCATGCGGTCATCGCGCGCGTCTCCTCTCCTTCAGCAGTCCCTCGGCGACGATGCGGCTGCCCAGCACACAGGCGACCGTGCCGAGGCCGGGCCAGGTGGTGTCGCCGACCAGCCACAGGCCGGGGCCGCCGAGATCGTGCGGTACGGCGTGCTGGTTGGTGTTGGCCAGGCGCTGGCGTACGCCGCCGACCGCGCCCTCCGGGCGGAAGGCGAACCGTGCGTAGCTGCGGGGCGTGCCCGTCTCGGTGAACACGGCACGCTCCCCGAGCCGTGGGTACGCACGCCGCGCGAGGGCGACGAGTCGCTCGCCGGCCTCCTTCTTGCGTTGCCCGTACTCCGCGGCGTCGAGGTCGCGCCAGTGGGCGAGGTCGGTGTGGGTCGAGAGCATCACGGCCCGATGGCCGGGCGGTGCGCTGAGGGTGTCGCCGGGCGCGGAGACGGAGACGAACATGTTGTTGCCGTCGCCCAGGGGTCGGTCGTAGGAGTGCAGTAGTTGATGGTGCGTCAACTTCTGGTCGGCGACCCCGGACTCGGGTACGCCGAGGAACGTGACGACCGCGCCGCCGAGGGCGTCCGCGTCGCGTTCCAGGTAGGCGCGCAGCCTGCGGGCCACCGGCAGCCCGGCGCAGATCGTAGCTGTGGTGCCCACCGGGACCGCGCACACGATCCGCCCCGCATGGAAAACACCTTGACGGGTCGTCACCTCGTAGGCGCCGGGCGAGCCCTGGACCCGGGAGACCCGGCAGGCGGTCCGGAGTGCGCCGCCCAGCGCGCGGTAGCGGGCGACCAGCACACGCCAGAAGCCGTGCATACCGCCGCGGTGTCTGCTGAGGCCCGCGCCCCGGATGGTCACCCCGAGGGCCGCGTTGATGAGGGGCGCGTCGTCGACCCCTGTGTGGACGGTGTCCTCGACCAGCATGGCGAGCAGTCCGACCAGCGCGGCGTCCGCGCGCAGACCGTGGTCGCGCAGCGCGTCACCCAGGGTCCGGTGCAGATGGCGGGCGTACGGGAGCCCCGACCAGCCCACCGCCCGCAGGTCGTGCAGGGCGTCGGCGGGGCCGCGGATCGGCAGCCGTATGCCCGCCCGGCTTGCCCGCCAGAAGGTGTCGGCGAGCCGGTCGAGCAGGTCCCAGAACGCGCGGTGCCGTTCGCTGTCGCCGAGGACGCGCAGCCGTTCGGCGTGCCAGGCGGCCGGGTCGCGATGGAGCACGACCTGACGGTCCGGCAGATGAGCGCGGTAGCCCGGGAGTTCCTCGGCGTCCAGGGGTGGAATCCCGACCGTGGCAAGGAGTTCGCCGCCCACGCCTCCGGGGCCGAAGTCGACGAGCGTCGTCGCGCCCACATCGAAGGAGAAGCCGCGCTTGCGGTAGTAGCCGGCGCAGCCGCCCGCGTGTCCGTGCGCCTCCAGCACGATCGTGGACAGACCCGCCCGCCGCAGCCGCAGCGCCGTGGCCATGCCGGCCATCCCGCCGCCGATCACCACCACCTCGGCGCGGCCACCGCCACGACCGTGTTCACGGTCGACCGCGTGCCCGTCACCCCAACCGGCCGCCGCCCGGCCGTCGTTCTGAACGTTTGTTCTGAACATTCGTTCAGAGTGCGGCAGTTCATCGTCGACGTCAATGGTTCCGGCCTGTGTGAAGAGACTCGCGGGAACCGCTCCCTCCTGGATTGCGTACCTCTGTACGATCACCGGTCACACACGGGGTACCGCGGTGGAGGGGGCTGGTGTTGGACGACAGAACAGCTGGACGAAGAGGCGGTTGGCGGCTGAGAGCCGCTGCGTCGGGGGCCGCTGCGGCGGTGTTCCTGAGCGGTTGCAGCGCGGGGGCCGCGGAGCACGCGGGCAAGTCCGAACCCAAGGCCTCCGGGTCGTCGACGCCCTCCGCTGCCGCTTCCGGACGGGTGTCCGCTGAGGGCGCGCAGGACGCGGAGCCGACGGCGACACAGTCCGCCACACCGTTCGCGGCGGACCCGGATCGCGTGCCGCGTGCGAGGGAGGACGGCGCCGCGCTGGCGGAGGCGGTCGCGATGCGGCCGCGGGACTGGGGCGCGGGCTTCGAGGCCCAGCCGCTCGCCCGTAGTGCCGAGGGAACCATCGCCCTGCTCGACGACCAGTGCCGGTGGCAGCGCCGGGCACTCCCCGACGACGTACTCGCCTCCCTGTCGCTGTACAGCCAACTGCCTGGCACCGGGAAGCGCGGCACGGTCAAGGTGACCGCGACGGTGACGGTGCACACGGCGGTGCTCGACGCCGACGACCATGTGTCCGCGACCTTGGAGGAGGCGTTGCGCTGCCCCGAGCAGCAGGTCCGCGCCGACGAGCGGATCGCCCAGCTGATGTCCGTGGGCACCCCGCGCGGTACACGCGGCAACAACTACGCCGACGACTCGGTCCTGGAGACGGGCGTCTATCTCACCGGCACCGGCAAGGCGGACTACCGCTGGATGGTCCTCCGGCTCGGCACGGTCACCATGACGGTGTCGATCAAGGGCGCCGAGGGCTACACCGTCGACGAACTGGAGCAGTTCATGACGCGGGGGACCACCACCATGCTCGACCGGGTGGAACACGAGCTGGGCGGAGGCGAGGGCTGATGGAGCGGCTGCGTTCGTCCGACCCGGCGCGGATCGCCGACCACCGGTTGCTCGGCCGGCTCGGCGCCGGCGGTATGGGCGTGGTGTACCTCGCCCGTACCTCGGCCGGTTCGCTGGTCGCACTGAAGGTGCTGGCCGCGGAGTACGCCGAGGACACGGGTTTCCGGGAGCGGTTCCGGCGCGAGGTGGAGGTGGCCCGGCGGGTCCGCAGTCCCTGGGCGGTGCCGCTGATCGACGCCGACGCGGACGCGGAGGCGCCGTGGCTGGCGACGGCGTACGTGCCCGGTCCCTCCCTGGCCGAGGCCGTGGCCGCCCACGGGCCGCTGGGCGAGCACGGGCTGCGGGTCCTCGGGGGCAGGCTGGCGGCGGCACTGGGCGAGGTCCACCGGGCGGGGCTGGTTCACCGGGACCTCAAACCCGGGAACGTCCTGCTGGCGGCGGACGGGCCCCGGCTCATCGACTTCGGCATCGCCAGGGCGCCCGAGGACAGCGGACTCACCGCGACGGGGCTCGTCGTCGGGACGCCCGGCTACCTCTCCCCGGAGCAGGCCGAAGGGCGTGGCGGCCGGACCATCGACGCGCCCAGCGATGTGTTCTCCCTCGGCTGCGTCCTGGCGTTCGCGGCGACGGGCCGGCCGCCGTTCGGTACGGGGGCGCTCGACGCCCTCCTCTACCGGGCCGTGCACGACCCGGCCGACCTCGACGGCGTACCGGCACCGCTCGCCGAACTGCTGGCGCGCTGCCTGGAGAAGGACCCGGCCGACCGCCCCGAGGTGGCGGAGCTGATACGCGAGCTGCTGCCCGCCGAAGCGGAGCGGGACACGGCCCACGACGAGGCCTCGATCCCGCCCTCGGACGCTCCCGTCGACAGTCCCGGCGGCGCCTTCGAGTCCTGGCTGCCCGACGAGGTGGTCCGGCTGATCGCCCGGCGCTCGACCGAGGCGCTCGCGCTGCCGGACATCGACCGCACCGAGATATCCGCCGCCGCCCCGGAGACGGGGGACACCGCCTCGGGCACCGCACCGGACTCCGGCTCCGACTCCGACTCCGACTCCGACTCCGACTCCGACGACACCGTGCCCGTGGCGGCCACCGGTACCCGCGACACCCCCGCGAGGCGCCGCGTCCTCCTCGCCGGCGCCGGTGTGCTGCTCGCCGCAGGGGGCGGCGCGACCTGGTGGGCCACGGGCCGGGGTGATGGCGGTTCGGGAAACGAGAAACCGTCCGCGTCCGCCTCCTCACGACGGCGCGCCCACATCGTCGCGCTGCACGGCGACCTCAGCGGCGACCAGCGGGACACCGGCAGGGCCCAGGAGAACGGAGTGCGGCTGGCCGTCGCGGAGTTCAACGCCCGCCGCGACGCGCCGTTCCAGGTGGAGGTGCGGGCCGAGGACGACGCCGGCGACCCCGCCGAGTCCGCCCGGGTGGCGAAGCGGCTCGCCGACGACCCCGCCGTACTCGCCGTCGTCGGCCCGACCACGGACGCGACCGCCCAGTCCGCGCTTGCCGCCTACGACGCCGCCCTGCTGCCCGTGCTCGCCGTGTCCCCCGGCGCCATCGGCCTGTCCGTGCATGGCTTCCGTTCGTTCCTGCACGCGCGCCTGCCCGACTCCCTGTTGTCGTTCTACATGGACGCCTACCTCCGGAGCACCCGACCGCGCAGGGTCGGGGTGGTCGTCGACCGGGCGTCCGACAGCTACGGCTGGGAGGTCAGCGCCAATCTCAGCAAGCAACTGGGGACGGCCGGGCAGCCGTACGTCCCCCGCGTGGTCAGCGCCATGCGGAACGGTTTCGGGGACACCGTGGACGACCTGCTGGCCGCCGGCATCGACTCGTTCGCCTTCGCCGGACTGTCCGACCGGGCCGCGTCGTTCGCCCGGACCCTGCGCGAGCGCGGTTTCACCGGTGCCCGCGCCGCCGGACCCGCCCTGCTCGACCCCCGCTTCCTCACAGCGGCGAAGGAGGCCGCCGACGGGTGGACGATCGTCGCACCGGTCGTCGACCCGGCGGACGTCCCCGAGGCGAAGGCGTTCGTGGCCGCCTACCGCGAGCGGTGGAAGAAGGCGCCGCCCCGGTACGCGGCGGAGGCCTACGACGTGACGTCGATGGTGCTCACGTCCCTCGCGGACCTCCCGTCCAGGAGTCGTACCCGGGAGGAGCTGCTCGCCGCGCTGCGGGCCGCCAAGTACCAGGGCGTCACCCGGACCTACGCGTTCCAGAAGGTCGGTCTGCCGGTCATCGACGGCACCGGCGGCTACCTCTGGCGCGTCGAGAACGGAGCGTTCGTGTACGGCGGTCCGGCGCCGCTGGTCGCCTGATGGAGCCGCTGCGCACCGCCGATCCGTCGCGGCTGGGCGACTACCGCCTGCTGCGGCGGCTCGGCGCGGGCGGCATGGGCGTCGTCTTCCTGGCCCGCGCGCCCGGCGGGGCGTTCGCCGCGGTCAAGGTCGTCCGGGCCTCCCACGCCGACGACGCGGGGTTCCGGGCACGGTTCCGCCGGGAGATCGAGGTGGCCCGGCAGGTGGACAGCCCCTGGGTGGTCCACCTGCTGGACGCGGACGCCGACGCGGAGGATCCATGGCTGGCGACCCCGTTCGTACCGGGGCCCTCGCTCTCGGAGGCGCTGGAGGAACACGGGGCGTGGTCCCCCGCGTCCGTGTGCGTGCTGGGGTTGCGGCTCGCCGAGGCGCTCGACGCGGTCCACCGCGCGGGCCTGGTGCACCGCGACGTCAAACCGGGCAACGTGCTGCTGGCCCCGGACGGTCCGCGCCTGATCGACTTCGGTATCGCGCGCACGCCGGAGGGTACGGCGCTCACGTCCACCGGCGTCATCGTGGGCTCGCCCGGCTTCCTCTCGCCCGAACAGGCGCGGGCGCGCGGCGCCGGGATCGGCCCGCCCAGCGATGTCTTCTCACTGGGCTGTGTCCTGGCCTTCGCCGCGACCGGCGTACGGCCGTTCGGCACCGGCGCGGCCGCCGGAGTGCTGCTGCGCACGGTCTACGACGAGCCGGAGCTGCCCGGGATCCCGGAGGCGCTGGGGCCGGTCGTACGGGCGTGTCTGGACAAGGATCCGGCACGCCGGCCGACCGCCGTCGAGGTCGGTACGGCGCTGGAGGCGGCGGTGCCCCCAGCCGTGAGGGAGCGGTGGTTGCCGGAGCCGGTGACCCGGCTGATCGCACAGCGCTCGGCGGCGGTGCTCGCGATGGGGGCGATCGAGCCGACCCGGGTGACCACACCGGCATCGACGGCTTCGGCAGCGGCTTCGGCAGCGGTGCCGTCGGCGGCGGACCCGGGTGTGGTGACGGTGACGTCGCTCAAGGACGCGGCAGCAGCGGCCCCGTCTCAGGAGCGGGCGCGCGCCCGGGCCACGGGTCGACGCCGTTTCCTGGCGCTCGGCTCCACGGGGGCGGCCGGACTGCTGGCGGTCGGCGGCGGCGCGTGGTGGTGGCGTGACCAGGGCGAACGGAAGCCCGCTGCGGGAGGCTCGCCCTCGTCCGGCCCGCGCGCCGACCTCGTCGTGGCCTTCCAGGGCGACCTCTCCGGCGCGACCGGCGAGATCGGGCGGGCCCAGCTCGACGGCGCCCGGCTGGCCGTCGCGCACGTGAACGCCGACGACGACCGTCCGCTGCGGCTGACGCTGCGCGCGTACGACGACGGGGGCGAGCCCGAACGGACCCTGGACCGGGCGAAGCGGCTGGGGAAGGACGACAAGGTCCTCGCGGTGCTGGGCCCGACCACGAACGCCTGTTTCCTCGCCGCCGAAGCCACATACACGAAGGCCGTACTGCCCGTCGTCTCGGTGTCGGTGGGCGTGTCGTCCCAGGTCAGGAACGCCGGTGCGTCGACGTTTCGTTCGCACGCTCAGCTCTCGCCGGAGGAGGAGTTGCTCGCCGCCCCGTGCAACGCCTATCTCAGGGGCGGAACCGACGCACGCAAGGTGTTCCTGGTCGAGGACCGGGCCGAGGGCGACTTCGCCTGGGTGCTCTGCAACTACATCCAGCGGGCGCTCGGCCGCGACGGCAGGGACACGAGCCTCACGAGTGTCCCTACCGGGACGTTCGACCACACCGCGCTCGCCGCGCGGGTGGTCGCGTCCGGGTCGGACGCGGTCGTGTTCAGCGGAGGACAGGAACGAGCGGGCGCCTTCGCGGCGGCGCTGCGCGAGGCGGGGTTCTCGGGAGCCCGGATCGCCACCCAACGGGCGTTCGGTCCACGGTTCTTGGAGCGCGCGGGCCGGGCGGCCGACGGCTGGGTCCTCGCCACCACCTTCATCGATCCGACGGCGACCCCGGCGGCCCGCTCGTTCACCGAGAAGTACGAGGCACGGTACGGGGAGCGGCCCGGCCGGTACGCGGCGGAGGCGTACGACGCGGTGCTGTTCCTGGCCGAGGCCTGCGCCGACGGGAAGGCGGCCCTGCGGGAGCGCGGCGCGATCGTACGCCGTATGCGGGAGGTCTCGTACACCGGCATCAGTCGGACCGTCGCGTACACCCCGGACAACGGGTACAACCACGACGCGATGTTCCTGTACCGCGTAGCCGAAGGGGAGTTCGACTTCCTGGGGCAGTACCAGCGGGCGAAGGTATGACGGCGGCGGTCGGACCGGAGCCGGGAGCGAGAGTGGTCATCGGGCCCGGTCCCGAGGGGCTATCGTGCCTTCATGTCGCAGGACCTGATTCGTATCGTCTCCCGAGACTCACCCATGGCTCTGGCGCAGGTGGGGCGCGTACGCGCCGAACTCGCCGTGCTCCACCCGGCACTGCGCACCGAGGTGGTCCCCGTGAAGACGACCGGGGACAAGTGGATGGGCGATCTCTCCAAGGTCGAGGGCAAGGGGGCCTTCACCAAGGAGGTCGACGCCGCGCTCGTCGCGGGCGAGGCCGATCTCGCCGTGCACTGTGTGAAGGACATCCCCGCCGACCGGCCCCTCCCGGCAGGCACGATGTTCGCGGCGTTCCTGAAGCGGGACGACATCCGGGACGCACTCGTGGACCCCGCCGGGCGCACCCTGGACGAACTGCCCGCCGGAACCCGTATCGGCACCTCCTCCGTGCGGCGCACCGCGCAACTCGCCGCCTCCCACCCGCACTTGGACTGCGTCCCGTTCCGCGGCAACGCCAACCGCCGGCTGGAGAAGCTGGCCGCGGGCGAGGCGGACGCGCTGCTGCTGGCGGTCTCCGGGCTGGAGCGGATCGGCCGTGCCGACGTGATCAGCGACATCCTGTCGGTCGACACCATGATGCCGCCCATCGGCGCGGGCGTATTGGCGCTCCAGTGCCGGGAGGACGACACCGACACCATCGACACGGTCAGTGGGCTCGGCGATCCGGACACCCATCGCGAGACCCTCGCCGAGCGTATGTTCCTGCATGTGCTGCAGGGCCACTGCAACAGCCCCATCGCCGGCTTCGCCCGCACGGACCGCAGCGGCGAACTCTCCCTGCGGGCCTCCGTGTTCACCCCCGACGGCAAGACGGTCCTCAACGCCCACGAATGGGCGGGCCGCCTGGACCCCGCGACCCTGGGCACCTCCGTCGCGGTGGCCCTCCTCCGGCAGGGCGCCCGCGACCTCATCGACGGCATCCCGCACTGATCCGCGCCGGCTCCTCTCCGGCGTCCGGCCCGGCCGCTCAGCCGAGTCTGCGGGCCAGTACCTGGCCCGGCCAGGTGCCGGAGAGGAAGGGCGTGGTCCGGGTGAAGCCGTTGCGTTCGTAGAACGCGACGAGACGACCGCCCTCGCCCGCCCAGCAGTCGACGCGGAGGAGGTCCACGCCCGCGCGGCGGGTTTCGTCGACGGCGTGGGAGAGCAGGGCCGCGCCGATGCCGCGACCGGCGTGCCGGCGGTCGGTGACGAGGAGGCGGACGTAGCGCTCGGGTTCGTCGGCCGGCGGGATCGGCATCTGCGGGCTGGGGCCGGAGTCCAGGACCAGTGCTCCGACGGGTGTGCCGTCCCACTCCGCGATGTACGGGGTGTTCTCGGTCGTGTAGCGGTCGATCCTCGACGGTCCCTCGGGGCGCGCCGAGTACGGGATCGTGCCCCACTGTTCGGTGTTGCCGCGCGCGTTCATCCAGGCCACGGCCGAGTCGAGCATACGGAGGATGGCCGGTGCGTCGGCCGGGCCACCGGGCCTGATCCGGAGGGCCTCGGGGGTGTGGGGGGCTTGGGCGGTGTGGGGGGTGTGGGTCACGTCGGCAGCCTAGGTGTTGTCGTGTTCGGTGCGGCCGGGGGCGAGGCCCAGTTCGCGGTCGCCCAGCGGGGCGAAGAAGCGGTTCACGTCGGCGTCGGTGACGTCGGCGAGCGTGGCCGGGGTCCAGCGGGGGCGGCGGTCCTTGTCGACGACCTGGGCCCGGATGCCCTCGACGAGGTCGGCGGTGGCCAGGGCGGCGCAGGAGACGCGGTACTCCTGGTCCAGCGTCTGTTCCAGGGAGCCGAGGCCGCGGGCCCGCCGCACGGCGGTGAGGGTGACCTTGACGGCGGTGGGGGACTTGGCCAGCAGGGTCTCGGCGGTCTCCTTCGCCGCCGGGTCGCCGTGGGCGAGCAGGCGTCGGACGATCTCCTCGGCCGTGTCGGCGGCGAAGCAGGTGTCGATCCATTCCCCTCGCTGCGCCAACTCGCCGGGCGGTGCCTGCCGTACGTTCCGTGCGACGGCGTCCTGGGCGGGCAGTTCGGCGAGGTCGTCGAGGAGCGCGCCGAGCGACCCGGACGGCACGTAGTGATCCGCGAGTCCGCACAGCAGGGCGTCGCCGGCGCCGATCTCCGCGCCGGTGAGGGCGAGGAGGGTGCCGAGTTCACCCGGCGCGAGGGCCAGCAGACGGGTGCCGCCGACGTCCGGGACGAAGCCGATGCCGGTCTCGGGCATGGCGATCCGCGACCGTTCGGTGACGATCCGGACGCTGCCGTGCGCAGAGATCCCGACGCCGCCGCCCATCACGATGCCGTCCATGACGGCGACGTAGGGCTTGGGGTAGTGGGAGATACGGGCGTTGAGGTGGTACTCGTCGCGCCAGAACGCGGCCGAGGCGGTGCCGTCACCGTCGCGGGCGTCGTCGTGGACGACCCGGATGTCGCCGCCCGCGCACAGTCCGCGCTCCCCCGCGCCGGTGACGACGACGGTCTCCACGGCCGGGTCGTGTTCCCAGGCGGTGAGTGCCTCGTCGATGCGCCGCACCATGGTGTGGTCGAGGGCGTTGAGCGCCCTCGGCCGGTTGAGGACGATGTGACCGGCCCGACCGGTGGTGTGCAGGAGGACGGGCTCTTCGCCGCCGCTCACCTGTCGGCCTCCCTACGACGTCGGGTCATGTTCGCGTGGACGCGCATGTTCTGGTGGTTCCTTCCGACTCCGGACCGGCGACCGCCCGCCATGAGACGGGCCCCGCTCCTAGCCGGAGCCAGGCGGGCGCGGGCGCCGGCAACGCCCTGAGCTTGCCGGCACCCCGGGCCCGTCGAGCCTACCCGCACGTCCTCGCCACCCGACAGCGAGATCCATGGCCGCCGACCGCCGACGGACAACCGCCGTCGAAGGCGCCGACGAAGGCGGTGCCGTTCACCCCGCGGGCTTCCGCCAGATCCTGATCTCGGTCGCCGGAAGGCGCTCCGCGAAACCGCCGTCGGGGGCCGTCGCCGCGAGCAGCGTGCGCAGCTCCCGCTCGAACCGCGGCAGTTCGTCGCCGAAGAGGTGGGGCGCGGAATCGGACCGGGAGAACACCCACGCCACGATGTCGTCCGAGGTGCGGGTGACGACCTCCCCGGCCGGCACCACCAGTCGCTCGGGACCGGCGAACCCGGCGCGCTCGATGATCGCCGCCTCTCCCCCCGGCGTGCCGTCGACCAGTACGCCCTGCCCCGCGCGGCGCACCGGCCCCAGATATCGGCGTACCAGGTCCCGGATCGGACCGTACGGCGGGCCGGGCGACGGCGCCGGCTCGGGAAGCGGCTCCTTCAGGTCGCTCACGTGGACGAACGCGCCCCCCGGCTCCAGCATCCGCAGCACGGTGGCGGCGACCCGGTCCCGGTCCGTCCAGTGGAAGGACTGGGCGAACACCACGGCCCGGAAGGACCCGAGGCCCGCCGGCAGGTCCTCGGCGCGGGCGGCCACCCAGCGCGCGTTGGTCACCCCCAGGCGTCCGGCCCGGCGTTCGGCCTCGGCCAGCATGTCCTCGTCCGGGTCGACGCCGACGGCCTCCGCGACGTACCGCGCCATCGGCAGCACCACGATCCCGGGTCCGCAGCCGACGTCCAGGAGCCGGCCGCGGCCGTCCAGTCCGAGTGCCCCGGCGAGGGCTTCGGCGAATCCGGTGGCGTACGGGAGCCGGCCCCGCTCGTAGTACGCCGCGCTTCCCCGGAAGAGCGTGGGGTCCCACTGCCATTCGTCCGGCACACCGCCTCCCCTGTCTCTCCGCTCACCGCTCCTCGTGACGGAGCGGGCCGCTCCGTCGGTCCCCTCGAACTCCTCGACGGACTCCCCTGATTGGTGTCAGGCGCCGAAGCCGAGCAGGGCGACCTCCAGCGGGAGTGCGGGGCGTTCGGGGAGGGCGGGGGGATTCTCTCCGCGGCCGGTGTGGGTGGGCGGGACGGGGCGCAGTGCCTTGATCCCGTCGGCGGCCCATCCCGCGTCCGTCGGAGGCAGCGACAGGGTCATGCGCCGGCCGTCGGCCAGCGTGGTCTCGATCGTGCCCGGGTCGTTCGTCGTCATGGCAACCCACCTCCGTCGCGCACCGGATGCGTCACTTGATGGACGCGCGACCCCGGCCCGGAAGTTCCGGAAAAGGTGAACTGGCGTACGGAAATGGGGTGTCGGGACGTAGGTTGTGTCCGGAACTCCTCGCTTCGGCTGAAAGACGGACGGTAGACATGACCGACCACGCGACCACGCCCGGCCCGGCTGCGCATCAGAAGATCGACACCTCGGTGCCGCACTCGGCCCGTATCTGGAACTACTGGCTGGGCGGGAAGGACAACTACCCCGTCGACGAGCAGGCCGGTGACGCCTACACCGCCGTGTTCCCGGGCATCGTGACCATCGCCCGCAGCAGCCGCGCGTTCCTGCGTCGCAACATCACCCACCTGGTCGCCGAGGCGGGCATACGGCAGTTCCTGGACGTCGGTACGGGTCTGCCGACCGCCGAGAACACCCACGAGGTGGCCCAGCGGATCGCCCCCGAGTCCCGGATCGTCTACGTCGACAACGACCCCCTGGTCCTGGCCCACGCCCGCGCCCTGCTCTACTCCACCCCGGAGGGGGCGACCGCCTACGTGGACGCCGACGTGCTCGACCCCGACCGCATCCTCGCGGCGGCCGCCGACACCCTGGACCTCAGCCGGCCCACCGCGCTGATCCTCAGCAACATCCTGGGCCACGTCGCCGACCACGACCAGGCGCGTTCCATCGTGGACCGTCTGATGGGGGCGCTGCCGACCGGTAGTTACCTCTCCATCAACGACGGTTCGCGGGGCATCGACCCGGTCTTCGAGCAGGCCCAGGACGGCTACAACGAGAGCGGCGCCGTGCCGTACAACCTGCGCACCGTCGACGAGATCACGTCCTTCTTCGACGGCCTGGAACTCCTCGACCCCGGCGTGGTCTCGGTCCCCCTCTGGCGGCCGGACGCCACCGACCCCGCCCCGGAGGTCATCGCCGAACACGGGGGCCTCGCCCGCAAGCCGTGAGGGGCCGCTGAAAAACCTGTGGTGCCGGTCGGGCGTCTCCGGCAGGCTGCGCGGCGATGAGCGACGACGCCGCGAGCGGCCAGGTGTACGCCCCTCCGGGGACGTTGGAGGGGCTGCTGCAACGCGGGCGCGGGCTGGGCGCGTTGCGGGCGCTCGACGCACCGGAGGCGGCCGCCGCGGCGGTCGTCGAGGTCCTGCGGCGGGACTGGCGGTGGGACACCATGGTCGACGACCGCGCCCTCTATCTGGCGCGCCTCGTACGGGAATCGGGGCTCGCCCTGGACCCCGTGTTCGCCCTCCTAGCGGGCGACGAGGACGACTGCGAGCGCGCCACCAGGATCCTGGAACTCCTCGCGCTCTCGGGCTCGGCCGAGGCGCGCGAGGCGTTGCGGGCGTACGTCCGTGAGGGCGAGCACTGGACCGATGTGCTGGAGTCTGTGGCGGACGCGTGGCCGGTCGAGTGGTGGGACGACCTGGCCGGCGTCGCCCGGGACCGACTCGGCGGGGAGCAACCGCGGTTGTGGCGCTCCGAGCCCTGGGCGCGCTGGCGCGCGGGGGCCGAAACACATCCCCCCGTCCGCCCGCGACGTCCGCACCCGGTCGACGTGGGTCCGAGCGGTACCCGGCTGCTGGAGGTCCTCGCCGACGGCGGATCGGCCCGTCACACCCGGATCCAGGCCCTGCGCTCCCTGGCCGGGCGTCCGCCGGAGCCGGGGCTCCTCCCGCTGGTGCCGGGCCTTGCGGAGGCGAACGGCGAACTGCCCCTGCCGGGGCTCGGGTCCGCTGTCCTGCGACTCGGCCCGCTCGCGGTCCCCGAGGCACGGGCCTGGGCGGCGGACGGGCGGCCGTGGTTGTCGTGGATCGGCGTCCAGGTACTGGCGGAGCACGGCGCGCTCCGGGACCTGCCGGTACTCCTCGCGGAACTCGTGGCGCACGAAGCGGCACGCCAGTGGTGCGGTCCCGCCGTCCCGGCCGCCGGGATCGCCCGTTTCGGCGCGGCGGGAGCCGAGGCGGCGCCGGTGCTGCGCCGCCTGTGGCTGCGCACCCCGCACTCCTATGAACGGCCCGCCCTGCTCAAGGCGTTGGCGGCCGTCGCGCCGGCCGGACTCGACTTCGTGTACACCGAGTCGCTGTGGGACTGCGAATCCGGCGCCCGTCTGCTGGGGATCGCCCACGCGCCCGATCTGCCGCACGTCGACAAGCGGCTGGCGGAGTTGCGGGACGATCCCATGGAGGGGACCGAGGTGCGGGCCGCTGCCGGGAAGCGCCTGGTCACCGGCGTTCGGTGATCGCTCGGTTTCCGCCAAACACTTGTTGTGCTCCTGACACAGGAGCTCCACATCTGTCACTCTGTGCACACTCCGTCTCACGACGGCGCACGCGCACCCGCATCGCAGCACTCCCTGCACGACCCGGTGCCTCGACCCGTGCACCGGGGCCTTCGTACGGCCGCTCGTCCGACCGGCCGCAGCAAAGGAGTTCGCGTGAGATCCACCCCCCACAGACGCACCACGGCCACGGCCGCCCTCGTCGTCGCGGCGGCGGTACTCGCCGTCGCCGTCCCGGGCGCCCCCGCGATCGCACGTGGCGACGGCGGCGAAGGCACCGCCCGTCCCACGGCGGCCAAGGCGGACCGCGGGGCGCTGCCCGCACAGCTCACCCCGGCGCAGCGGGCGACGCTCGTCCGGCAGGCCGAGAAGGCCACGGACACGACCGCGGACCGCCTGGACCTCGGCGGCCAGGAGGAGTTGCGGGTCCGCGACGTCGTCAAGGACGCCGACGGCACCACGCACACCCGCTACGAGCGCACCTACGCCGGTCTGCCCGTGCTGGGCGGAGACCTGGTCGTGCACGCTGCCAGGTCCGGCGCGGTCGAGAGCGTCACCCGGGCCTACAAGCCCGAGTTGAAGGTGTCGGACCTCAGCGCCGAGGTCAGCAGGGCCACCGCCGAGAAGCAGGCGCTCAAGGCGGCGAAGGAGGAGGGGTCCACCAAGACCGCTCCGGACAGCAGCCGCAAGGTCGTCTGGGCCGCGAAGGGCACGCCGACCCTCGCCTACGAGACCGTCGTCAGTGGCTTCCAGCACGACGACACGCCCAGTGAGCTGCACGTCATCACCGACGCGCAGACCGGGAAGAAGCTGTACGAGTACGAGGCCGTGCACACCGGCACGGGCAACACCCGCTACAGCGGCACGGTCACCCTCGGCACCAGCCAGTCGGGCTCGTCGTACACGCTGACCGACGCGGACCGGGGCAACCACCGCACGTACAACCTGAACCGGGGCTCCTCCGGCACCGGCACCCTGTTCAGCGGCGCCGACGACGTCTGGGGCGACGGGACTACCGCCAACCTGGAGACCGCGGGCGCCGACGCCCACTACGGCGCGGCGCTGACCTGGGACTACTACAAGAACGTGCACGGCCGGAACGGGCTGCGCAACGACGGGGTCGCGCCGTACAGCCGGGTGCACTACGGCAACAACTACGTCAACGCGTTCTGGCAGGACTCCTGCTTCTGCATGACGTACGGCGACGGGTCGGGCAACGCCAACCCGCTCACCTCGATCGACGTGGCCGCGCACGAGATGACGCACGGTCTGACCTCGGTCACCGCGGGCCTCAACTACAGCGGCGAGTCGGGCGGGTTGAACGAGGCGACCTCCGACATCTTCGCCGCCGCCGTGGAGTTCGCCGCAGGCAACACCAACGACGTCGGTGACTACCTCGTCGGCGAGAAGATCGACATCAACGGCGACGGTACGCCGCTGCGTTACATGGACAAGCCCAGCAAGGACGGCTCCTCGCGCGACTACTGGTCCTCCACGCTCGGCAACGTCGACGTCCACTACTCCTCGGGCCCGGCCAACCACTGGTACTACCTGGCCTCCGAGGGCAGCGGCGCCAAGGTCGTCAACGGCGTCTCCTACGACTCGCCGACCTTCGACGGGCTTCCGGTGACCCCGATAGGCCGGGACGCCGCCGAGAAGATCTGGTTCCGGGCGCTGACCACGTACATGACGTCCACGACCAACTACGCGGGCGCCCGTACCGCCACGCTCCAGGCCGCCGCCGACCTGTACGGGCTCGGCTCGGTGACCTACAACAACACCGCCAACGCCTGGGCCGCGATCAACGTCGGTTCGCGGATCCTCGACGGCGTGACGGTCGTCCCGCCGGCCGCCCAGTACTCCCTGGTCGGCCAGTCGGTCACGCTGGACGTCCAGGCGTCGTCCACCAACGCCGGCGCCCTGTCGTACGCGGCCACCGGACTGCCGGACGGGCTGTCGATCGACGCCGCCACGGGCCGGATCTCCGGGACCCCGACCACGGCCGGCAACTCGACGGTGACGGTCACCGTGACGGACGCGGCCGACGAGACCGGCACGGCGAGCTTCGCCTGGCGCGTGGACGAGGAGGGGAACCAGTCGGTGTTCGAGAACACCGCCGACTACCAGATCCCCGACAACTCCACCGTGGAGTCGCCGATCAACGTCAACCGGGCCGGGGCGGCACCCAGCACGCTCAGCGTGGACGTCAACATCGTCCACACCTGGCGCGGTGACCTGGTCGTCGACCTCGTGGCCCCGGACGGCACCGCGTACCGGCTGAAGAACTCCTCGTCGGCCGACTCTGCGGACGACGTGGTCGCGACGTACACGGTGGACGCCTCCTCGGAGACCGCCGCCGGCACCTGGAAGCTGCGGGTGCAGGACGTGGCCAGCCTCGACACCGGCTACATCAACAGCTGGAAGCTGACGTTCTGACGCGTCGTCACATTCCGTGTGACTGAGTCAGTCAGCTGCCGAGCGGTCGGTCCCGCCCCGTCGGGACCGACCGCTTCGCCGTGGTCCCCTCCGCGTCGATGTGCGGCATGATCCGGTCCAGCCAGTGCGGGGTCCACCAGGCGTGGCGGCCCAGCAGGGTCATCACCGCGGGCACCATGAGCAGGCGGACGACCGTGGCGTCGATGAGGACGCTGACGGCGAGCCCCAGCCCCAGCATCTTGACCACGATGTTGTCGCTGACGATGAACGCGGCGAAGACACTGACCATGATCAGGGCCGCGCAGGTGATGACCCGGGCCGTGATCTCCAGGGCGTGGGCCACGGAGGCACGGGCGTCGCCGGTGCGCGTCCAGGCCTCGTGGACGCGGGAGAGCAGGAAGATCTCGTAGTCCATGCTGAGTCCGAAGATGATGGCGAACATCATCATCGGGACATAGCTCTCAATGGGCACCTTGCCGTTGACGCCGAGGGCGGGCCCGCCCCAGCCCCACTGGAAGACGGCGACGACGACGCCGTACGAGGCCGCGATGGACAGCACGTTGAGCACCGCCGCCTTCACCGCGACCAGGAGGCCGCGGAAGACGGCGAGGATGATCAGGAAGGCGAGGCCGACGACCACGGCGATGATGAGGGGCAGCCGGCTCGCCACGATGTCCCGGAAGTCGACCTGGGAGGCCGTCGTCCCGGTGACATAGCCCTTCGCCTTGGTGCCGGAGACCGAGGCGGGGAGGGTGTCGTCGACGAGGCGGTTCGTCAGGTCGGTGGTGTCGGCGTTCTGCGGGGACTCCTCGGAGTAGACCGTGCCGACAAGGACGTCCCCGTCCTGGGTGGGGGTCAGCGGGGTCACCGCGTACGCTCCGTCGACCGCGTCGAGGTTCTTCTGCGCGGTGCTCTGCAGACTCTGCCGGTCCGACGACGGGACCGAGCTCTGGTCGATGACGACGGTGAGCGGACCGTTGGAGCCCGGGCCGAAGGCGTCGGTCATCAGGTCGTAGGCACGGCGGTCGGTGAACGAGGTGGGGTCGGCACCGTCGCCGATATGGCCGAGCTGCATGGAGAAGGTGGGGATCGCGAGGATCGCCACGGCCAGGACACCGGCCGACAGGAACCGCCACGGATGGTGCTCGACACGCTGGGCGTAGCGGTGCCAGGTGCCGGTGATCTCCTCTCCGGTGTCGGCGCCGGTCTCGGCGACGGGCCGCCGGACGTGGTAGCGGTCGATGCGTCTGCCGATGAGACCGAGCAGGGCCGGGACCAGCGTGAGCGCGCCGATGATCGCGGAGACGACGGTGACGGCGGCGGCGAGTCCGAGTTTGCCGATGAAGCTCACCCCGGACGCGTACAGCCCGGCGAGGGCGACGATCACCGTGCAGCCGGAGACGAGGACGGCGTGGCCGCTGGTCGAGGCGGCGCGGCCGGCCGCCCGTACCGGGTCGTCACCGTCCATGAGGTTCTGCCGGTGACGGGTGATCAGGAACAGCGCGTAGTCGATGCCGACACCGATCCCGATCATCGTCGCCAGGGTCGGCGAGACGGTCGCGAACGTGAACGCGGCGGCCAGGAGACCGAGACAGGCGAGGCCGCCGATGACGCTCAGCAATGCGCTCACCAGGGGCAGTCCGGCGGCGATGACACTGCCGAAGCCGATCAGCAGGACGACGATCGCGACCGCGAAGCCGATCAGCTCGCTCACCCGGTCGTCGGCGGCCGGACGGGCCAGCTCGCCGAGCGGTCCGCCGTACTCGACCTCGGCGCCCGCCGACCGCAGCGGCTGGACCGAGTCGTCCACGCCGTCGAGATAGCCGTCGCCGAGGGTGGAGGGCTGCACGTCGAAGCGGATCGTGATGTACGCCGTCTTCTGGTCGGAGGACAGAGGACCGACGTTCGGCTGCTGCGACTGGCCCGACGACTGCGACGACTGGCCGGAGGACGCGTCCAGCGGGTTCTGGACGGACAGCACGTGCGGCAGTTTCTGCAGGTCGTCGACCGTCTCGGACATCTGGGAGCCGAGCGAGGTCAGTGCCTTGTCCTCGTCGTGCAGGACGATCTGGCTGCCGTAGCCGCCGGCGGCCGGATCGTGCTCCTTCAGCACGTCCAGGCCTTTCTGGGACTGCACGCCCGGCAGGGAGAAGTTGTCCGAGTAGTCGCCGCCGTAGGACCGGTTCAGCACCTGCACCGCCGCGAGAGCGACCAGCCAGGCGACGATGACGATCACGAAGTGCCGGGCGCACCACTCGCCGAGCCGCCGCAGCACGCCCCCGGCAGCCTCGGCCTCGCTCTTCCCAGCGGTACGACCTGAGCGCATCGTCTCTCCCACGGAAGCGATCTCCGGCCCTCATTACACGACGCCGCCAGGGACCCGGCACGTCAGGAGGGAGCCGGTCCCCCGGTTGGCGGGCCCGGCTTGACGGGCGGACGATGAGGGGGGTGGGACGGAACGGAAGGAGCCGTCATGCTGGAGATCAAGTCGGTCGAGAAGCCGGACGAGCGGCGCGACTTCCCCCGGGGTCACCTGGAGGCCGTGCACCTCACCGGGCTCGACTTCGCCGTGGCCACCTTCGAGCCGGGCTGGCGCTGGTCGGAGTCCGTCGCCCCCATCGCGGGCACGGAGAGCTGCCAGGTCCACCACAACGGCTATGTCGTCCAGGGACGCATGCACATCCGTATGGACGACGGCGGTGAGGGCGAGGTCGGACCGGGCGACACCTTCGTGTGTCCGCCGGGGCACGACGCCTGGGTCGTCGGCGACGAGCAGTGCCTGCTGTACGACTTCGCCGGCCAGATGGCCCAGGACTACGCGAAGGCGAAGGGCGACTGAGCCGATCGGGGTGCGCGAGGGAGCGGAGGCGGTGGCGCGACACGCCCCGCCTCCGTCCGCGTCAGATGCCGTCGGACTCCCGCAGGTTGTCCAACGTCGCGTTCGTGTCGTTCTTGAGCCAGTCCACGACCTCGTCGACGTCCGGCATGCTCACGTTGTCGTAGCTGGAGCCGTAGGCGCTCCACCGCATCTCGTACGTCATCCAGCCGTCGCGCACCGCGAGGGTGGCCGACCGGCTGCCGCTGGTGTCGTCGCCCGAGGTGGTGTCCTCGGTGATGAGGTACGCCTCGTCACCGAAGCCGTCGACCTTCTCGACCTCGTAGTCGTCGTAGCGCTGGTCGTACTCGGACCACAGCGCGGTGAACTCGGGGCCCGGGTCGGTCTTCTTGTGCAGGTCCATCTGCACCGAGAAGTACGCGTCGGAGATGGTGGAGGACGAGGACTCCTTGAGGGAGATGCTGCAGTAGCTCTGGTCGATGGCCGCGTGCTTCAGGGAGTTGTTGACCGGGGCGTCGTCCTCCTCCGGGTACTCGTTCTTGAAGGACGAGTAGTCCACCGACGGGCAGATGTCCGACTTGGCCCGGTAGCCGCGCAGGTCCGCCTCGGTGTCGCCCTTGCCGAGCAGGAAGACCCCGCCGGCCCAGACGGCCGAGGCCACCGCCGCGCCGACCAGCGCCCACAGCACAGCACGGCCCCCGGCACCCGTGGCGGGCGGCGCCCCGAGGGGCGGATAGCCGCCCGGCGGGTAACCACCCGGCGGGTAGCCCCCCGGCGGCTGACCGTACGGGTTGGCCTGGGCGGTCGCGGCGGCGACCGGAGGGCCGTAGCCGACCGGGGGCTGGGGATGCGGCGCCGGGGACTGCGGGTTCGGGTAGGGGTAGGCGCTCGGGACGGCCGCCTGCGTAGGAGCCTGGGCCTGCGCCGGAGCCGGGGTCTGGGCCGGGGTCGGGGTCGGCTGGGCGGGTATCTCGGCCTGGGTGGGTGTCTGCGGCGGGGCCTGCCCGGGCGGGGGCACCGGCGGGAACGCGGACGGCTGGTCCTGGGGCTGTGGCTGTGGCGGCGCACCCTCGGGGCGTTCGGTCATCGGGATCTCCTCGGTCGTGGCGGACGGGGTGCGGCGGCGGAGCCGGATCGCCCCACGGGGCCGCGGGGCGGGGCGGAGGGATGTCGTGGTCGAACGCGTGGAGGAGGGATACCCACGGCCGGATCCCTTCCATGCGGCCGCACCGAACCCGGGCGCACCGGAAGATCCAAGGCTCGCAGAACCCCTCCCGCCCGGTCGTCCGTAGAACTACGCACCTTGGTTACGGAACCTGGCGCGGGGGCCGGGGCGGGCAGCGGTACGGTGGCCGTCCTGGGGCGGACGTCCGTGCCCGGTGCTTTCATGGGAGGCATGACCAGCAGAAGTGTCGTCGTCGAGCGTCGGGTGGCCGCTTCCCAGGGCCGGGTGTGGGAGGCCCTGACGGACCTCGGCGGGATGGATCGGATGCTGAGCGGTGTCACGAGGGTCGAGGTCCTCACGGACGGGGGCTTCGGGGTGGGCACCCGGTGGCGGGAGACCCGTCGTATGTTCGGCAAGGACGCCACCGAGGAGATGTGGGTGACCGTCAGCGAGCCGCCCGAGCGCTATGTGGTGGAGGCCGAGTCGCACGGCTCCCGCTATGTCTCGGAGTGGGTGCTGCGGGCCGACGGACCGGAGTCGACGACGGTCCTGATGACGTTCTCCGCCCGGCCGACCGGCTCCGTCGCGGGTCTGCTCGCGAGGGTCATGGGCCCCATCGGCGCCCGCGCCGTACGCAGGGCCATCGCGAAGGACCTGGACGACGTCGCCGGGTGGGTGGAGGGCCGCAGGGGCTGAGCCGCCGCGGCCCTCCGGTCACCGTGCCCGGGTGCGCGTCAGGAGTTCAGGCCGTAGCCCGAGGTCACGTAGGCGCACTCTGTGTAGATGTAGCCGGACTCCAGCTTGGCGGTGTCGGAGGCGGCGCTGGAGGCGTTGTCGCCCTTCGGCTTGTGCAGGAAGTACGTGGTGCCGACCGGCAGGCTGATCGTGCGCTGCGGGTACTTGTCGTTGCCGCTGCACGGCTTGAAGCTGGAGACCAGGGTGCTGCTCCAGTCGTAGCTGGTGCAGGTGGAGCAGCCCTTCAGGGTGAAGGTGCCGGTCACCGGGCCGGTGTACATGACCTGGATCTCGTCGGGGCTGTCGTTCTTGACCGTGACGGAGATGCTGCCGCCGGTCCGGGTGGTGGGCAGCTTCTTGCCCGCCTCCGGGACCTCCTGCGCGATCTCGGCGGCGATCGCTATCTTCTTGGCGCGCGGCGCGTTCTTGTGGTTCTTGTTGGCGTCGACGAAGTCGTTCATCGACGTCACCGCCTGGGCGAACTCGCCGTCGTTGTACTGGTCGACACCGCAGGTGTAGACACCCGCGGAGGCGGCGTTCTCGGCCTTCCCGGAGGCGGCGGTGAGGGCGTCGGCGACTCCGGCCTTCTCCCCCGGCAGCGCCTTGACCTGGGAGCCGAGCGTCTCCAGCTGATCCACGGCGGTGCACGGGTCGTCCCCGCCGACGGCCTTGACCGCCTTGTCGACGGCCGCCTCGACGTCGGGTCCGACCTTCGCCGCCTGCTCGGAGTCGGGGAACGTGGTGAGGAGGTCGCTGAACTGGTCCTGCCAGCCCTCGGTGTTGCCCGCCAGGCTTTCCGACGCGCACTCGTACAGCGAGGTGGCGAGACGGTCGTCGGGCCAGGCCGCCAGCGAGCCCAGGTCCTGCTTGTCCACGGTCTTCGGGACCGTCCGCAGGTATTCGAGGGGGGCGACGGCGTCGCAGTACCGCTGCTCCTCGTAGGGCGCGCCGACCGTCGTGTAGAAGGTCTTCAGCCGGTCCGGGACCTTTTCGGCGGCCCGGGAGTCCGCGTGGTCGGTGCTGAGGTCGTCGTAGGCGGCCAGAGCCCTGCGGTACTCGGACTGGGTCGTCGAGAAGGACTCGCCGGAGGCCTTGTCCACGAGTTCGTCGGCCTTCGCCAGCCGGTCCAGGAGCATCTCCTCGACGGCTTCCTTCCGCGCGGTCTCGTACAGCAGACCGCTCGCGACCGGTACGCCGAGGAGGAGGACGCCGAGCACGATGGCCAGCGGGGACTTCGCGGGCCACACCAGGCGGTTGCGCAGGCCCAGGAAGGCGCCGTGGGCGGCCGCGAGGAGGAGGAAGAGGCCGTAGACGGTGAGGGTGGCGCCCGAGACGCCGTCAGGGTCGGCCGGCAGGACCGAGAAGAGCAGCAGGCCGGTGGCGGCCCAGCACAGCAGCGTCAGGAACGGGCGGCGCATCAGGGCGTAGCCGAGCCCCAGTCCGCTGAGGTTCAGCACGCCCACCCCGACGGCCCGCCAGCCGTCCGCGGGGCCGGGGGGCGGTGCCGACGGCATCGGCGGCACGACGTAGCTGTGACTCCACCCGTCCTGGTCTCTTACACCGTACTGATCCCCGGACATCTCGGATCCCCCCGTCAACTCCACCCGCATGCTTACGAATTGTCAGTGTACGGCCGAAACTCGATGCCGCGACAGGTGATTCTCGGGCGCAGGCAGAGATCGATTTCACTTCGTGACCACCGCCCGAGAGCTGGCGCGAAACCATCGGTCGCACCGTCGGTCGGTGCGTGGAAACTACCGGCCCCACACCTGGTTGACGCACCGGGGTCACCTTCCGGTTCGCCCCGCGGGCGAGGTGTTCCCCGTCGCAGGGGCGGCATCGGGGGCGCGGCGGGCGGGGACGTCTGGGCGAGGACCACGGCGGCCGCCACGCCCGTCGTGAGGACGCCCGCCACCAGCAGGATCCCGTAGGGGGCGGTCGGGTCGTACGGGGCGCGGCCGGCGTAGGCGGTCGCGGTGACCGCCCAGAAGACGACGGCGTACCCGAGCGCCGCGACGGCCAGGACCCACCCGGCCCGACGGGGCGGCAGACGGCCCGCCTCGCACCAGATCGCGAGGACGGCGAGGAGTTGGATGCCGTGCAGTCCGGTGGCGTGGGCCAGTTTGGCGCTGCCCGCCGCGCCGAACAGGATGTCCCGCGGTACGCGTCCGGTGTCGTCGAAGGCGGCCTCCCCGATGGCGGCCATGTCGCCGCCGATGTACCCGGCGACCAGGACGGCCGCCAGCCCGACGAGGGCGGCGACACGGGACGCCGCAAGGACAAGTCCTGAGCAGATATTCGGTTGCTCGCCTGTGAGGGTGGTGGATGCAATGTCCGGCATGGTGACTGAGGTCCGTCCGCCGCGGCGAGATGAAATGGCTGCGTACTACCGAGCATTGCCGTTCGCGAACGGGTTACCGAGCTGGGAGCCTGCGGACGCCGCGTGGCATGGTGGCCCCGAGCCGTGGCCTCCACAGCGCACGCCTGCGAGCGCGGAGCAGCTCGAGAATTTGGCGGCAGTCGACTTCAAGGACGAGTCCTTCCACCCGATCGCGACGTTCGTCGACGGTAGGTGTGTCGGCGCGTCGGCGACCATCTCCTTCGAGGTGACGGTACCCGGCGGGGGCACGGGGAGGATGGCCGGCGTCACTGCTACCGGGGTGATCGCGACACATCGCCGGCGCGGTTACCTGCGGCAGATGATGCAGGCCATGTTCGAGGCGGCCCTGGAGCGAGGCGAGCCGTTGGCGATGCTCAGCGCGAGCGAGGGCAGCATCTATGGACGGTTCGGGTTCTCGCCCGCGACCTACCGCACTCGGTGGGAGCTGGCCCGTCACGAAGCGGCCCTCCTTCCGGCGGAGCGGGATCCCGGGTCGCTGGAGCTGGTCGACGCCGCGCAGGCGAAGAAGGCCTGGCCTCGGGTGCATGCGGACGTACGTGCACACCGCGTCGGGGAGCTCAGCCCTCTCCCCGGGCGCTGGGAGGGGCTGTCCGACGAAGCTGACGGCACAAACGGACCGCTGCGCTTCCTCGCCCACCGCGACCAGCACGGCGATGTGGATGGCATGGCCAACTTCCGACTGCCGTGGTCTGCGACCGCGGACCGTGCGGGAACGCTCGTGGTGGAAGCGCTGGAGGCGACGAACCCTGTGGCCTACCGCGCGTTGTGGGGACTGCTGATCGACTTCGACCTCACCAAGACCGTCGTGGCGCCCGGTCGTCCGCGCGACGAACCCCTGCGGTGGATGCTCACCAACCCGCGGGCGATGCGCGTCACTCGTCAGACGGACAACCTCTGGGCGCGCCTTCTCGACGTCCCCCGAGCCCTGACGCAACGCTCGTACCTCACGCCCGGCGAGCTGAGGTTCACCATTGACGACGACCAGATGTGCCGCGCGAACAACAGGACATGGCATCTGAGAGCAGACGGCCCCGTGGTGGCGTGTGTTCCGACCGACGAGACGGCGGACCTGACGATCAGGCTCGCAGCGCTCAGCTCGCTCTACTTCGGTGGCATGTCGGCGCACCACCTGGCGTCTGCGGGCCACATCACTCCGCACACCGACGGCGCGATCGGACAGCTTGCCCGAATGTTCTGGACCGACCCCGAACCGCACAACTCGTTCGGCTTCTGACAACGCGGTGCGTGACAGCGGGTGAGACCGTCGGCCTCAAAGAGGCGCGGCGCCGTCTCGCGCAGGAAGCAGCCGAACGCGAGGCTCAGCGGCCGGTGCGCGCCGACTGCGGACAGAAGTTCACCGATGACCGGTGGGAGGCCAGCATTGCGGTCGACTGGGGCCGTGGGGACAGTCACCCGCACCTGTGCGACGACTGCAAGGTGAGGGCGCTCGAGGCGGAGCGGCAGGCGGAACAGGCCGAACGCGACCGGCAGGAGCAGGAGCGCCAGGAGGAGGAGGCGGCGGCGCAGGCCTCGAAGGCCGGCGGCTGGCTCGGACGCTGGCGCAGCTGACCCGGGCCAGACCTCCCGGCAGCGCGAGGGCTTTCCCAAGCACCCCTTGGAAAGCCTCGTTGGCGGTGGCGGCTGCGACGCTGAACGATATGGACAGCGACGATGAGCAGCTGCTGCGCGGCCGGATCTACGGCTCCGACCACGACCACCCTGGGCCCGAAGCCGGGACGCAGCTACGCCGAACTGGTCGGCGGCCCGCTGGACGGCCTGCTGCTCTTCTCTGAACTACCCAGTTGAGGCAGTACGTTGGTCCGATGACCGATGCTGTGCCGCCCGGCGGCGCTGTCCTTGATGCGGACGAACTGGATGCTCGGTGGGCGAATGCCTGGCGGCCAGAACAGGTTGCGGAGCGGTTGGCTGGTGTCAGTGCGCCCTGGTGCGTCGTGGCAGGGTGGGCGCTGGATCTGTTCCGCGGAGGCCAGTCGCGGCCCCACGGTGATCTGGAGATCGCGGTGCCCGCGGCGGGGTTCACGGAGGTTCGGGACCGCTTCCCCCAGTACGTGTTTGACGCGGTGGGCTCGGGACGGGTCTGGGCGAGGGCAGGAGCTGAGGTGCTCGCGGCCACGCACCAGACCTGGCTGCGGGATCCGGTGAGCGGTCAGTTCCTGTTCGATGTCTTCCGTGAGCCGCATGAGGGTGGGACGTGGATCTGTCGGCGGGACGCGAGCCTGCGGCGGCCGTACGACGCGATTATCGAGCGGACTGCAGACGGCATCCCGTATCTGGTGCCGGAGCTGGTGCTGTTGTTCAAAGCGAAGGCGTCACGACCCAAGGACCATGCGGACTTCGACGGGGTCCTGCCGTTGTTGAGCCGGGCGCGGCGCGATGTTCTCAGCGGGTGGCTAACGCGCGTACATCCTGGACATCCATGGCTGGCGAAACTGGCGAGGCAGTGAAGCAGGCTCTGCCTGTGGAACGCCACCGACGAGTTGTGTGCACTGAGTGCTGGGCGGTGGCGGTCGTCATGATTCCCTTCGGGGCTCACCGATCCGTGTGATGTCGTCCTTACGAGCCGGGCCGGGGAATTTCACGTCGCTTGTGCGAGCGACGATCTGCTCGAACGTGGGGATCCCCATGAAGACAGAAGACCCCCTGCGTTGCTCTCTCACGTCAAGCTGGGTGATCTTCTCCTCAGCAGCAGCCAGGCTGGTGGAGAGGCCTTCGACTTCGCCGAGCCAGCCTTCGCGTTGGGCTTCGGCGATCCGGTCGGCGAGGTTGTCGCGGATCTGGATTGGCGGGCGGCGAGCTGGAAGGCATGCGCGTCCAGCTGATCGCCGACGCGGCCGCCGCCCTGCTGGTACTGCTCGCCGCGGCCGCTCTGTCGGTCTTCAAGCCGCGCGGCGTGACCCGCTACGGGCGCCGCCGCCAGCGCGAGCAGAACCTCCTGCCGCACTGAACCTCTCTCCCGGGCCGGTCGGTCGCTGGACGTCGCCAGATGAACCGCTGCAGCGCAAAGGCGCCCGGGTGCACCCTCAGAAGGTGCACCTGGGCGCGCGCCTGCGTGTGAGAGGTCAGTGGTAGGCGTGGACGACGGCGTGGCCCTTGCCGCGGCCGATCATCCACTTGTTGACCGGGGTCGTGATCACGAAGGCGACGGCGAAGCCGCCGAGCAGCGCGGTCCAGAACAGGGCGTCGGACAGGTGGGCGTCCATCGCTCCGCTGAGGGCGATGACGCCGTTGTCGACGAGCTCCATGATCGCGATGGAGACGGTGTCCGCCGCCAGGGCCACCTTGACGGCGCTCTTGAAGTCCAGGCCCGCCTTGCGGAGGGCGAACAGGGTGAAGGAGTAGCCGAAGACGAACGCCAGGGTGATCGCCAGGACCATGGTGGGCACGTTGCCCCACAGCAGGGCCGTGCCGATGACCATGCCGACGATCTCGCCGATCGCGCATCCGGTCAGGCAGTGCAGCGTCGCCTTCGCCGCCGTTCCCCAGGACGCGCCGCCATGCCCACCGTGCGCCTGGTGTGCGGCGTGGCCGTGAGCGGTGCTGGTGTGGTGTGCGGTGTGGTCCATAACCGTCATCCCCATTCCCGTCCAGTGTGGCCTGCCCCCTTGTCCCACCTCCTCAACGATATACCCCTAGGGGGTATTCCCGTGAAGTGGTGGGACGTGACGAGCAGTGGGGGTGTGCGGGCCCGCGCCGGCGCCCGACACCCCCACTGCCGGAGTGGGTCAGCTCTTGCCGAGGAGGTCGTTCATCTGGGTGATCTCAGCGGTCTGCGAGGTGATGATGGCGTCGGCCATCTTCTTGGCGTCGGGGAAGGCGCCGTCGGTCTTCTCGGTCTTGGCCATCGCCACCGCGCCTTCGTGATGCTTGATCATCATCTCCATGAAGGCGGTGTCGAACGCCTTGCCGGACGACTTCTCCAGCTGGTCCATCTCCTCGGCCGTCATCATCCCGCCCGTGCCGTGAGCGGAGTGGTCCATGGCGCCCTCGGCGGGCACTTCCTCGCCCCACGAGGTCAGCCACCCGGACAGGGTTTTGATCTCCGGGTCCTGGGCCTGCTTGATCTGCTCGGCGAGCTTCTTCACCTCGGCCGACCCGGCGCGGGACGTGGCGAGATCGGCCATCTCCACTGCCTGGCGGTGGTGGGGGATCATCCCCTGGGCGAAGGCGGTGTCGGCGGCGTTGTGCCGGCCCTGCGAGGCGGAGGCCGAAGCGGATGCCGAGGTCGCGGTGTGGCCGTTGTGCCCGGCCGCGCTGTCGCCGCTGCCGCCGCATGCGGCCAGGAGGAGAGCGGCCGTGCCGACGGCGGCCACGGCGGTGCCGCGGCGGATCAGGGAACTCTTGCGGATCATGGTGGTGCAACTCCTTGACGCGCGCCCGTCTCAGGCGCGCGGGATTCAGGGGATGAGAGCAGGGCGAAAACACGGCGCCCACCCCGGACGGGGCGTACGGGGGCGCCGCGCAGGCCGCTCTAGATCCGCAGGAGTTGCAGTTCGGACAGGTCAGGTGGCGCCCGGCTCTGCACGGCCGATGTCGGCGCGTCGACCGGAACACCGGCAGCGGCCGGGGCGTCGGGCAGGGCGGCGGCCAGCGCGGGCGGCGCGTATGCGGAGCCGATACCGGCCGCCGCGCACGTACCGTCGGCGTGTGCGAGGTGCCCGGAGCCGCCGTCGGTGTGCGAGCATGCCGCGCGGGCCTGCTCCGTGGCAGGAGCATGGGCCATAGCCATGGCGTGCTCGGGTGCCGGCGCTCCGCCGGGAGCCAGTGCGTGCATGCCCAGGAGCCCGGCCAGCACCGTGAGCACCAGCAGCGCGAACAGCGGCCCGGCGGGGCGGCGGCTCGGTCGGCTGCTGGTCATGCCCGCCATCGTACGGATACACATGCAACAGCGTGACGTTGACGGGACACTCGAGCGCCTGGCTGCTGGCGGGCACGGACTCATCGCGTGAGGCATCCCGTGCTTTGAGCAGGCCCACTTGCCCGTTCTGCCCTGCCTCGGCCGCCTGCGGCCCCTTTCGTGGCGAGGCTCTTCATCGTGGGCTGTCGGTGTTACGCCCCGCCGCCGGCCTCGGGTACCGGTGCGCCCGGGGGCGTGAAGGCGGCGAGCACCGTGGCGGCGATGTGGCCGGCGGCATGCTCGGGGGTGAGACGGCCGGCGCGGATTTCCTCTGCCGCGCTGTGCATGACCGTGTGCAGGACATTGACCATCCATGCGATCGACAGGTCCGTACGGAAGGCTCCTTCGGCGCGGCCGCGGGCGACCAGCGTCTCGACCCGGGCGGCGGGCCCGGCGTGCAGCTCGCGGATGCGTCCTGCGGAAAGTTCGCGTTGCGCGGCGGCGAGCAGGGCGCGTGCCTGATCCACCAGGTGCCAGCCGGCCTCGATGTACCGGGTTAGGGCGAGCAGCGGGTCACCGGTCAGGTCGACCGCGTCCAGTACTTCGTTGCCCCGGTCGATGGCGCGGCTCATCGCGGCGTCGACGACCTCTGCCCGGGAGTTGAAGTGCGCATACAGCGTCACCCGGCCCACGCCCGCGGCCCGGGCGATCTCGCTCAGGCTCGCTTCCGGGTTGCGTCCGAGGCATTCGGCCGCTGCCCGCACGATCGCGTCGATGCTGCGCAGCGCGTCAGCGCGCTTGGCCGCCGTGGAGTTCTTGCTGCCCATGAGCCCACAGTACCCCAGCAAGTCGTACAACCCTGTTTGGCTTATACCCCCCGGCCGTATAACGTGAACGCCATTGTTCGACTTAGCGCGCGAGGGGTGAGCGTCATGAGCGACACGGAAACCACCACCACACGCGCACCGGATGCACCGCATCCGCTGCGCTGGACAGCCCTGGGACTGCTGGGGCTGGCCCAGCTGATGCTGATCCTCGACATCACCGTCGTCGCGATCGCCCTCCCCGACATGGGCACCGAACTGGACCTGGGCCGCGCGGCCTTGACCTGGGTGGTCAGCGGATACGCCCTCACGTTCGGCAGCCTGATGCTGCTCGGCGGCCGGGCCGCGGACCTGTTCGGCCCGAAGCGGGTCGCCCTGGCCGGGCTCGCGGTCTTCACCGCCGCGTCCCTGGCCGCCGGACTCGCCACCGCCGCCCCGCTGCTGCTCACCGCACGAATCGCCCAGGGAGTGGGCGCCGCGATGCTCTCACCCGCTGCGCTGTCCGTGGTGGTGCGGCTGTTCGACGGCGACGAGCGCAACCGCGCGCTGGGCATCTGGTCGGCGCTCGGCGGCGGGGGCGCCGCCCTCGGCGTACTGCTGGGTGGACTGATCACGGCAGGTCCGGGCTGGGCATGGGTCTTCTTCGTCAACGTCCCCGTCGGCCTGGGCGTCCTCGTCTCGCTCGCCCGGATCCTGCCGAGCCTGCCCCGTGCTGGCAGCGGTTCCCTCGACGTACCCGGCGCCGTCCTGGTCGCCGCCGCGACGGGCGCCCTCATCTACTCTCTGATCCGGGCCGGCGACCACGGCTGGCTGAACACCGTCACCGTTGCTCTGGTCGCCGTGTCGGCAGCCGCCTACGCGGCTTTCGCCCTCTGGCAGCGCCGGGCGGCGGCACCGCTGATGAATTTGCGGCTGCTGGGCCGGCGCCCGGTGGTGGCGGGCACCTTCGTGATCGCTGTGACGACGGCGCTGATGGTGGGGGCCTTCTTCCTCGGTTCCTTCTACCTTCAGAACCTCCAGGGCCATGACGCCCTGATGACTGGTGTGCTGTTCTTGCCGGTGGCGCTGCTGACCATGGCCGCCGCCGCAGCCGCCGGCCGGGTGATCGGCCGTCTGGGAGCTCGGCTGCTGGCCGTGGTCGCCCTGGCGATCGCGGCCGCCGGGTTCCTGGTTCCGGTCCTGTGGTCCGGAACGACCGCGATGGTCACCGGCGTGAGCGTCGCCGCGGCGGGACTGGGCGGCCTGTTCGTCGTCGCCTCCGCCACCGCGCTCGCCAGCGTCGCTCCCCACGAGGCCGGGGTGACGTCGGGCATCGTCAGCACCTTCCACGAGTTCGGCGCCTCGGCCGGAGCTGCGGCCGTCTCCAGCGCCGCCGCCACGAGCATCGCCGCCCACACCAGTGCACAGAGTGCCTCCGGCTTCGACGACGCGTTCCTCGTCGCCACCGGCATGGCCGCGGTCTCCGCCGTCATCGTCCTGTGGCTGATCCCCGCCAAGCAGCAGTAGGCCCCCGCCCAAGGCCGGCACAGCCGCAGCCGAAGACCCGCCCCATGCACCCCTGCCGGCCGCGGCACCGCAGCGATCCCACCCACAACGGAACGGGCGTACCACACGCCCTCAAAGTGCTCATGGAGGCACTCGATGAAGCAAGGCAAACGCCGACTGCTGACAGCCGGAATCGCCGCGGCAAGCGTCGGCGCGGCACTGGGCATAGCTCTCCTGATCAGCAGCACGCAGCAAGAGGGGGACAACGGGAAGACCGGTCGGCAGGAAGCGGTCGCCGAGCGCGGCCGGACCGTGATGCCCTTCGACCTCGAAGAGACCACCCATCACTTCACCCCGACCAAGGCGGGCGGCGTCCAGGACGTGGTCGCCGACCAGCCCGACGACGCCACGCAGGTCAACCTCATACGCTCCCACCTCCAGCAGGAGGCCAAGGCGTTCAGCCGGGGAGACTTCGGCGACCCCGCCCAGATACACGGCGACAGCATGCCGGGCCTGGCGGAACTGGAAGCCGGCTACAAACGCATCGAGGTGCGCTACCGGGAACGTGCCGACGGCGCCACCCTCACCTACACCACCGGAGAACCCGCCCTGGTCGACGCCCTGCACGCCTGGTTCGAAGCACAGCTCAGCGACCACGGCGACCACGCCGAACCCGGCCACTGACCTACGGTACGAGCACCGCGGAAGACCATCAGGCGCACACCTCACGATCGGAGTGGATGACTTGAACGACCCGTACGAACTGGGCGTGGGCATACCCACCGTCGAGGTCTTCCGCCGCCTGCGCACCGCCGCCGGCCTTTCGGACAAAGCTCCAGAAGCGGTCGCGCTCGCCCTGCCCAACACCTGGCACGGCGTGGTCGTTCACCACGAAGGGGAGCCCATCGGCATGGGGCGGATTATCGGGGACGGCGGTACGGCGTTCCAGATCGTCGACGTCTGTGTCCACCCCGCGCACCAGGGCCGCGGCCTCGGCAAGCGCATCTTGGCCGCGCTCACCGAGGAACTGGAGCGTCGGGCGCCCGCCACTGCCTACGTCTCCCTGATCGCCGACGGCCCCGCCCGCTTCCTCTACGAGAAGTACGGCTTCGCAGATACCGCCGCGCACAACTCGATCGGCATGTACCGCGTGCTGGGCGCAGGCTTCGGGTTCAGAGGATCACGAGGGGGCCGATAGGCGGGACGTGATGTGGGCGAACACCGCGTGTCCAGCACCATGCGTCCCGCGCCGGCCTGGACCAGCATGGCGTTCACCGAGTGGCCGACGACGTCGTGCAACTCCCGGGCGATGCACACCCGTTCGGCGACGACCGTCTCGCGGCGCAGTAGCCGCCGCAGCTCCTCCGTCTCCCTGCGGCGGCGGGCCGTGGCGCAGCCCGCCGCCCACACCAGCAGCCAGACGAGGACGACCGCGACCTGGGTCACCCACGGGTCGTCCTTCGGGGCGAAGTGGGCCAGCACACCGGGCGGTACGAGGAGCGCGCCGAGCCCGGCCCTGCGGGGACTCGCGTACAGGCCCAGCGAGTGGACGCCGATGAGGTTCGCGACCGGCGTCAACTGGCCGGGGCCCACCCACAGGGCCTCGACGACGAGCCCCACCGTGCCCACCACGTACCCGGCGAGCGCGGCACGGCGCCGGACCGCCAGGCCCGCGGCGATCACCGCGCCGAGCGCCAGTACGACGGGCAGGGGGCATCGGGTTCGTCTCCCGCGCCGAGCCGTACGGCGGTCATGGCCACGAGCAGCACGGCCGCCGCCGCGACGTCGCCCGGCGGCAACCGCAGCCGCCGGGCCCACCCCTCCGCCATGCTCCGCCCCGCCCGCCCAGCTGATGCAGGATCAAGTCCCGCTCAAACCAACAAGGTTGGCGGAGGATGGACATCGCATCCGTCGGCGGTACGGGATCAGTAGTTCCCGCGCCGCACCCTGCGCAGCAGGACGACACCGGCGAGCACGGCCACGCCGCCGATCATCGCGGGCCACAGCTGCGAACCGGTCTCGGCGAGACTGCCCGTCGCCGACCCGGACCCCTGTGCGCCGGGCTGCCCGGCGGCCGACGGCACGTTCGCCGCGGGCGTCTGCTCGGGGGTCGCGGCCTCGTCGCCGACGTCCCCGGCGTCGTCCGCGCCCTCGTCGCCGGCGTCGGCATCGGCATCGGCATTGCCGCGCTGGGTCGCCTTCACCGAGCCGAGGACCTGGGGCTCCTTGTCGCCGCCCTGGTTCGCCTGGTCGTCCGCGCCACCGGGTGCCTGAGCGGTCTCGCTGGGCTCGGCCGGGTTCTCGTCCTGGTCCTGCCCCTGGTCCCCGCCGTCGCCCTGACCGTCGCCCGGCTGGTCCTGGTCCTGACCCTGATCCTGCCCCTGGTCCTGCTCCTGGTCCTGGCCGTCGCCCTGGCCCTGGCCGGGGTCCTGCCCCTGGTCGCCGCCGTTCCCTTCGTCGCCGCCGTTCCCCTGATCCCCGCCGTCGCCCTGGTCGCCGCCGAGGTCGGCCGCGTCGCACTCGCGGCCGTCGTTGATGCAGTCCACCATCGCCCGCATCAGGTCCTCGTCGAAGACGTTGATGAAGTCGCCGTGATCGGTGACGGCCTTGTGGAGCTGCTCGGGGAAGGAGTCCACGGCGAACAGCGGGGTCGTACGGCCGCCGTCCTGGAGGCTCGGGGCGTCGACGTCGTAGACGATGCGCTGGACCAGCTGCGGGATGGCCTTGAACCCGGCCGCGCAGCTGCCGTCCGCGGCGGCGAAGGCCACATGGGTGCGGTGGTTGGCGCTGTCGATGTTGCGGCCGTCCCAGCAGCTCTGGAACTTGAAGGTGCGTACGACGTCGCTGCCGGAGGGGCAGAGCGGGTACTTGTCCTTCAGCTGCCGGTCCTCGAAGCCGGTGCAGCTCCAGGACGCGTTGGCGTTGGCCGGGCCGTTGATGAAGGCCTTGGCGTCGCCGGTGATGATGCGCAGCAGCCGCGGCATCTCCACGACGTCGCCCCGCGGGCTGCCGACGAAGGTCATCGTGACCTCCTTGGGCGTCACGATCTCACCGGCGTTGCCCTCGATGCCGCCGCCGGGCGCATTGGCGTCCTGCTCGGCCGTGCCGTTCTGCAGACGGATCACGGGCCAGAAGTACGACGACCGGTCGCCCTGGTTCTCACAGCTGGTGTCGGCGGCGGCGAGGTCCTCGTCACTGGCGAACGCGTTGTTGCCCTGGTTGCCGACGTAGTCGTGGAAGTGGTGCGCCCCGTTGGAGACGCCGGGGGCGACGATGACGTTGTCCGAGTTGAACAAGCCGCCCGCGTTCACCCCGCAGTCGGTGCTGAAGGTGCCGGTGGAGCCGTTCTGCCCGCCTCCGTTCCCGGCGTTCGGCTGGACGGACCTGATGTCGGCGTAGTCCGCGGCCACGGGCCCGTTGCCGGCCTGACCGCCGTTGCCCTGCTGCCCCTGACCGCCCTGCTGGTCGCCCTGTTCGCCCGCGTCCTGGTCACCGCCGTTGCTCTGGCCGGCGCCGTCCTGCTCTCCGCCGTTCTGCTCTCCGCCGTTCTGCTCTCCGCCGTTCTGCTCTCCGCCGTTCTGACCGCCGTCCTGGCCGGTGTTCTGCTCCTCGGCGGGACGCAGTTCGCAGGCGGCGAGGGCGTCCAGCCCCTCGGGGCGGTCCCCGACGCGGTCGATGGCGATCGCGATCCGCTCGATCGTCGCCGCCCGCTTCTCCTTCAGCGGGTTCATGATCGCGTTGTCGGCGAACCCGCTGTCCTGCTGCTGGGCCTGGACGGAGTTCTGCAGCCGCTGGTAGGCCTCGGCTATCTGCTGGTCCAGGGCCGCGAGTTCCTTGTCGACGCCCGCCCGCGCCCCCTCGGGCACCTCCGTCAGCTCGCTGCCGACGTCCGGGCAGTCGATCGTGCCGGCGGCGGAGCCGACCTGCTCGACCACGTCGTCGGGCGAACCGTCCTCGGTGGCCGACGCGTAGACATTGACGGCCACGAGACCGCCTCCGCCCAGGATCAGCGCGATCGCAGCAGAGGTCGCGCGCCGCGCTCCGGATGGGCGTCTGCGCCTGGTGGTGCGTCCCACGGATAGCTCCTACAACGTCGTCGTCGGGTCCGGGCATGAAAAACCCCAGCGTTATACGGAGCCGGACCCCGATGTGTTCAAGCGCCTCGCAGATTCACAGGAATCCGACAGGTAGCAGGGCATCACATATGGTCAAAGGGGTAGCAAGCGCTCTCCCCGTCGCGTGGCCGACGGCACCGGCCGAGGCAGCGTGCCACCCCCTCTCGCCTCAGGGCGCGGGGCAGTGTAGACATGGGCACATGGTCCGTCTCCTGGGTCGATCTCGCTCTCAGTCGACCCGCCGTCCCCAGGGTCGGCCTGCGCAGGGCCGGGACCACCGTGCCCGGCGGGTACCGCACGGATCGGACGGCGGCGCAACCGGGGAGTCGGGACACGGCTGGGGCCCGCTCTCGGGACTGCGCTCGGCGCTGAGCGGGCGCAGTGTCGCCGGGCAGGTGTTCCTGCTGCAGGTCGTGATCGTGCTGGTCCTGGTCGTGTCGGCCGTGGTGGCGCTGGTCCTCCAGGTACGGCACGACAGCTCCAAGGAGGCGCACAACCGTTCGCTGGCCGTGGCGGAGACGTTCGCCAACGCGCCGGGCACCCGGGAGGCGCTGAGCTCCCCCGATCCCACGGCGGTGCTCCAGCCGAGGGCCGAGGCCGCCCGGGTCCAGTCCGGCGTGGACTTCATCGTCGTGATGAACACCGACGGGATCCGTTACACCCATCCGAAGACGGACCGCATCGGCAAGCAGTTCGTCGGCACCATCGAGCCCGCGCTGAAGGGCGAGTCCTTCACCGAGGAGGTGACCGGCACCCTCGGTCCGCTGGTCCAGGCCGTGGTGCCGATCAAGGACCCCGACGGCAAGGTCGTGGGCCTGGTGTCGGCCGGGATCACCACCGAGAACGTGGGCGGGGCCGCCGAGCAGCAGCTGCCCCTCGTGGTGGCCGCCGCCGCGGCGGCCCTCGCCCTGGCCACGGCGGGCACGGCGCTCGTCAGCAAACGGCTGCTGCGGCAGACCCACGGGCTCGGCCCGTCGGAGATGACCAGGATGTACGAGCACCACGACGCGGTGCTGCACGCCGTGCGGGAGGGCGTGATCATCGTCGGCGGCGGGGGCCGGCTGCTGCTCGCCAACGACGAGGCGCACCGCCTGCTGGACCTGCCCGCGGACGCGGAGGGACAGGACGTCCACTCCCTGGGTCTCGAAGCGCACATGGCGGAGCTGCTGGCCTCGGGCCGGGTCGCCAACGACGAGGTGCACCTGGTCGGGGACCGGCTGCTCGCGGTCAACCAGCGGCCCACCGATCTGCAGGGCGAGCCCTCCGGCAGCGTCGCCACGCTCCGCGACTCCACCGAGCTGCGCGCCCTCTCGGGCCGCGCGGAGGCCGCGCGGGAGCGGCTGAGGCTGCTCTACGACGCCGGGGTGGGCGTCGGCACCGGCCTGGACGTGACGCGTACCGCCGAGGAGCTGGCGGAGGTCGCGGTCCCCCGGTTCGCGGACTTCGTCACCGTGGACCTGGCCCCGGCCGCGCTCAGCGGCGACGAGCCCGAGACAGCCACCACACTGCGCCGTACGGCGAGCAGCGGGATCCGCGAGGACGCGCCGTTGTACAAGGTGGGCGAGCGGATCGACCTGGTCCCCTCCTCGCCCCAGGCCCGCAGCATCGACAGCGGCAGCTCGACCCTCGTGGCCGACCTCAGCCAGGCACCCGGCTGGCAGGCCCAGGACCTGGAACGGTCCGCACAGGTCGTCGAGTACGGCATCCACTCGCTGATCACCGTGCCGTTGCGGGTGGGCCAGCTGGTGATGGGGGTCGTCACCTTCTGGCGATCGGAGAAGCCCGAGCCGTTCGACCAGGAGGAACTGGCGCTCGCCGAGGAGCTGGTGGCCCGCGCGGCGGTCTCCATCGACAACGCGCGCCGCTACACCCGCGAGCACACGATGGCCGAGACGCTGCAGCGCAGTCTGCTGCCGCGCCACCTGCCCGAGCAGAGCGCCCTGGACGTCGCCTACCGCTATCTGCCCGCGCAGGCCGGGGTGGGCGGCGACTGGTTCGACGTCCTGCCGCTGTCCGGCACCCGGGTCGCCGTCGTCGTGGGCGACGTCGTCGGTCACGGTCTGCACGCGGCGGCCACCATGGGGCGGCTGCGCACGGCGGTGCACAACTTCACCGCGCTGGACCTGCCGCCGGACGAGATCCTGGGGCTGCTGGACGAGATGGTCAGCCGGATCGACCAGGACGAGGCGGTCCTCGACGGCAACGCCCCGATCACCGGGGCGACGTGCCTGTACGCGATCTACGACCCGGTCTCGCGGCGTTGCACCGTCGCCCGCGCCGGCCATCCGCCGCTCGCGGTGGCCCGGCCCGACGGCACGGTCGACTTCCCCGAGGTGCCCGCCGGCCCACCGCTCGGTCTCGGCGGACTGCCCTTCGAGACGGCCGAGCTGGACCTGGCCGAGGGCAGCCGCATCGTGCTGTACACCGACGGTCTCGTCGAGGACCGGGAGCGGGACATCGACGACGGTCTGGAACTGCTGCGCACCGCCCTTACCGGGGCCGACACCTCGCCGCAGGGCACCTGCGAGGCCGTCCTCGACGCGCTGCCGCCGAGCCGGGCGAGCGACGACATCGCGCTGATCGTCGCCCGCACCCGGGCGCTGGACACGGGCCGTGTCGTCGAGTGGGAGGTGCCCGGCGACCCGGCCGCGGTGCGCCGGGCGCGCTCCGAGGCCACCCGGCAGCTGGCCGAGTGGGGCCTGGAGGAGCTGGAGTTCACCACCGAGCTGATCCTCAGCGAACTGGTCACCAACGCCATCCGGTACGGCGGCGGCCCCATCCGGGTCCGCCTCATCCACGACCGGCAGCTGATCTGCGAGGTCACCGACAGCAGTCACACCTCGCCCCATCTGCGGTACGCCGCCACCACCGACGAGGGCGGCCGGGGCCTGTATCTGATCGCCCAGCTCACCCAGCGCTGGGGCACCCGCTACTCCCCCACCGGCAAGACGATCTGGACCGAACAGGCGCTGCCCTGACGGCCGTCGGACCGACCCGCCCCGGGCCCCGAGGGGCTCCGAAGGACATCGCACCCAACCCACAAGGAGTGGCCGGAGCATGCGTATAGGACTGCTCGGAACCGGACCGTGGGCCGAGATGGCCTACGCCCCCGCGCTGAGCGCGCACCAGGAGCTGGAGTTCGCGGGGGTGTGGGGCCGGCGCCCGGAGGCGGCCAAGGAACTGGCCGACCGGCACGGCGGCCTGCCCGTGTACGAGGACGTCGACGCCCTGTTCTCGGACGTGGACGCGGTCGCCGTGGCCCTGCCGCCCTCGGTCCAGGCGCCGCTCGCGGTGCGCGCGGCCCGGGCGGGCTGTCATCTGCTGCTCGACAAGCCGCTCTCGACCGACGTCGAGCAGGGGCGGGCCGTCGTCCGGGCGGTCGAGGAGACCGGGGTCGCCTCGGTCGTCTTCTTCACCGCCCGGTTCCAGACGGCGATCGACGCGTGGATCACCGAACAGGCCGCCCGTGAGGGCTGGTTCACGGGGCGGGCGGAGTGGTTCGGGTCGCTGTTCGACGGCGAGAGCGACAGCCCCTTCGCGGCTTCGCCGTGGCGGCGGGAGAAGGGCGGCCTGTGGGATGTGGGCCCGCACGCCCTGTCCGTGCTGCTGCCGGTCCTCGGGGACGTGGAGAAGGTGGCCGCCGCCGTACGCGGGCCCAGGGACACGGTCCATCTGGTGCTCCTGCACACCGGCGGGGCGTCCAGCACCCTCACCCTCAGCCTCACCGCCCCGCCCGCGGCGTCCGGCGCGACGGTCGAGCTGCGGGGCCGGACCGGGACGACCGTACTGCCCACGACCGACGAGGGGGCCGTACCGGCTCTCGCGCGGGCGGGGGACGCGCTGCTGGCGGCGGCCCGCAGTGGTCGTCCGCATCCGTGCGACGCCGCGTTCGCACTGCGCGTGACGGAGCTGCTGGCCACCGCTGAAGGACAGTTGACCGGCTGACGGGCCGCCACCGAGCCCCCGCGGGGCGGGGCGCTCGTCGGCGGCGGGCTCAGACCCGGGAGCCGGTGAGGAAGCGGTCCAGGGTGGCGGTCAGCTCCGCCGGCTTCTCCACGGGGAGTTCATGGCCCGCGTCCAGGATCCGCACCTCGGCGTCCTGGTAGGCCTTGGCCATGCGGAGCATCTGAGCGACGGGCAGCTGGATGTCGTGGTAGCCGTGGACGAGGAGGGTGGGGGTGCTGACCTCGCCGAGGCGGTCGAGGACGTCGAAGGCGCGCATGGCGCCGTACAGGGTCATCACGACCTCGCGCGGGGTGGCCGCGGAGGCGCGGATGTACGCGCGGATCTCCTCGCGGGGGTAGCCGGGCGCGAAGGCGCGCTGGATGTTGGCGGCGACGAACAGCTTGAAGGGGACGCGGGTGGACGCCGCCATCAGCAGGCCGCGGCCCCGGCTGTAGGCCATGCGGCCGATGGAGTTGACCAGCACCAGGCGTTCCACCCGCTCGGGGTGGGCGAGGGTGATGGTCTGGGAGATCATGCCGCCCATGGAGTGTCCGACCAGGACGAACCGCTCGACCTCCAGATGATCGAGGAGGGCGAGCACGTCCGACGCCAGCTCCTCGATCGTGCGCACCCCGGCGCCGCCGCTCTCGCCGTGCCCGCGCAGGTCGAGCCGGATCACGCGCCGCTTCCGGGCGAAGTGCTCGACCTGGTGGTCCCAGCGGTGGCGGTTGGCGGTCCAGCCGTGGACGAACACCAGGGGCACACCGTCGCCCTCGCGGGGGCCCTCGTCGTCGTACGTCAGCGCGGCGCCGTCGACTTCGAGCTGCGGCATGGGGGCCTCCTGCGGTCCGGTCCGGCCCGGTGCGGTCCGGTTACTGACCGGTACGGTAGCCGGTGGCCCGGTCCGCGTAAATCGTGCGCGCCCCCCTGCGCCCCCCTGCGCCGCCCTGCTAACTTCCCCCGGTGTTCTCCCTCCAGCAACCCCCGTTCTTCACACGGCTGCGCGACGCGCGGCGTGTGCTCATAGCCGGTGCCGGTGGCGGCTTCGACGTCTACGCCGGGCTACCGCTGGCCCTCGCCCTGCGGTCGGCCGGCAAGGAGGTCCATCTCGCCAACCTCTCCTTCGCCGATCTGTACGGTCTGAGCCTCGACGTGTGGCTGGAACAGGACGTCGCGGCGGTCGGCCCCGACACCGCCTTCCGGGGCGACTACTTCCCCGAGCGCACCCTTGCCGAGTGGCTCGACCTGCACGGGATGCCGAGCACCGTGTACGCGCTGTCCCGTACGGGTGTGGCGCCCCTGCGGGCGGCCTATCGCGCGCTCCTCGGGCATCTGGGCGGGGTGGACGCCGTCGTCCTGGTCGACGGTGGCACCGACATCCTGATGCGCGGCGACGAGCACGGGCTCGGGACGCCGGAGGAGGACATGGCGAGCCTGGGTGCCGTCGCCGGTCTGGACGAGGTGCCGGAGCGGCTGGTGGCCTGCCTGGGCTTCGGCGTGGACGCCTACCACGGGGTCAACCACGCGCTGGTCCTGGAGAACCTGGCCGCGCTGGACCGCGACGGCGCCTATCTGGGGGCGTTCTCGCTGCCCCGCGACAGTCGCGAGGGCACCCTCTACCTGGACGCGGTGGCGCACGCCCAGCGGGCCACGCCGACGCATCCGAGCATCGTCAACGGCTCGGTCGCGGCGGCCGTGCGGGGCGAGTTCGGCGATGTCCGGTTCACCGAGCGGACCCGGAACAGCGAACTGTTCGTGAACCCGCTGATGGCGCTGTACTTCTGCGTGGACGCGGTCGGTCTGGCCCGCCGCAACCTGTACCTCGACCGGCTGGAGAAGACCGAACTCACCCGGCAGATCAGCTCGGTCGTCGCCGACTTCCGCGACGAACTGCCCCGGCAGCGCCAGCCGCGCGCCTTCCCGCACTGACCACCGGGAACAGGTGACAGACTGCCGCCATGGAAGAACGCGCATTCGGTAGGTCGGGTCAGCACGCGTCCGTGGTCGGTCTCGGCACATGGCAGCTGGGCGCCGACTGGGGAGACGTCGACGACAAGGAAGCCCTCGCGGTGCTGGAGACCGCGGCCGAGTCGGGGGTGACCTTCTTCGACACGGCCGACGTCTACGGCGACGGGCGCAGCGAGCAGACCATCGCCACGTTCCTGCGGAGCAGGCCCGATCTGCATGTCCTCGTCGCGACGAAGATGGGCCGTCGTGTGGAGCAGATCCCCGAGAACTACGTCCTCGACAACTTCCGGGCCTGGAACGACCGCTCCCGCCGCAATCTCGGCGTGGACCGCCTCGACCTGGTCCAGCTGCACTGCCCGCCCACGCCGGTCTACTCCTCCGACGAGGTGTTCGACGCGCTCGACACCCTGGTCGAGGAGGAGCGCGTCGCCGCGTACGGGGTCAGCGTGGAGACCTGCGCCGAGGCGTTGACGGCGATCGCCCGGCCGCACGTGGCGAGCGTGCAGATCATCCTCAACCCGTTCCGGATGAAGCCGCTCCTGGAGGTCCTCCCGGCGGCCGCGGAGGCGGGGGTCGGGATCATCGCGCGCGTCCCGCTGGCCTCGGGGCTGCTGTCCGGCAAGTACACCCAGGACACGGTCTTCCCGGAGAACGACCACCGCACCTACAACCGGCACGGCGAGTCCTTCGACCAGGGCGAGACCTTCTCCGGTGTCGACTACGGCACGGGCGTGGAGGCGGCCGTCGAGTTCGCCGCGCTCGCCCCCGAGGGGTTCACCCCGGCCCAGCTGGCGCTGCGCTGGATCATCCAGCTGCCGGGCGTCACGACGGTCATCCCGGGCGCCCGCACGCCCGAGCAGGCGCGCGCCAACGCGTCGGCCGCCGCACTGCCGGAGCTGTCCGGCGAGACGCTCACCGCGATTCGGGAGCTGTACGACCGCCGGATCAAGGAGCAGGTGGAAGGCCGCTGGTAGGACGGCCTGCGGGGGTCGTCCGGCGCCGCGCGCCGGACGACCCCCGCAGGCAGGTCGAGGCAGGTCAGATACGACCGCCGGTGAGGCGGGTGATCGGGCCCTGGACTTGGCGGCCGGAGCGGCGGCCGACCGCGTAGGAGGCGGCCGTCAGGGCGGTCAGGCCCGCGCCCACGCCGGCGGCGACGAGCTTGCGGTGGGCGATGACGGTCATCGCCGTCTTCGCGGTGGCGGCCACCTGGCCGGAGGCCTGCACCACCGCCTGGCGGCCGGCCTCGACACCCTTCACGGCGCTGTGCACGGCACTGTTGGTGCTGTCGGCGGCACGCTTGGCCGCGTCGGCCGCGTGTCCGGCCCCGGCCTTGGCGGACGATGTCGCGCCGTCCACTTTGACCGCGGCCGTCTTCGCGGACGCGGTGGCCGGTGCCGTCGCCTTGCCGGCGGTCCGGCGGGCCTTGGCAGCGGTCGTCTCGGCGGACGCGGAGTTCTCGTTCGGGTCTTTGTTCGGTCCAGTCATGGAAACCGCGTTGCCGTTCACCGGCGCGGCAAACACATCACGTCGGCGAAGGTCCCCGCCGTCCGGCCATTCCCCCGGATGGCATAAGATCGCTTTATGAGGTCATAGACCCGACCCACGTACCTGGTAAGGGTTACCTTAGTTTAGGCTTGCCGACGAGAAGCTTTTCTTCCGCTCGAAGGGAACCTGAACATGCCCCGCCCTCTGCGGGTAGCCATTGTCGGAGCCGGACCCGCCGGGATCTACGCCGCCGACGCGCTGCTGAAGTCCGACGTCGCCACCGACCCCGGTGTGTCCATCGACCTCTACGAGCGGATGCCCGCCCCGTTCGGACTGATCCGTTACGGCGTGGCCCCCGACCACCCCCGCATCAAGGGCATCATCACCGCCCTGCACCAGGTGCTCGACAAGCCGCAGATCCGCCTCTTCGGCAACGTCGACTACCCGACGGACATCAACCTGGACGATCTGCGCGCGTTCTACGACGCCGTGATCTTCTCCACGGGCGCGACGGCCGACCGCGCGCTCGACATCCCCGGCATCGACCTCGACGGCTCCTACGGCGCGGCCGACTTCGTCTCCTGGTACGACGGCCACCCGGACGTCCCGCGCACCTGGCCCCTGGAGGCCGAGAAGGTCGCCGTCCTCGGTGTCGGCAACGTGGCGCTCGACGTCGCCCGGGTCCTCGCCAAGACCGCCGACGAGCTGCTGCCCACCGAGATCCCGGCCAACGTCTACGAGGGCCTGAAGGCCAACAAGGCGCTGGAGATCCACGTCTTCGGCCGCCGTGGCCCGGCGCAGGCGAAGTTCTCCCCCATGGAGCTCCGGGAGCTCGATCACTCCCCCAACATCGAGGTCATCGTCGACCCCGAGGACATCGACTACGACGAGGGCTCCATCGCGACCCGGCGCGGCAACAAGCAGGCCGACATGGTCGCGAAGACCCTGGAGAACTGGGCGATCCGCGACACCGGCGACCGCCCGCACAAGCTGTTCCTGCACTTCTTCGAGTCGCCCACCGAGATCCTCGGCGAGGACGGCAAGGTCGTCGGCCTGCGCACCGAGCGCACCGCCCTCGACGGCACCGGCAACGTCAAGGGCACCGGCGAGTTCAAGGACTGGGACGTCACCGGCGTCTACCGCGCGGTCGGCTACCTCTCCGACAAGCTGCCCAAGCTGCCCTGGGACGTCGACTCGGGCACCGTCCCCGACGAAGGCGGCCGGGTCATCGAGGAGACCGGCGCGCACCTGCAGTCGACGTACGTCACCGGCTGGATCCGGCGCGGCCCGGTGGGCCTCATCGGGCACACCAAGGGCGACGCCAACGAAACCGTCTCCAACCTCCTGGACGACTTCGCGAACGGGCGGCTGCACGAGCCGTCCGCGCCCGCGCCGGAGGCCGTCGACGCGTTCCTGGCGGAGCGGAACGTGCGCTTCACCACGTGGGAGGGCTGGTACCGGCTCGACGCGGCGGAAAAGGCGCTCGGTGAGCCGCAGGGCCGTGAGCGCGTGAAGATCGTCGAGCGTGAGGACATGCTGCGCGCGAGCGGCGCGTAGCGCTCCGCTGGGTAAGCCGGATCGGGGGACTGCGCGTGGTCGGTCGGCTGCGAGTTCGTTGTGGCTGGTCGCGCAGTTCCCCGCGCCCCTCGACAGGGGCCTGCGGCCCCATCGAGGGCCGTGCGTCGCTCGTGGGCATAAGCTCGGTCAATGGCCAAGTACTACGACGTGCACCCCGACAATCCCCAGCCGCGTGCCATCGGGCAGGTGGCCGACAGTATTCGTCAGGGTGGGCTCATCGCGTATCCGACGGACTCCTGCTTCGCGCTCGGGTGCCAGCTGGGCAGTCGTGACGGCATCGAGCGGATCCGTACGATCCGGCAGCTCGACGACCGTCACCACTTCACCCTGGTGTGCGAGAACTTCGCGCAGCTGGGCCAGTTCGTGCACGTCGACAACGACGTGTTCCGTGCCGTGAAGGCGTCGACACCGGGCAGTTACACCTTCATCCTTCCCGCGACGAGGGAGGTGCCCCGCAAGCTGCTGCACCCCAAGAAGAAGACCGTCGGTGTGCGCATCCCCGACCACCGGGTGGCCCAGGCGCTGCTCGCGGAGCTGGGTGAACCGCTCGTCTCCAGCACGCTGCTGCTGCCCGACGAGGAGGAGCCGCTGACGCAGGGCTGGGAGATCAAGGAGCGCCTCGACTACCTCGTCGACGCCGTGGTGGACTCCGGCGACTGCGGCACCGAACCGACGACCGTCATCGACTTCTCCAGCGGTGAGGCCGAGATCATCCGCAAGGGCGCGGGCGACACCGCACGGTTCGAGTGACCGCCGGGGCGGCGGGCCTCAGGTCTGCCGCAGCGGCTCGTACGCCTCGGCGCTCAGGCCGAACGTCCAGGCCACTCCCTCCCGGGCCGTGGTCGTGGTGGGCGGCACCCGCAGCCAGTAGGTGCGGCTCGTGCCGTCCGGCTCCGGTGTGGAGTTGACGACCTCCACCATCACCACGTCCTCGTCGCCGGGCAGGGCTATGCGCCACAGCACGCCCGTCTCGTCGCGGTGCACCGGCTGCGCGCCGGACTCCTCCAGATAGCGGTCGTAGCCGTAGAACTCGAGCATCACGCGGCGCAGTTCCGCGTTCTCCTCGGCCCTGATCAGCTGCGGGGTCAGCGTGCCCAGCCGGTCGAGGAACTCACCGGGGACGGGCAGTCCGCGCCAGGCGTGCAGGGCGAAGCCGTCGGAGAAGGCGAGCGCGGGTCCGTCGCCGCGGTCCAGCCGGCCCGCCTCGTCGCGGTGCAGTTCCACCGGCCGTTCGGCGACGACCGCGACCTTCTCGTACGGCCACCACCAGCCGGCCGTGCGGGCCACCTCCGAGAGCCCGTCCAGCTCGGGGGCCGCGTCGAGGGCGGAGAGCCAGGCCGCGTCGTGCTGGCCGAGGACCGCGTCCAGGAGGAGCAGCCGGACGCCGGTCTCCTCCTCTCGGCCGGCGGGGGCCATCGCCTCGACGATGCCGGTGCGGATACGGTCGACGAGAGGCCGGGTGGTCTCCCAGAGGTCGGCGCCGGTCGCCCGCCAGTGGTCGCCCCAGCCGGTGGGGCCCAGTCGGATGTGCAGCGCGGCGCGGGCGGCGGCGACCGGTCTGTTGCGGACGGCGTCACGGACGCTCGCCCCGGTCGGGGGCAGCACCTCGCCGTCCTCCGGGGCCACTCCCGAGAGCAGGCGGACCGCCGCCAGGGGCGAGCGGGCCCACACGATCCGCTCGGGCTCCGCCAGCCCCGCCCGCCGGTACGCGAGCCGCACGCCCGCCTCGGTCCGCGCCCGGTCGCCCGCCCCTGTGGCCGCCGCCACCGCCCGCCAACTCGCCTGTCCCGTCACGCCGTTCCTCCTGAAGATCCTGATCCCTGTCCCTGCGGCCGCCGTAGATCACGGCCGCACGGGCCGCCGTACGTCACGGCCGCCCCGCCCCGCGCCCCCACGGGTTCAGTCGGCGACGATCCGCACCGAACCCGGCACGTACTCGCGCTGGCGTATGACGCGGTACCAGCCCTTGGGCAGGCTGATCGCGGCGTGCTCCTCGTGGACGACACGGGCGCCCTCCGGCACGTGCAGCAGCATCGGCCCGAACACGCTCGCCTCGCGGATCAGGCGGCCGGGGCCGACCACGGCGTGCGCGTGACCGGTGACCTCGCCGAGGGCGAGGACGAGCCGACCACGCCCGTCGCGCGGCTCCGACGCGGCGTCGAGTGCGCCCCGGGGCACGGCGCTCTCCGCCAACGGCGCGATGAGGACGTCTCCTTGCCGGTACATGGGTCTCCCTCCCGTCGGGCACTCCTGGTGCCACGAGACGACCGTAGGGGCAGCCACTGACAATGGGGGCCGCACGGCCGTTCGCCGGGGCGAGCGCGGGTGTTCGTCCACAGGACAGGGGTCCGCCGCACACGGTGTCAGTGCGGCTTGGTAGAACTCCCCTACCCGGCAGCGCTGTCTGCTCCGGGTGCGCAGCGGGCGGACCGGGCGGGGACCCGGCCTCCGTCCATGGACTTGGAGCGAAGGGGCGGGGCGCGCATGACCATCGGGAGCCATCTGGAGGAGTTCCACGACCTGCCGGTCCACCGCTTCCCCAAGTCGGTGAAGGACCCGGGGGGCGCGGCCCAGCTGCCCGCGCCCGAGTCGGTGGCCTGGAGCATCAGCGTGGGCTCGTACGACAGCGAGGAGGCCTGGGAGGAGGCGTTCGCCCGGTTCCTGGCCTCGGTGGACACCGAGAAGGTGCGGGCGCTGGTGGTGGGCGCCTGGAGCGACGCCTACGACAACGGCCCCGAGGAGATCATCGAGGCCCTGGTGGCGGCGAAGGACCGGCTGCCGTCGCTGCGCGCGCTGTTCCTCGGCGACATCGTGATGGAGGAGTGCGAGATCTCCTGGATCAACCAGGGGGATGTGGGCCCGCTGCTGAACGCCTTCCCTGAGCTGGAGGAGTTCGGGGTGCGCGGCGGCCAGGGGCTCGTCTTCCCGGCGCTGCGGCACGAGCGGCTGCGGTCGCTGACGGTGGAGACCGGCGGCATGCCCGTCGAGGCGGTCCGGGGTGTCGCGGGCAGCGATCTGCCGGCCCTCGTCGAGCTGGACCTGTGGCTGGGCACCTCCGAGTACGGCGGCGACAGCGAGGTCGCCGACCTGGCGCCGATCCTCGCGGGCACCCGGCTCCCGGCCCTCAAGCATCTGGCGCTGCGCAACAGCGAGATGCAGGACGACATCTGCGCGGCGCTGGCCGCCGCCCCGGTGGTGGCCCGCCTCGACGTGCTGGACGTGTCGATGGGCGTCCTCACCGACGACGGCGCGACCGCGCTCCTCACCGGTCAGCCGCTCACCCACCTCAAGACCCTGGACCTGCACCACAACTACCTGAGCGCGGCCGTACGCGACCGCCTCCGGGGCTCCCTGGAGGCCGAGGGCGTCCAGGTCGACGTCGACCCCGACGACGCCGAGTCGGACGAGGAGGAGGACGGCACGGTGTGGCGGTTCGTCGCGGTGGGCGAGTGAACACGTAGGAGTGCGGGGGTTCTTGGACGAAGGGGGCGGTGTGACCGGTTGGACCGGTGCGACGGGCGCGGGGCCGGGCCCGTACAGGTGGGCGGTCGTTGGGAACGGGGAGAACCGTCGCGTCGGGTTGTTCGTCGCGGCGGCCGAGGCGGCCGGGGTCGGGACGCCACGGGTCGTCGAGTGGCGGGACGTGCTGCGCGACGGCGGCCACGAGTTCGCCGACGACGAGATCGTCCGGCTGGACTCGCCGGGCGAGAGCGCCGAGGTGGACCGGCTGCTGCGAGGCGTCGACGACCCGACGCGCGTGGAGGGCTCGGCCACCTGGTACGCCCGCTTCCTGACCGCCGTGGGCTCACTGCGGGGCGGGGTGCGGCTGGACGCACCCGCGGACCTGGCGGTGCTGTTCGACAAGCGGCTGTGCCACGCCCGGCTCGACGCGGCGGGGGTCCCGGTGCCGCCGTCGCCCACCTCGGGCGACACGCTCGCGGTGCGCGGCTGGGACGACGTCCGGGCGGTGATGCGGGACCACGGCATGCCGCGCGTCTTCGTGAAACCGGCCCACGGCTCCTCCGCGTCCGGTGTGCTGGCCGTCGAGTCGACGGCCAGCGGACGGCTCCGGGCCACCACCTCGGTGGAGGTGGCCGCCGACGGCGGGCCGCACACCCCGCCCCGGCTGCACAACTCGCTGCGGGTGCGGCGCTACTCGGACGAGCGGCAGATCGCGGGCATCGTCGACGCCCTCGCGGCCGACGGGCTGCACATCGAGCGCTGGCTGCCGAAGGCGTCCGCCCAGGGCCGGTCCGCCGATCTACGGGTGCTGGTCGTGGCGGGACGGGCCACGCACGCCGTCGTCCGCACCAGCCGGTTCCCGATGACCAACCTCCATCTCGGCGGGGCACGGGGCGAGCTGACCTCCGTCGTGGACGCGGCGGGCGACCGCTGGCGGCAGGCGCTGGACATCTGCGAGCGGGCCGCCGCCTGTTTCCCGGACACGCTGTGCGTCGGGGTGGACCTGCTCCCGGCGATCGGCTGGCGCCGGTTCACGGTGGGCGAGGTCAACGCGTTCGGCGATCTGCTGCCCCGGCTGACCGGACTGCCGGGCGGCCCGGCGGAAGGCCTCGACACCTACGCGGCACAACTCGCGGCGATACGGGGCTCGATGCTCCCGACGCCCACGCACCACCCCCAGGCAAGGAACGACCATGCGCGCTTCTGACCGGGCCGACACGGCCCAACGGCCCTCCACGACCGTCCCGCCGCCCGACATGAACGAGGTGGTGGGCCGCGACGACCTGCTGCTGCTCACCCTCGACACCCTGCGCTACGACGTGGCGGAGCGGCTCGTGCGGGAGGGCCGGCTGCCGAACCTGGCCGCCCGACTGCCGGGCGGCACCTGGGAGAAGCGGCACGCGCCCGGCAGTTTCACCTACGCCTCGCACCAGGCGATGTTCGCCGGGTTCCTGCCCACCCCGGCGGCGCCCGGACCGCATCCCCGGCTCTTCGCGGGCCGGTTCGCCGGCAGCGAGACCACCGAGGGCCGCACCTTCGTCTTCGACAGCCCGGACCTGGTCTCGGGGCTCGCCGCGCACGGCTATCGCACGGTGTGCGTCGGCGGTGTCGGCTTCTTCAACAAGCAGGGCGCGCTCGGCAGTGTCCTGCCGGGCCTGTTCCAGGAGAGCCACTGGGAGCCGGAGTTCTCTGTCGCGTCACCGACGTCGTTCGAGTCCCAGGTGGCCCGCGCCGAGCGGGTCGTGGCCGAACTCCCCGCCGACCGGCGGCTGTTCCTCTTCCTCAACGCCTCCGCGCTGCACCAGCCCAACTGGTTCCATCTGCCGGGCGCCACCCGTGAGGCGGGCGACAGCCTGGCCACGCACGCGGCGGCCCTGGAGTACGTCGACCGGCACGTCGGCCGGCTCTTCGCCGCGATGAGCTCACGCCGCCGCTGCTTCGCCGTCGTCTGCTCCGACCACGGGACCACCTACGGCGAGGACGGGTACACCGGGCACCGCCTCGGCCACGAGGCCGTGTGGACCGTCCCCTACAGCCACTTCTTCCTGGAGCCGTCCGCATGACCGTGACCGCGCCGCTGGTCCGCCCCTACCAGCACTACGTGTACGCCTACCCGCACAAGACGGCGTACCGGAAGCTGCCCGGCGGCCCGTCGCTGGCCGAGCTGTGGGCCGGGGAGTCACGGCAGGCGCTGTCGCTGTACGCGCACATACCGTTCTGCGAGGTGCGCTGCGGCTTCTGCAACCTCTTCACGCGGATCGGTGCGCCCGACGGGCTGACCGGCCGCTATCTCGACGCCCTCGAACGGCAGGCGATCGCGGTGCGGGAGGCGCTCGGGGACGCGGAGCCGGTGCGGTTCGCGAACGCCGCGTTCGGCGGTGGCACCCCGACCTATCTGGAGGCCGCGGAGCTGGAGCGGCTGTGCGACATCGCCGAGCGGCACATGGGCGCCGACCTGCGGGCGATCCCGCTGTCGGTCGAGGCCTCCCCGGCCACGGCGACCGCCGACCGGCTGTCCGTGCTGGCCGAGCGGGGCGCCACGCGGCTGAGCCTCGGCGTGCAGAGCTTCGTACCGGAGGAGGCGCGTGCGGCCGTACGACCGCAGCGGCGGTCCGACGTGGAGGCGGCGCTGGCCCGGATCCGGGACGCCGGCGTGCCCGTCCTGAACATCGACCTGATCTACGGCATCGACGGGCAGACGGCGGCCAGTTGGCAGGTGTCGCTGGACGCGGCCCTCGCCTGGCGGCCGGAGGAGATCTACCTGTATCCGCTGTACGTCCGGCCGCTCACGGGCCTCGGCCGGAACGCCGACCCGGTGCTCGCGGACCGCGAGTGGGACGAGGCCCGGCTGCGGCGCTACCGCGAGGGTCGCGACCACCTCCTCGCGCACGGCTACGAGCAGGTGTCCATGCGGATGTTCCGCCGCGCTGACGCTCCCCCGCAGGGCCCGGACGATCACGCCTGCCAGACCGACGGCATGATCGGCCTGGGCTGCGGCGCCCGTTCGTACACGTCGACGGTGCACTACTCCTTCGACTACGCGGTGAACATGGGCCAGATCCGCACGATCATCGACGACTACACCGCCACCGAGGACTTCTCCCGGGCCGTGCACGGCCGGGTGGTCGACGAGGACGAGCGGCGCCGCCGCCATCTGCTGCAGTCGCTGCTCCAGGCGCGGGGACTGCCGGTGGCGGACTACCGGGGGCGGTTCGGGTCGGAACCGTACGCGGACTTCCCCGTGGAGCTGGACCTGCTGGCCGCGCGCGGCTGGCTGGCGGACACGGGCCCCGGCCTGCTGCGGCTGTCCGCCGAGGGGCTGGCGCACTCGGACGCCATCGGTCCCGAGTTCTTCTCCCCCGCCGTCCGGGCGGCGATGGCCGCGTACGAGCTGAAGTGACGGCGACCGTGGACCTGACGATCCTCTACCGGGGCCCGCTCGCCTCCTGCGACTACGACTGCCCCTACTGCCCGTTCGCCAAGCGCCGCGACTCCACGGAACGGCTGCGGGCCGACCGCGCGGCCCTGGACCGTTTCACCGGATGGGCCAGGGACCAGACCGGCGACCGGCTCTCGGTGCTGTTCACGCCATGGGGCGAGGGACTGGTGCGCTCCTGGTACCGGAAGGCCCTGGTCGAGCTCTCCCACGAGCCGCACATCGACCGGGTGGCGATCCAGACGAACCTGAGCTGCCGCACGGAGTGGCTGTCGGAGGCGGACCCGGACACGGTGGCCCTGTGGTGCACCTACCACCCGGGGCAGACGCCGTACGAGAGGTTCCTCGGCAAGGCACTCCGACTGGCCGCGAACGGGATCCGCTTCAGCGTGGGGATCGTCGGCCTGCCCGAGCACCTGGAGCACGCCCGACGACTGCGCCGGGAGCTGCCGGAGCAGGTGTACCTCTGGGTGAACGCCGCCGAGGGACACACCTACACCGACGAGGAGGCGGCGCTCTGGACCGAGTTGGACCCCCTCTTCCCCTTCAGCCGCCACCCGCACCGCTCGGCGGGCCGTGCCTGCCGTACCGGCTCCACGGTCGTGTCCGTGGACGGGGAGGGCACGGTACGGCGCTGTCACTTCGTCAAGACGGAACTGGGCAACCTCTACGACGGATCCTTCCGCACGGCACTCGCCCCCCGCCCCTGCCCGTTGTCCGTCTGCGACTGCCACATCGGCTACGTTCACCTCGAAACGCTGCCCCTGTACGACGTCTTCGCGGGCGGCGTCCTGGAGCGTGTGCCGACGCCGGCGGCGCGTCGAGGAACCGAAAGGCGAGTGAGTCCATGACCTCAGCGGTCAACAGCGGTCCGTGGGTACGGCGTTACCGGCCCGCGCCGGAGGCTGCCGTACGGCTGCTGTGTCTGCCGCACGCGGGTGGTTCGGCGAGTGCCTACCACCCGATGGCGCTGGCGCTCGCCCCGGCGGCCGATGTACTGGCCGCGCAGTACCCGGGGCGCCAGGACCGTTTCGCCGAGCCGCCGTCGGAGAGCGTGCGGGAACTGGCCGAGCGGATCGTCGGGGCCGTCACCGGCGACGACGATCCCCGGCCGCTGGCCCTCTTCGGGCACAGCATGGGCGCGCTGGTCGCCTACGAGGCGGCGCTGGCACTGGAGGCGGCCGGGCAGACCCCGGCGCGGCTGTTCGTCTCGGGGCGCCGCGCTCCCTCCACGGCTCGGACCGGCCCTCGGCTGCACCTCGGCAGCGATGCCGAACTGCTGCGGGCGGTGCGCCGGTTGGGCGGCACCGACGGGCGGGTCTTCGACGACGAGGAGCTGGTGCAGCTCGTGCTGCCCGCGCTGCGCGGCGACTACAAGGCGCTGGAGACGTACGAGCCGCGCCCCGACGACCGGCTGACCTGTCCGGTCACCGTCCTCACCGGCGACGCCGACCCCGTCACGCCGGTGGCGGAGGCGCGGGCCTGGAGCGGCCACACCGACGGACCGACCGAGCTGTGTGTGTTCCCCGGCGGCCACTTCTACCTCAACGACCGGCCGCGGGAGGTCGTCGACGTCGTACGCCGGCACCTGGGGCTGTAGCCGGGCGCGGCCGGCGGGAGGGGTGTGGACCCGCACAAAACGGGGGCCCGGTGCCTCACACCCGCCAGCTGTACCGTCGCTCCGGGCGCCCGGCCACGCCGTAGCGCAGGGAGACGTCCGCGCTGCCGGAGCTGTGGAAGTACTCCAGGTAGCGGCGGGCGGAGACCCGGGAGATACCGGTGAGGGTGGCGCACTCGGTGGCGGAGAGGGTGCCGTCGGCGGCGCGCAGGGTGGCCTCGATCAGCTCGGCGGTCTCCACGCTCATGCCCTTGGGCAGGGCGCCGGCCGTCGACGCCGGGGCGGAGGCTCCGGCGAGGACCCGGTCGATGTCGGCCTGGCCGCGGACGACGGTGGTGAGCAGTCGGCCGCGCTGGGCGGCGTACCGCTGGAGCCGGGAGCGCAGCTCCTCGAACTCGAAGGGTTTGAGGAGGTAGTCGACGACGCCGTGGCGGACCGCGCCGCGCACGCTGTCGGCCTCCCGGGCAGCGCTGATGACCATGACGTCGCAGTCGTGTCCGGCGGTGCGCAGCCGGGGTATGACGTCGAGTCCGAAGCCGTCGGGGAGGTAGAGGTCGAGGAGGACGAGGTCGGGGCGGAGTTCGTCGACGGCGGCGACGGCCTGTTCGCCGGTGCTGGCAACGCCGACGACGTGGAACGGCTCGACGCGTTCGACGAAGGTGCGGTGGACCCGGGCCACCATGAAGTCGTCGTCGACCACGAGCACGTCGATGGTGCCGGGCGTGCCGCTCGGGGCGGACGGCCCGCTGCTCGTGCCGGGCGGGCTGCTCGTGCCGGTCATGGTGTCGCTCCTTCCGCCACCGCGTCGGCGAGGTGGCTGACGGTCATGCGGGCGGTGAACATGGCCCCGTCGGGGGTGTTGGTCACCGAGATCTCACCGCCGTGGCGTTCGCAGACCAGGCGGGTGAGGGCCAGGCCGATGCCGCGTTCGCCTTCCCGGGCGGCCTTGGTGGTGAAACCGTGGGAGAAGACCTCACGGGCGAGTTCGGGGGCCACACCGGGGCCCGAGTCGCGGACGACGATCTCCACACTGGAGGCGTCCTGACGCAGTTCCACCTCGACCCAGGCCTCGCGGGCCTCGGCGCCGGCCCAGCGGACGGGGTCGTCGGGCGCGGTCGTGGTGGCGGCCGCGTCCACGGCGTTGTCGACGAGGTTGCCGACGACGGTCGCCACGTCGGCGGCGTCCTCGGGGGCGAGCCGGTCGAGGTTGGTGGCGTCCGAGATCCGCAGGGTGACCCGGCGTTCGGCGGCCAGCGAGGTCTTGGCCGTGAGCAGGGCGGCGACGGCGGTGTCGCGGACGCGGCGGCTGAGGGTGACGTCGAGGGAGTGGCGGTGGCGGCTCAGGGCCCGGATGTAGTGGACGACCTCGTCCTGCTCGCCGATCTGGATGAGCCCGGAGATGGTGTGGAGCTGGTTGGCGAACTCGTGGGCCTGGGCGCGCAGCAGCTCGGAGGAGCTGCGGAAGGAGCCGATCTCGCGTTCGAGGCGGGCCAGCTCGGTGCGGTCCCGGAGGGTGGTGACGGAGCCGAGGTGGCGGCCGTCCTTGGTGACGGTCATCCGGTTCATCACCAGGACCCGGCCCCGGCGGATGACGACCTCGTCGCGCTGGTGGGGGGCCTCTTCCTGCACTCCGGCGAGGACGTCCCGCAGCCGTCCCTCGATGCCGAGGTCGGTCAGGCTCTTGCCGACGCAGTCCTCGGGGAGGTCGAGCAGGCGTCGTCCCATCTCGTTGACGAGGGTGAGCCGGTGGTGGGGGTCGAGGGCGATCACGCCCTCGGCGATGCCGTAGAGCATGGCCTCGCGGTGTTCGGCGAGGCCGGCGATCTCCTGGGGCTCCAGGCCGAGGGTCTGCCGTTTGACGCGGCGGGCGAGCAGCCAGGAGCCGACGAGGCCGAGGCCGCTGGCGATGCCGAGGTAGGCGAGGAGGTAGGAGGAGGCGCCGCTGAGGCGCTGCCACACGGTCGGGGAGGCCTCGCCGATCATGACCGTGCCCAGCAGCAGTCCAAGGTTGTCGTTGGTGGTGGCGCCGAGCACGGGGACCTGGGCCACGAGCTCGCGGTTGCCGTCGAGGGTCAGTGAGCCGGACCAGCCGCGGCCCGCGACGGCGCCCTCGCCCACCGGCATCGGGTCGCCGATCGCCGTGGGGTCGGTGGAGCTGACGATCCGGCCGTCGGCGTCGGCGACGGTGACCGAGGTGACCCCGGACTGGGTTTGGGTGGAGTTCACCAGGGGGGCCAGCGCCTCGTGCGCGACGGGCCGCGCGAGGCGGTCCCGGACCAGCGGGTTGGCGGCGAGCTGTTCGGCGAGCGCGGTGACCCGGCGGCCCTCGACCCGGTTGAAGGTCGCCGCCGACTGCGTGAGCGAGACCGCCGCGACCGCCAGCAGCACCACCACGACGATGGCGAGCTGGAGGACCAGCATCTCGCCTGCGAGGGTATGGCGGCGGAACACCACGACGGACTCTTCTCTCGTGCCGACGCCGCCCGGGGCGTCCCGATCTTCACTCGTGCCGACGCCGCCCGGGGCGTCTCGCGGCCGGGGTGCGGCCTTGTGCGGTGGGTCGCACAATCATGGCGCCCGCGTGCGATCCGGGAAAGGGAGGCGTGGGGGACGTGCCCATAAGGTGACAGGGGCCGTGACCACTACGACCACAACCTCCGTTGCTTCCGCAAGGGCGTCAGGACCGTCCCACGCGGGCACGATGTGGCCCAGGTCACCCTTCCCCCCTCGACCCGACCGACAGGTGGTGGCATTCGTGCAGCTGCGCACCCCGCTCGCCCCGCTCGGGGCGGCCGTGCTCGTGCTCGTGGGACCGCCCCTACTGTCCACCGGCGGCGGCACCGAGAGCGGTACGCAGATCCCCGGCCTGCGTTTCATGGTGCCGAACACCCCGGGCGGCGGCTACGACATCACGGCGCGGACGGCCGCGAAGAACGCCGAGGACGCCGGGCTCACCCACAACATCGAGGTGTTCAACCTGCCCGGTGCCGGTGGCACGGTCGGTCTGAGCCGGCTGGTGAGCGAGCACGGCAACGGCAGGCTCGCGATGTCGATGGGGCTCGGTGTCGTCGGCGCCGTCCGCTCCAACGACGCGCCGAAGACCCTCGCCGACACCACGCCGATCGCCCGCCTCACCGAGGAGCAGGACGTCGTGGTGGTCGCCAAGGACTCCCCGTACAAGACGATCGACGAGCTCGTCGGGGCCTGGAAGGAGGACCCGGGCAAGCTGCCGGTGGGCGGGGGTTCGGCGCCGGGCGGGCCCGACCATCTGGCGCCGATGCTGATGGCGCAGGCCGCCGGGATCGCGCCGAAGGACGTCAACTACATCCCGTTCGACGGCGGCGGTGAGCTGCTCGCCTCGATCCTCGGCGACAAGGTCGCCTTCGGGGTGTCCGGGGTCGGCGAGTACCTGGACCAGATCAAGGCGGGCGAGCTGCGGCTGCTCGCGGTGACCGGCCCGAAGCGGGTCGCCGGGCTGGACGCGCCGACCCTCCAGGAGGCCGGCTACGACGTGAACTTCACCAACTGGCGCGGCATCGTCGCCCCGCCCGGCCTCACCGAGGCCGAGCGCGACAAGCTCACCCGGCTGATCGAGGAGCTGCACGACTCTCCGGAGTGGCGGCAGTCGATGAAGCGACACGGCTGGGACGACGCGTTCCTCACCGGCGAGAAGTTCGGCGACTTCCTGGACGCCCAGGACAGGCGCGTGGTGTCGGTGCTGAAGGAGCTGGGCCTGTGACCGCGGAGACGGACACCACCGGCACGCCCCCGGCACCCGCCGACGAACGCCGCTCCTGGCTGCGCGACCATTCCGAGCTCGGCGTCTGTGTCCTGCTGATGGCGCTCGGCGTCCTGGTCCTGACCGACGCGCTCACCATGGACGTCGACATCGCGCAGCGCGGTCCGGTCGGCCCGAGGACCGTGCCGCTCGTGGTCGGCGGCGGTCTGCTGCTGATCGCCGCGCTGCTCGCGGTGGACGTGCTGCGCGGCGGCCGGGGCGAGGCGGAGGGCGGCGAGGACATCGACCTGTCCGAGCCCGCCGACTGGCGCACGGTCCTGCTGCTGGCCGGGGTGTTCCTCGGCGCGGCCGTCCTGATCGAACCGCTCGGCTTCCCCATATCCGGCGCCCTGCTGTTCTGGGGCGCGGCCTACGCCCTCGGCAGCCGGCACCTCGACCGTGACCCGCTGATCGCGGCCGTCATCTCCCTGGTCACGTACGCGGTGTTCGACAACCTGCTGGGGGTGCCGCTGCCCGGCGGTCCGCTGATGGGAGTGCTCTGACATGGACGCCTTCAGCTCCCTCCTCGACGGCTTCGGTACGGCGCTGACACCGATCAACCTGCTGTGGGCCGCGATCGGTGTCCTGCTGGGCACGGCGATCGGGGTGCTGCCCGGGATCGGGCCCGCCATGGCGGTGGCGCTGCTGCTGCCGGTGACGTACGGGCTGAACCCGGTCGGCGCGTTCATCATGTTCGCGGGCATCTACTACGGGGCGATGTTCGGCGGTTCCACCACCTCGATCCTCCTGAACACGCCCGGGGAGAGCGCGGCCGTGGTCGCGGCCATGGAGGGCAACCCGATGGCCAAGTCCGGGCGCGGCGCGCAGGCGTTGGCGGCGGCCGCCATCGGCCACTTCGCGGGCGGCATGGTCGGCACGGTGCTGCTGGTGGCGCTGGCGCCGAAGGTCGCCGAGCTGGCCGTGGACATCGGCGCCCCGGACTACTTCGCGATCATGGTGCTGGCGTTCATCGCGGTGACGTCCGTCCTCGGCTCGTCCCGTATCCGGGGCCTCGCGTCCCTCCTGATCGGCCTGACGATCGGTCTGGTGGGCCTGGACCAGATGACCGGCCAGCAGCGGCTGACCTTCGGTTCCCTGCAACTCGCCGACGGTGTGGACGTGGTGATCGTCGCGGTGGGTCTGTTCGCCATCGGCGAGGCGCTGTGGGTCGCCGCCCACCTGCGGCGCAGCCCGCCCGAACCGATCCCGGTGGGCCGGCCGTGGCTCGGCCGCTCCGATGTGAAGCGGACCTGGAAGTCCTGGCTGCGGGGCCCGTTCATCGGCTTCCCGTTCGGCGCGATCCCGGCGGGCGGCGCGGAGATCCCCACGTTCCTGTCGTACGTCACCGAGAAGCGGCTCTCCCGGCACAAGGACGAGTGGGGCAAGGGCGCCATCGAGGGCGTCGCGGGCCCGGAGTCGGCGGCGTCGGCCTCTGCGGCGGGCACGCTCGTCTCCATGCTGACCCTGGGCCTGCCGACCACGGCGGTCGCGGCGGTGATGCTGGCCGCGTTCCAGCAGTACGGCATCCAGCCCGGCCCGCTCCTCTTCGAACGCGAGCCGGACCTGGTGTGGGGCCTGATCGCCTCGCTCTTCGTCGGCATGGTGCTGCTGCTCGCGCTCAATCTGCCGCTGGCCCCGGTGTGGGCGAAGCTGCTGCGGATCCCGAGGCCGTACCTCTACGCGGGGATCCTGTTCTTCGCGGCGGTCGGCGCGTACGCGGTCGGCGGCGAGGTGATCGACCTGGTGATCCTGCTGGTCATCGGCCTGATCGGCTTCGGCATGCGCCGCTACGGCCTGCCGGTGCTGCCCGCCGTCATCGGCGTGATCCTCGGACCCAACGCCGAGCAGCAGCTGCGCCGGGCCCTCCAGATCAGCGACGGCAGCGTCACCGGCCTGGTGAACACGCCGTTCTCGGTGACGGTGTACGTGATCATCGCCTTGCTGCTGACGTGGCCGCTCTTGAGGCGGCTCGTCACCCGCGGGCGCAGGGCGGAGGCAGGATGAGCGGGGGCCGTGCGCTCAGCTCGCGCCCCGCTCCGCCTCCTCGTGCAGGAAGGCGCTGATCTGGCCCGCGATGTCCGCGCGGCCCGGGCCGCCCGCCGGGTCGAGGAGGTCCTCGTCGACGCCGATGCCGCCGGACCACAGGTACCGCTCGGTCCACTCCTCGTCGGCACGCAGCTGGACCTGGATGTCGAACTGGGTGAGGTGGGCCTCCGGGGCGGCCGCGTAGAGGACGGAGGTGGCGCGGCGCAGCGGGTAGAGGTCGAAGCCCTCGATGAACTTGGAGTTGCGCCAGTCGAGGAAGGCGCTCTCGCCGTCGGGGCCGGTGCGGATGTCGAGCTGGCCGTCCTCCAGGTGGAGGCCGACGTGGTCGCTGCCCCGGTTCTCCACGGTGACCCGGAACCGGAAGTACGTCAGGCCCTCGGCGGCGTCGTCACGTCCCCGTGGGGGTTCCGCGCACTCCACTCCGTGGACGCGCACACGCAGGCCGGCCAGGTCGCCGTCGTACTCCTGCCAGTCCCCGATCACGTTGGGCTCGCGCACCGTCCACCTCTCCACATCGGCGGGACACCTCCCGCGTCGCGCGCACCACAGTGCCACACCCGTCGGACGTCCGGGTCCGGGGCATTACCGCCGGTCAGAGGTGATCAAGGCGTGTGCAGCGACGATTCCTGGGTGGGTCCCACGAAGGAGGTCGGGCACGTGCCGCACATCACGTTCACGGTCCACGGTGCGGATGTGCGGCGACCGACTTGGCGATTCCCCGGGCGGGTTTCGGCGCCGTACGCTACGTTCGATCACCGCCGGTTGGCGCACCGTCGGCGAGGTCGCGTGCAGGGAAGGTTCTGAGCGTCGCATGGGCAACTTCGGCATCGCTCCGTCGACGGGCCCGGTCATGGCCGGAGGGCTGGCCGATCCGCTGTTCGAGACGGCGAACCGCGATCCCGCGCTGCCACAGCTCGCCCGCCGCGACGGCTCCTCCCTCGACTCCCCCGACTCCCCAGACACGTGGACGCGGGTGAGCGCCGCCGAGGCACGGGACGAAGTGTCCGATCTGGCCAAGGGGTTGATCGCGTCCGGGATCCGGCCGGGCAACCGGGTGGCCGTGATGGCGCGGACCCGCTACGAGTGGACGGTGCTCGCCGTCGCGCTGTGGGCCGTGGGCGCGGAGATCGTGCCGGTCTGTCCGACGTCGTCGCGCGACCAGATCGAGTGGATCCTGCGGGACGCGGCCTGTGTGGGCGTGGTCGTCGAGGACGACTTGGGTGTGATGACCGTCGGCTCGGTGTGCGCCAAGCTGCCGTTGCTGCGGTACGTGTGGCAACTGGACGCCGAGTCCCTGCCACAGCTGGTGGAGGCGGGCCGGGACGTACCGGACGCGACGGTGGACTCGTTGCGCCGTATCGTCATGCCGGACTTCACCGCCGTGATCGCGTACACCTCCGGCACGACCGGCCGGCCCCGGGGGTGCGCGCTCTCCCACCGCAGCCTCGCCAGTCCCTGTGACGCCCTGCTCGCCGGCTGGCGGCAGACGGCGGCGGCGCCCGGGGAACAGCCGGCCATCCTGGCCTTCCTGCCGTTCTCGCACGTCTACGGTCTGATGATCCAGGGGATGTGTCTGCGCGGCGGGCTGCTCCTCGCGCACGAGCCGGAGTTCAGCGAGGAGGCGCTGTCCGCCGCGCTGCGCTCGTTCCGGCCGACGTTCCTCTTCGGTGTCCCGTACCTCTTCGAGCGGATCTACAAGAACTTCCTGCGCAAGGCCCAACAGGCGGGCCGGGGGCCGCTGTTCGAACGGGCCGTGCGCACCGCCCAGGACCACGCCCTCGCGGTCGAGCGGCAGCGGCTGGGCACGGGTCCCGGGCCGGCGATGGATCTGAAGCTCCAACACGCCTTCTACGAGAAGACGGTGTACCGCAAACTGCGCGCGACGCTGGGCGGCCGGGTGCGCGGCGGCACTTCGGGCGGCTCCCCCCTCAACCGCGATCTGGCGCTGTTCTACGCGGGCATCGGCATCCTCGTCCACGACGGGTACGGGCTGACCGAGACCGCCGGGGGCATCACCGCCCAGCCGGTGGGCCGGGAGAAGTTCGGCACCGTGGGCCGGCCGCTGCCGGGCACCGAGATCCGGGTGGCGCGAGACGGGGAGATCCTGGTCAACGGGCCCTCGGTGTTCCAGGGGTACGTCAACGACGAGGCGGGCACCCGGGCCGCGCTGCAGGACGGCTGGCTGGCCACGGGGGACATCGGGCGGCTGGACTCCGAGGGGTATCTGTCGATCACCGGCCGGAAGAAGGAGATCATCATCACCAGCGGGGGCAAGGGGGTCGCTCCCGCGCCGCTGGAGGAGCAGCTGCGGACGCATCCTCTGATCCACCAGGCGGTGGTCGTGGGCGACAACCGTCCCTGTGTGGGTGTGCTGCTCACGCTGGACCCGGAGTTCCTCGCGCACTGGCGGATGTCGTTGTCGGCGCCGGGTGAGCTGCTGGGGCGGGAGGCGCGGGAGGAGAACGCGCTCCGGCAGGAGGTGCTGCGGGCGATCGCCGCGGCCAACAGCACGGTGTCGCGCGCGGAGTCGATCCGCGTCTACCGCATCCTGCCCGAACCCTTCGACCTCGCCAACGGCATGCTGACCCCGTCGATGAAACTGCGCCGGGACACCATCGTGCAGCGGTACGAGGCCGAGATCGAGGCGATGTACGCAACCTCGGCGCGGACCGCCCGCCGCACGCTCGCGGAGGAGATCGCGGGCTGGGACGACTCGGACTCCGACGACGTGTTCCGGCGGGCCCGGCACTGACCGCGCGAGCGACCGCCGACGGCTGAAGGTCCCCGTCCGACCACGGGTCGGGGCCGTTGTTGACGAAACGGTCCTTCGGATGCGGAGATGCTCCAGGCACCAGCGGGGAGACCGCTTGCCCGAGAGCACTCCGCACCACCGTGAGACGCACCGTGAGACGAAGGACGAGGACCCATGGCACTGCAGATCAGCGCCACCAACCCGGAACACCCCGCGCTGCTGCTCGAACTGCCGTGGCACCTGCCGCTGGAGGAGTGGCCCGACCACCACCTCGTGCCGCTCCCCCGGGGCATCTCCCGCCACGTGGTGCGCTACGCCCGCGCCGGCGACGAGGTCGTCGCCGTCAAGGAACTCGCCGAGCGGCCCGCCCTGCGCGAGTACGAGCTGCTGCGCGACCTCGACCGGATCGGCATCCCCGCCGTGGACGCGCTCGGCGTGGTCACCGGCCGTCTCGACGAGGCGGGCGAGCCGCTGGAGCCGGTGCTGATCACCCGGCACCTCGGCGGTTCGATGCCGTACCGCTCGATGTTCGAGACGACCATGCGCCCGGCCACCATGCACCGGCTGATGGACGCCCTCGCCGTCCTGCTGGTGCGGCTGCACCTGGCCGGGTTCGCGTGGGGCGACTGCTCGCTGTCCAACACGCTGTTCCGGCGGGACGCGGGCGCGTACGCGGCGTACCTGGTGGACGCCGAGACGGGCGACCTGCACGCCCGGCTGAGCCAGGGGCAGCGGGAGTACGACCTCGATCTGGCCCGGGTGAACATCAGCGGCGAGCTGCTGGACCTGGAGGCGTCGGGGGCGCTGCACCCGTCGGTGGACCCGATCGACTTCGGCAACGAGATCTGCTCCCGCTACCACCGGCTGTGGGAGGAGCTGACCCGCAGGTCGGTGTACCCGGCCGGGAAGTACCACTACATCGAGCGCCGGATCCGCCGTCTCAACGACCTCGGTTTCGACGTCGCCGAGATGCAGATCGAGCACGCCGACAACGGCGACACGGTGACCTTCGTGCCCAAGGTCGTCGACGCGGGCCACCACCAGCGGCAGCTGCTGCGGCTGACCGGTCTGGACACCGAGGAGAACCAGGCCCGGAGGCTGCTGACCGACCTGGAGAGCTGGATGGCCACCCAGGACGACTACGCCCCGGGCGACCCCCTCGGCGCCCGTCCCGAGGTGCTGGCGCACCGCTGGGTGCGGGAGGTGTTCCGCCCGACCGTGCGGGCCGTCCCGCTCGAACTGCGCGGCTCGATGGACCCGGCGGAGATCTACCACCAGCTCCTCGAACACCGCTGGTACCTGTCCGAGCGGGCCCAGCACGACATCGGCCTGGACACGGCGGTGAAGGACTACATCGACAACGTCCTGCCGAAGACGCTCGCGCTGCTGCCGCCGAAGGTGGACGACGTCACCGCCGAGTGAGCCGACGGCACGTCACTTGTGGGGGACCACCGCGACCGGGCAGCGCGCGTGGTGCAGGACGCCGTGGGCGACCGAGCCGATGCGGGCGCCGACGGCCGTACGGCGGGCACGGCGCCCGACGACCACCAGCTGCGCCCGCTGGGCCACGGACAGCAGCACCTGCCCGGCGCTGCCCATCTCGACGTGCTGGGTGACCCGCACCTCGGGGAAGCGCTCCCGCCACGGTTCCAGCGCGGCGGCGAGCGCCTTCTTCTCGTACGGCTCCAGCCCGCCGGCCTCGTCGAGGAGCTTGAGCGAGCCGGGGCTGTACGCGTACAGCGGGGGCAGTGTCCACGCCCGCACCGCGCGCAGCGACGCCCCGCGGGCGGCCGCCGTCTCGAACGCGCACCGCAGCACGTCGGCGCTGTCCTCCGGGGTGCCCTGCTGACCGACGACCACCTCGCGTCCGGCGGCCTCGGCACTCGGGCTGTCCTCGGCGCGCACGAGCACGACGGGGCGCGGTGACTCGACGATCACCTGCTGGCCCACGGAGCCCAGCAGGAAGCCCACGACGGCGCCGTGTCCGCGCGAGCCCAGCACCAGGGTCTCGGCGTGCTCGGCGGCGCCGACCAGCGTGTCGACCGGCGGGCCCTCCACGAGGTCCGTCGTCACCTCCAGCTCCGGGTGCCGCTCGGCGACACCCCGCGCGGCCTCGGCGAGGGCCTCCCCGGCCCACCGCGCCTGTCCGTCCCGGTCCACGGTGATCGCCTCGTGCGGCTCCCACCGCCACGCGTGCACCATCCGCAGCGCCAGGCCCCGGCGTACGGCCTCCCGGCCGGCCCACGCCAGTGCGGCGAGGCTCTCGGGGGTACCGTCCACTGCGGCGGTGATCGGGCGCGTCGTCATCGGCCACCTCTCGGTCGTCACATGGCTGACGGGTCCAGTCTTCACTACGCTCGCCGTATGACCTTGGAGTGGGAGCAGCTGCTGGTGGACGCGGCCGATCCGGCGGCGCTGGGGCGCTGGTGGGCCGAGGCGCTCGGGTGGGTGGTGGTCGACGAGTCGCCCGACGAGTACGAGATCCGCCCGGCGCCGGACCGTCTCCCGGGCCTGCTGTTCGGGCGCAGTCCGGACACCAAGGACGGCAAGAACCGTCTCCATCTCGACTTCCGCCCCGTCGACCAGGAGGCGGAGGTCACCCGCCTCCTCGCCCTCGGGGCCCGGCACGCGGACATCGGGCAGACCGGTGACGAGCCCTGGGTGGTGCTCCAGGATCCGGAGGGCAACGAGTTCTGCGTCCTGGCGCCGCGCGCGGACTGACGTCGCTGCCGGGGTCCCGCGCCCGTGGCCCCGCGGAAACCGCGCGAAGCGGCACGGTCGAACATACGATGGCCGCATTGTCTCGGGGTGGAGGAGTATGACTCAGGCGGTCGGTCCGGCGCGGAGCGTGATCCTCACGGTGGATGACGATCCCGGGGTGTCCCGCGCGGTGGCGCGGGATCTGCGCCGCAGGTACGGCGAGTCGTACCGGATCGTGCGGGCGGAGTCCGGGCAGACGGCGCTGGAGGCCCTGCGGGAGCTGAAGCTCCGGGGCGACCAGGTGGCGGTGATCCTGGCCGACTACCGGATGCCGGAGATGAACGGCATCGAGTTCCTGGAACAGGCCCTGGACGTCTATCCGGGGGCGCGGCGGGTCCTGCTCACCGCGTACGCCGACACCGGAGCGGCGATCGACGCGATCAACGTCATCGACCTCGACCACTATCTGCTGAAGCCGTGGGACCCGCCGGAGGAGAAGCTCTACCCGGTCCTGGACGACCTGCTGCAGGCCTGGCGGGCCGCCGACCGCACCTGTGCGGGCACCACGAAGGTGGTCGGGCACCGGTGGTCGGCGCGGTCGTCGGGCGTACGGGAGTTCCTGGCGCGCAACCAGGTGCCGTACCGCTGGTTCTCGTCGGACGAGCCGGAGGGGCGGCGGCTGCTCGCGGCGGCCGGCGCGGACGGCGAGCGGCTGCCGCTGGTGGTCACCCCGGACGGTACGCCGCTGGTGGCGCCGGAGGACCCGGAGCTGGCGGAGAAGGTGGGGCTGGCGACCACGCCGGCCCAGGAGTTCTACGACCTGGTCGTCATCGGCGGCGGACCGGCCGGGCTGGGCGCGGCGGTGTACGGGGCCTCGGAGGGGCTGCGGACGCTCCTCGTCGAGCGGTCGGCGACCGGCGGGCAGGCGGGCCAGAGTTCACGCATCGAGAACTACCTCGGGTTCCCCGACGGGGTGTCCGGCGGCCAGCTCACCGACCGGGCGCGCCGTCAGGCCACCAAGTTCGGCGCGGAGATCCTCTCGGCCCGCGAGGTGAACGCCCTGGAGGTGAACGGGGCCGCGCGGACCGTCCGGTTCTCCGACGGTTCGGCGGTCGCCGCGCACAGCGTGATCCTTGCGACGGGCGTGTCGTACCGGCAGCTCGCCGCGCCGGGCTGCGCGGACCTCACCGGCTGCGGGGTGTTCTACGGTTCCGCCCTGACCGAGGCGGCCGGCTGCCAGGGCCACGACGTGTACATCGTCGGCGGCGCCAACTCGGCCGGGCAGGCGGCGATGTACCTGTCCCGGGGTGCCAAGTCGGTCACCCTCCTCGTCCGCGGCGACTCGCTCACCGCGTCCATGTCGCACTATCTGATCCAGCAGCTCGCCGAGGCCCCCAACATCTTCGTGCGCCCCGGCACGATCGTGGAGGCCGCGCACGGCACGAACCAGCTGGAGCAGCTGACGCTGAAGGACGTGGCGAGCGGGCGGGAGGAACTCGTCGACGCGCAGTGGCTGTTCGTGTTCATCGGCGCCGAGCCGCACACCGACTGGCTGGAGGGGACCGTGCTCCGCGACGAGCGCGGGTTCATCGTGGCCGGGCCGGACATGACCCCGGACGGGAGTCCGCCCGCGGGCTGGGAGCTGGACCGGCCGCCGTACCACCTGGAGACCAATGTGCCCGGTGTGTTCGTCGCCGGGGACGCTCGGTCGGAGTCCGCGAAGCGGGTCGCGTCGGCCGTGGGAGAGGGGGCGATGGCCGTGATGCTGGTGCACAGGTATCTGGAGCAGTCATGACCGGTGCTGAGGCCTCGGAGGCCGCGTCATGAGCGGGGAGCCGTCGCCGTGCGACCGGGCCGAGCTGGGCCGGCTGTTCCTGTTCGAGAAGCTGGACGACGAGCAGTTGGACCGGCTGTGCCGTGAGGGCCGGGTGGAGCGGTTCGAGCCGGGGCATGTCTACCGGGAGGGCGAGCCTGCCACCTGCTTCTTCGTGCTCCTGGAGGGCACGGTGGTGCTGTCGCGGCAGGTCGGCGACGACGACGTGGAGGTCAGCCGCAGCTCCCAGGTCGGGGTGTACGCGGGTGCCTTCCAGGCGTATCTCGGCGACCATGCGGACCAGGCCCGCTACAAGGGCTCCATGCGGGTCACCGTCCCCTCGCGCTTCTACGTCCTGCCCGCGGCGGCCTTCGCCCAGATCATGCGCGACTGGTTCCCCATGGCCGTCCATCTGCTGGAGGGTCTGTTCTTCGGGAACCAGAACACCCAGCGGACCATCAACCAGCGGGAACGGCTGCTGGCGCTGGGCTCGTTGTCGGCCGGACTCACCCACGAGCTGAACAACCCGGCGGCGGCCGCCGTCCGGGCGACCTCGGCGCTGCGGGAGCGGGTGGCCGGGATGCGGCACAAGCTCGGGGCGATCGCCGCCGGACCGCACAAGCGGGCCATGCTGGAGTCACTGGTCGATCTACAGGAACGGACGGCCGAGCAGGTCGCCAAGGCCACTCCGCTCAGCCCGCTGGAGGCTTCCGACCGGGAGGACGAGCTGACGGACTGGCTCGACGACCACGGCATCACGGGCGGCTGGCAGCTCGCGCCGAACTTCGTGCAGGCCGGACTCGACACCGCGTGGCTCGACCAGGTCGCGGAGGCCGTGGACGAGCACACCCTCGAAGGGGCGGTGCGCTGGCTCAACTACACCGTCGAGACCGAGCTGTTGATGAACGAGATCGAGGACTCCACGACCCGCGTCACCCAGCTCGTCGACGCGGCCAAGCAGTACTCGCAGCTCGACCGCGCGCCCTACCAGAACGCCGACGTCCACGAACTCCTCGACAGCACCCTGCTGATGCTGTCCGGGAAGATCGGCGAGCGGATCGAGGTGGTGAAGGAGTACGACCGCTCGCTGCCGCGTATCCCCGCCTACCCCGGTGAGCTGAACCAGGTGTGGACGAACCTGATCGACAACGCGGTCGCGGCGATCAACGACACGGGGGGCGTGGGCACGCTGACGGTACGGACGGCGCTGGACCACCGGGACCAGGTGCTGGTCGAGTTCCGTGACACCGGTCCCGGCATCCCGGCGGAGATCAAGGGCCGTATCTTCGACCCGTTCTTCACCACCAAGCCCGTCGGACAAGGCACCGGGCTCGGCCTCGACATCTCCTGGCGCATCGTCGTCAACAAGCACCACGGGCACATCGAGGTGCACTCGCGGCCGGGCGAGACCCGCTTCCAGGTCTTTCTGCCGCTGACGGCGCCGGCGGCCGATCTGGACATCACGCTCGCCGACGATCCCGAGGAGACCTCATGACCCTGCCCGCCGGAATCGACCCCGCCGTTCCGCCGAGCGGCGACGGATGCGTGGAGTGCGACGCGGCCGACGGCTGGTGGTTCCATCTGCGGCGCTGCGCCCAGTGCGGCCATGTCGGCTGCTGCGACTCCTCCCCGGCCCAGCACGCCACGGCCCACGCGGAGGCCGCGGGGCACCCCTTCGTGCAGAGCTTCGAACCGGGTGAGTCCTGGTTCTGGAACTACGAGACCTCCGAGATGTACGAGTCTGGGCCCGACCTCGCGCCGCCCGCGAGCCATCCCGAGGACCAGCCGGTGCCGGGCCCTGCGGGACGCGTCCCGCGAAACTGGACCGAGGCCCTGCACTGACGGGGTCGCGTTGTCGGGTGCGGCCCGGTGGGGCTTCTCGCGCAGTTCCCCGCGCCCCTAAAAGCTGCAGGCCCCTGCGGGCCTGAAAAGCACGGGGCGCAGCCCCGGCTTTTCAGGGGCGCGGGGAACTGCGCGACCAGCCCCCACGCACCCGCACCCGACAACCCACCCCATGACACCTGCCCCACCGAACGGAGTGACATCGTTGTTGATCGGGATCGGCGAGATCCAGGACGCCGCCGAGCGGATCGCCGGCCACGTCGTGCGGACCCCCACCGTGGCGAGCCCGGGGCTGTCCGCGCTGCTCGGCGCGCCGGTGACCGCGAAGCTGGAAGTGCTGCAGCGGACCGGCTCGTTCAAGGCACGCGGCGCGACGGCGAAGCTGCTGACGTTGACGGAAGCGGAGCGGGCGGCCGGGGTCGTCGCGGTCAGCGGCGGCAACCACGGCATCGCCCTGGCGCACATGGCCGCCGCGCTGCACATCAAGGCGACCGTGGTGATGTCCCGTTCCGCGCCCCGCCGGGCGGCCGACCTCGTGGAGGCCGCCGGTGCCTCGCTGCGGCTCACCGACGGGATGGCGGAGGCGTTCGCGCTCGCCGAGCGGCTCCGCTCGGAGGGCCTCACCCTCGTCCACCCGTTCGACGACCCGTGGGTGATCGCCGGGCAGGGCACCGTGGGCCTGGAGTTCGCCGAGGACCTGCCGAACTCCGGGGCGACGGCGGGCTCCGGGGCGACGGCGGGCGGCGCGCTCACCGACGTGCTCGTCAGCATCGGTGGCGGCGGTCTCGTCGCCGGTGTCGCCGCCGCCTTCCGGGCCCTGCTGCCGGGCGTCCGCGTCTGGGGCGTGGAAACCGTCGGCGCCACGGCCATGGCCGACGCGCTCACGGCGGGCGGCCCCGTGACCGTCCCTCTCTCCTCCATCGTCACCACCCTCAGCGCGCCCTCCGTCTCCCGGCTCACGTACGACCATGTGGCCTCCCTCGTCGAGGACGTCCTCGTGGTCTCCGACGCCGAAGCCGTGCAAGGGGTCCTCGACTTCGCCGAACACGGCAAGGTGTGGACGGAGCCGGCCGCCGGCTGTCTGCTGCCCGCCGCCCGGCAGGTCCTCGCACGCGTCGGCGACGGCGCCCGGCTGGGCCTCGTGGTCTGCGGCGGCAACGCGACGACGGCCGACATCACGGAGTGGGCACGCCGGTTCGAACTGCGGTGACCCGGAGCCACCGATGCCCCAACGCCCCTGTCCCGCACAGCACTTGAGGTCGCTCACCGGTCGCCCGGCATAATGCTCGGGTGACCACCCCCACTCCCCTCCCGGGCCCGACTCCGCCCGAGCGCACCCCCGTCGTCATCGTCGCCGCCGGCCCGGCCGGGCTCACCGTCGGCAACATCCTGCGCGCCGCCTCCGTCGACTGTGTGGTGCTGGAGACCGAGAGCCGCGCGTTCATCGAGCGGCGCCCCCGGGCCGGGTTCCTGGAGGAGTGGGCGGTGCGTGCGCTCCAGGGGCGCGGACTGGCCGACCGGCTCGTGGAACGAGCCCCGGTGCACACGGAGTTCGAGTTCCGTTTCGCCGGTGAGCGGCGCCGGTTCCCGTACACGGAGATCACCGGCCACCACCACTACGTCTACCCGCAGCCGCTGCTGGTGACGGACCTGGTCCGGGAGTACGCGGACGTCCGGGGCGGCGACATCCGCTTCGGTGTGCGTGACGTCGAACTGCACGACATCGACGGGGAGCGCCCGTCCGTGTCGTACGTGGACCCGGCCACCGGTGAACGGCACGTCCTCGCCTGTGAGTTCGTCGCCGGGTGCGACGGCGCCCGTGGGGTCACCCGGGCCGCGCTGCCGGCCGAGCACGCCACGGTCGCCCGGCACGACCACGGGGTCGGGTGGCTGGCGCTGCTCGCCGAGGCGCCCCCGTCGTCCGACTGCGTCGTCCTCGGGGTGCATTCCCGGGGGTTCGCCGGGCACATGGCGCGCAGCCCAGAGGTCACCCGCTACTACCTGGAGGTCCCGGCCGGTGACGACCCGGCGAACTGGCCGGACGACCGGGTCTGGTCCGAGCTGCACACCCGCCTCGCGGCACCCGGCGCCCGGCCGCTCACCGAGGGCCCGTTGGTCGAGAAGCGGGTGCTCGACATGCACAACTACGTCACCGAGCCGATGGCGTACGGCCGGCTGTACCTCGCCGGTGACGCCGCGCACCTCGTCGCGCCCATCGCCGCGAAAGGCATGAACCTGGCCCTGCACGACGCCCTGCTCCTGGCGGACGCCCTGATCGCCCACCTGGGAAAGGGCGACGACAGCGGGCTGCGCGGCTACTCGGACGCCTGTCTGCGCCGGGTCTGGCACTACCAGGAGTTTTCGCAGTGGCTGGCGGAGCTGCTGCACGGGCCGTCGTCCGGCGACCCGTTCCGGGCCGGCGCCGCCACCGCGAGGCTGCGCCGCGTGCTCGGCTCCCCCGCCGCCGCGTCGACCTTCGCGGAGCTGTTCATCGGCAAGGGAACCGATCACTGACGTCAGCCGCCGCCGGGACCACGTTCGTCGGGGCGGCGCCGACGTCGAGACGTCAGTGGCCGTCGTGGCAGCAGCCGTCCCGGCGCATCAGCCGGCCGACCTCCAGCCAGTCCTCCTCCGTCCCGGCGGCCTTCGCACGTGGTGCGGCGGGCCGGTACGCGGCCACCAACTCCTCGGTGGTGAAGGGGGTTCCGCCCCGCAGGACCGACGTCGTGCGGATGAGGTCGGCAAAGTCCGTGAAGGGGTCGCCGTCGATGATCGTCAGGTCGGCGAGCTTGCCCGTTTCGACCGTGCCGAGGTCGTCGTCCAGGCCGAAGAGGCGGGCCGGGAGGACGGTCGCGGTGCGCAGGGTCTCGGCGGGGGTGAGGCCGCCGGCGTGCAGGGCGCGCAGGGCGAGGTGGAGGAAGAGGCCGACGGGGCCGAGCGGCTGGTCGGTGCCGAGGGCGACGATGCCGTCGGCCTCTAGGATCCGCCGGTAGATGTCGGTCTCGGTGCGCAGCGCGGCGAGTTGGGCGGCGGTCGGCGGGATTGCCGCGCCCTGCCGGACGACGGCGGCGTCCCACGGTGGCATGACGACCGTGACGCGCGGGTCGTCGGCCAGCGTCGGGTCGGCGCCCATGAGGGGTGCGGCCGTGAAGGGGGTGGCGATCAGGGAGAAGTCCACGCCCTGCCCGGTGTAGATCTCCACCACGTCCTCGTAGGCCTGTCCGCTCGCGGTGATGGCGTGGCCGAACTCCCCGCGCTGGGTGGCCTGGAGATGGGTCGTCAGGTCCTGGCCGAGCTGCACGCCCGGGGAGAGCAGATGGCCGCCGGTGCGGACGCCGAGGCGTTCGTGGGCGAAGCGCGCGGCCTCGCTCATCACCCAACCGGGTGCCCGTACATAGGTCTTGACGAAGTCCCAGTCGAGCGCCTCGGCTCGTTCGAGGGTGCGGCGCAGTCCGGCCTTCGTGCGGTGGGCGCGTCCCATGCTGTACGCGACCCGGGCGCCGTCGAGGAGTTCGCCGGTGGTGAGGAGCCGGGGTCCGGCGAGTCGGCCGGCGTTCACCTCCTCGCGGATGCGGGCCTGTTCGTGGGCGAAGCCGCCCAGGGAGACGGCGGTGGTGACGCCGTAGGTGAGCTGTGCGGTGGCCTGGCGGCTGCCGTAGGTGCTCTGCCAGGGGTGGGTGTGGCTGTCCCAGAGGCCGGGGATCACGGTGTGCGCGGAGGCGTCGATCCGGCGGAGCGCGGCGCGGCGGTTGCCCCGGTGCGGTTCGACGGCGGTGATGCGGCCGCCGCGGACGACGATGTCGACGTCGTCGCGGACCGTCTCGCCGGTGCCGTCCCACAGCCGTCCGGCGTGGACGACGGTGTCGGCGGAGGTGCGCCGGGTGCGGTCGAGCGGTACGCGGACGGTTCGGGTGTGGTCGCCGGTGACGTCGATCAGGCGGAGCCGGGTGCCGGACTGGTAGAGCAGGGTCGTGGAGTCGCCGGACCAGGTGGGGTGGTCGGCGGGTTCGGTGGTGAGGGTGCGGAGTCTGCCTCGGGGGGTGCCGTCGGGGGCGACGGGCAGCAGGCACAGCGCGGATTCGACGATCACGGCCATCCAGCGTCCGTCGGGTGACCAGACGGGGCCGGAGTCGTAGCGGTCGGCGATGGAGGTGTGCGGCGCGACCGCGTGCAGCCGGTCGGCGCCGGTCGTGGCGTCGACGATCCGGATCAGGTTGTAGCCCTCGCGGAAACGGGCGCCGAGACGGTTGCGATCGCACAGCGCGAGGTACCGGCCGTCGGGCGACCAGCTCGGCCTGCCGGGGATGCCGCCCCCGCCGAGCGGTGCCACGAGGACGTGCTCCGCACCGCTCGCCAGGTCCCGTACGACGAGCCGGCCGGCCATGTCGAGGCACGCGAGCCGCTCGCCGTCGGGCGAGAGCGCGGGCATGACCCGGCCGCCGGTCGCGAGCGCGGTCTCCTCGCCGGTGGCCGGATCGTGTCGGTACACGCCGAGCAGGCCGTCGCGGTCGTCGGCGTAGACGAGCGATCGCCCGTCGGGTGCCCAGGAGGGCGCGAGCAGGGTGCGGGTGGGCGGCGACTGGCGCAGCTTCCTCGGTCGGCGGCCGCCCGAAGTACCGGTCAGCCAGAGGGAGTTGAGGGCGGCGAAGGCGATGCTGCGGCCGTCCGGCGACAGTGCGGGCAGGTGGATGCCCCGTACCGGGCGGACCCGTTCCTCCCCGAGGTCGTACTCCTTGACCCGGTAGCGCGGCCGGTCGACCGGGAGCACGCCCTCGAAGGGGATCCGCTCGGCCTGCGCGGGTTCCTCTGGGCGTACGAGGCTGAACCCCCCGTCCAGGGTGACCAGCAGTCGGCCGTCGGCCGTCCAGCGGGGTGGCACGGGCGCGAGGTCGCCGTCGACCTCGACGGGCCGCCCGTCGACGACGAGGGTGCAGGAGCCGTTGGGGGCGGCCGTGGTGCGCAGGTGGGCGAGGCGGCCGTCGGCGGCGAGGGCAGGCGTCATGACCTGGGCGGCGGTGGTCTCGGTGTGCTCGACGGTCACCGCGCCGGTGCCGTCGGCGGCCACGGCGGCGACCGTGCGGGACTCGACGGACGGGGTGGTGCCCGAGGTGACGACCTTGCCGCGCACGAACAGCAGCCGGGTGCCGTCGGGTGACCAGGCGGGGTCGAAGTCCTCCCACGGGCTGTCCTGGAGGGGGCCGTCCTGGTCGGGCAGGCCGGTGACGGGGGTGATGTCGCCGGTGGAGAGGTGCAGGACGTGGATGCGGTAGGGGCTTCCGCCGGAGGCGGCGCCCGGGTCGCCGCCGCGTTCGGAGCCGAAGGCGAGCCGGGTGCCGTCCGGTGACCAGGCCGGTGCCCGGTCGTCCCAGGGGCCGTCGGTGCGCTGCGTCAGGCCGGAGCCGTCGGGGCGCATGGTCCACAGGTGGAAGCCGCCGCCCTGGTAGGCGCAGAAGGCGACGAGTTCGCCGTCCGGGGAGTAGGTGGGCCGGTTGGGTTCGAGGCCGGCCGGGGTGAGGGCGACCGCCTTGCCGCCGCCGCGCGGAACCGACCACAGGCCGCTCTGGATCTCGGCGACCAGGGTGTCGCCGGCGGGCGCGAGGGTCGCCGAGCCGTTGGTGGCCCGGGTGAAGGTGAGGGTGAGGCCCGCGTCGGCGGTTCGGGACCGGGCGGCGGCGGGTGCGGCCGGGCCGACGGTGCCGAGGACCGCGGCGGCCCCCGTGGCACCGGTGGCGGCGAGGAGTTGACGGCGGGTCAGGGGAGGAGTGGGACGACTCTGGTCACGATCCATGACACGTCACGCTCGCGCACCACCCGCCCCACGGGCAACACCACCATTCACGCCATCGGGGGGACGTCACCCACGGGTGTGACGGCGCAGGTCAGTCGCCGGCGTGGCGGCGGCGGATCCAGGCCGGGAGTGCGAACCAGCACAGCAGGTACCAGAGGACCACGCAGCCGACGAGCCACGGCACGTACTCGTCGTGGGTGGCCACGCGCAGGATCAGCAGCAGGGCCGCCGTCATCGTGGCGAGGAGCAGGATGAGACCGACGACGGTCAGTCTGCTCGCCCACTCCACGGCGGCCGGCTTGATGCGGCGACCGGCGACGATCCGGTGGAAGGACACGGGGCCGATCAGGGCGCCGGTGGCGGCGGCGCCGAGGACGACGGTGACGATGTAGATGGTCTTCTCGGTCTGCGGCAGGTCGTGGTAGCGCTGGGTGAAGACGACGGTGAGGAGGAAGCCGAAGAGGATCTGCACCCCGGTCTGGGCCACCCGCACCTCCTGGATGAGTTCGCTCCAGCGGCGGTCGGCGCGCTCGTCCTCGGTCTCGTCGCGGCCTCGGTCCCGGCTGCCGTGCACCTCGGTCACAGGTCCTCCCGGTCGGTCGATGTTCCCTTCCCTGGATGGTGCCGTGGCCCGACCGGGCCCGCACACCCCTCCACAGTTTCACTCACACGAGTGAATCCAGTTGGCAGATCGGTCACTTGTGTCATTTCCGGCTTAGCGTGATCACCGTGACCGACTCCTCAGCAACGTCCCGCCGGGGTTTCCTCCTCGGCGCCGCCGCGCTCGCCCTCACCCCGCAGTTCGTCCGCCAGGACCCGGCCGCCGCCGCGGCCGACGTGCCCGGCTTCCCCTCGGACGTCGAGCTGTACAGGTCGGTGTACCGCAACTGGGACGGGGAGATCACCGCCTCCGGGCTGTGGGCGTGCGCGCCGGCCGACGCGGAGCAGGCGGTTACGGTCGTCAACTGGGCGCGGCGGCAGGGCTGGAGGGTCCGCGCGCGCGGTCTCTCCCACGGCTGGTCGCCCCTGACCATCACCCCCGGCACCGACTCCGGCGCCCCGTTGCTGCTCGTCGACACGACCGCCCACCTCACCGCCATGACGCTGGAGTCCACCGACCCGGCCGCCGTCCGGGTGGGCTCCGGCGCCTCGCTGGAAGGGCTGCTGACCTTCCTGGAGGGCCACGGCCTCGGAGTGACCGCCTGCCCCGCGCCCGGTGACCTCTCGATCGGCGGCGCCCTCGCCGTCGACGCGCACGGCACGGCGGTGCCGGCGGTCGGGGAGACCCGGCCGCCCGGTCACACGTACGGCTCGCTCAGCAATCTCGTCCTGTCGCTGACGGCGGTGGTGTGGGACGCCGACAGCGACGCGTACGTCCTGCGGACGTACGGGCGGGACGACGCGGACGGGGCGGCGCTGCTCACCCATCTCGGCCGGGCGCTGGTCACCGAGGTCGTGCTGCGCGTCGGGCGCAACGCCCACCTGCGGTGCCTGAGCCGGACCGACATCCCCGCCGGGGAGCTGTTCGCCCCACCCGGCACCGGCGGGCGTACGTTCGCGAGCTTCCTGGACGAGGCGGGGCGCCTGGAGGCGATCTGGTTCGCGTTCACCGAGTTCCCCTGGTTCAAGGTGTGGAGCGTGGAGCCGACCCGCCCGCTCACCTCACGGCACGTGACCTCGCCGTACAACTACCCCTTCTCGGACAACGTGCCGACCGTCGTCGCCGACCTCGTCGGGCGGATGGTGTCCGACGGCGCCTGGTATCTCGCGCCGGTGTTGGGCAAGACCCAGCTGACCACGGCCTCGCTGGGGCTGACGACCACGTTCTCGGCGGACATCTGGGGCCCGTCCAAGAACACACTGCTCTATCTGAAGCCGACGACCCTGCGGGTGACGGCCAACGGGTACGCGGTGCTCACCTCACGGGACCAGGTGCAGCGTGTGGTCCACGAGTTCACGACGTTCTACCGGGAGCGGCTCGCCGCGTACGCGGCCCGGGGGCGGTTCCCCGTCAACGGGTCGGTGGAGATCCGGGTGACCGGCCTCGACGACCCCGCGGACGCCGGGGTGGCCGGCGCGCGTGCCCCGCTGCTGTCGGCGCTGCGGCCGCGCGCCGACCGGCCCGATTGGGACACCTCCGTGTGGCTGGACGTGCTGACGCTGCCGGGGACGCCGGACGCCGAGGCGTTCTTCCGAGAGCTGGAGCGTTTCCTGCTCGCCACCTACGACGGCGGCCACGCCCTCACCCGGGTCGAGTGGTCCAAGGGCTGGGGTTACACGGACGAGGCCGCCTGGAGCGACGAAGAGGTGCTCGGCACCGTCGTACCGGAGTCCTTCGACGACGGCGCGGGGCCGGGCTGGGCCGGCGCGAGTGAGATCCTGGACCGCCTCGACCCGCACCGGGTCTACGGGAACGCCTTCCTCGATCGACTGTTCCCGTAAGCGAATCCCACAGAGGTGAAGCCGGCGTCCGGCCGGAGGCACCGCGTCCCGCTCTCCGGCCGGCTCGACTCCCTGACGTGCCTCACACCTTGCGCCAGCGCGCCATGGCGAACGAGAACAGCCCGAACAGGACCAGCCCGACCGCGACGCAGGCCAGGAGCACCGGGCCCACGGGGGTTTCGGCGAAGGAGCGGAGGGTGTCGTCGAGGCCCTTGGCCTTGTCGGGTTCGTACTCGATCGCGGCGCGGACGGCGAAGACACCGACCGCGGCGAACAGCAGACCCCGGGCGACACCGCCGCCCACCCCGCTGATGTCGACGAGACGGCGGGTCCGCGGTGACATCTCGCCGAGCCTGAGGTGCTTGTGGTACGAGCGCATCGCGGCCCGTACGCCGATCCACCCGCCCGCGGCGATCACACCCACGCCCGCCGCGCCCACGAGCCACTGGCCGCCGGGAAGTTCGAGCGCGCGTGCCGTGACGTCCCGGGACTGCTCGTCGCTGGAACCGCCACCGCCTCCCCCACTGCCCCCGCCCGCCGCGAAGATCAGCACCGAGTAGGCGACGAAGGCGTAGAACACGAAGCGCGCGGCGGACGCGAGCCGCTTGGTCCACTTGCGGCCGTCGGGGCCCGCCGCCCCGAACACGGCCTCCGACAGCCGCCACAGCGCCATGCCCACCAGGCCGATGCCCAGGGCCCACAGCATCACGGAGCCCAGCGGCTTCTCGGCGATCTCCTCCAGGGCGCCCTGCCGGTCCGCCTGTTCCGAGCTCCCGCCGAAGGCGATCTGCAGGGCCAGCGCCCCGACCAGCAGATAGATGACGCCGCGCGCGGTCAGCCCGGCGCGGGCCGCGCCCTCGGTCACCGAGCCCCGTGCCGCGCGCCTGCTGCCCACCCCCAGAGTCGTCATCAGCCGCGTCCCTCCCGACCCTCGACCCGCAGCTGGAGCTGGACCTCCTGGTCACCGGCGTCCACGCCGACCTGACGCACGGTGTACTCCTCCTCCAGGGCGGACCGCAGCAGCCGTACGGCCGGCGGGCTGCCCTGGACCTCGACCGTGACGGGCGCGGACGGCGGCTCGGGGTGTCGGCCTTCGCCGGCGGTGACCGCGGCGGCCGTGTCGTACATGCCGGTCCACATCGTGGGCCGGTCGGTGCCCGTCTCGTGCGGCGGGTCGTCGGGACGCCGGTCCGACTCGAAGTGGGCGCGCAGACAGGCGAAGACGCGTTCGGCGTCCTGGGCGGAGCAGTCGCAGAGCACGACCTCCACCTGGGACACGGGCAGACTGGGCAGGGTCACGAGCCTTCTCCCTCGTGTGAGCGACAGGGTGCGGGTACCCCGAGTACCCCCATCGTCTGCCCGAAACGGGGTTCTCGCAGGTCGCGCGATCGACCCGGCGCCGCATGGGCCGTGGGCTATGTTGAGTGCTCGTGGGAGACGAAGGAGGCACGCGGGTGCCATCGCCGCAGCAGGCACGTGCGCAGGCATCAGCGATCACGTCCGGGCGGACCGCGCCGGAGACCGGGCAGTCGCCCACGTCCCGGCTCAGGGAGCTGTTCGACGGCCCCCGGCTCTCCCCCGGGCAGCGGCGGATCGCGCAGTATCTGATCGAGCACATCACCGAGGCCGCGTTCCTGTCGATCACCGACCTCGCGGAGCGGGTCGGGGTGAGCCAGCCCTCGGTGACCCGGTTCGCGGCGGCCGTCGGCTTCAGCGGCTACCCCGCACTGCGCGAGCGGCTCCAGTCCATCGCCCTGGCCACCCTAGGCAGCGCCCCGGGTATCTCGGCGGCGGACCGCAGCAACGAGTTGCAGGCGGCCGTGGACGCCGAGATCGAGAACCTGGAGAACCTGCGGCGCGACTTCGCCGATCCCGACCAGGTGATCGAGATCGGCCGCGCCCTGTCCCTGTCGGCCCCGCTGACCGTCCTCGGCCTCAGGATCTCCGGCGCGCTCGCCGAGTACTTCGCGTACGCCGCCCGCCGTATCCACCCCGACGTCCGGCTGGTGACCAAGGGCGGCACGGTCGCCTACGACACGCTGCTGCAGTCCCGTGAGGCGGGGGGCACCTGGGTCCTGGCGTTCTCCATGCCCCGGCACGCCCAGGAGACCCTGACCGCGCTGCGGGTCGCCCACGGTGCCGGGCTCAAGGTGGCCCTGGTGACCGATCTGGCGCTCGGGCCGCTCGCGGACGAGGCGGACGCCGTCTTCGCCACCGGCACCGGCTCACGCCTGGTCTTCGACTCCTACGCGGCCCCCGTGATGATGTCCTCCGCCCTGCTCCAGGCCATGACCGACGCCGACCCCGAGCGCACCCAGGCCCGGCTGGAGGCGTACGAGCAGGTGTCGGAGCAGCACCAGTTCTTCCTCAGGGACTGATCCCACTCCACCCCCATGCCAGGACAGCGGCGGATTCTTCCTGTCATTCCCGGCATGAATTTTTCCATGCCCTTGCATACTCAGGGGTATATATAAATACTGCTCGCGGATCGTGACCCGGTGGAACGCCGGGTCACGTCGTCCACCCGGGACCGTCCGCTCCTACCCGCCACGGCGCCCCGGGAGGCGGCCCCGGCCATCCCCTATGCCGGGGCCGCCCGGACTCCCCCACCCGCTGCTGCACCCATGGCGTCGATGCAAGACCGGAGTGTTCAAACATGGCCCTGACCACCTCGCCCCTCCGCACGGACTGGCCGTGTCAGGTCAAGACACCCGGCAGTTACGACTGGGAGAGGTCCGCGGCCAAGTGGCTGCGCGAGCTGGTGCCGGCCCGCTACGGCACCTACCCGGCGATGATGCGCCACCCCGTGCTGCTCGCCCGCCACGCGCAGATCCAGGTCCAGCACGAGATCCGGGTCGCCCGCACCGCCCTGCAGACCGCCCGCGCCGAGCTGCCCAACCTCGGCATGTCCGAGTCGGTCATCGAGCACACCATCAAGATGTACGCCGCCGAGGTCATGCAGCTGAACCACATGGCCCGCTCCATCCGGGCCGTCAGCCAGGCCCTCGTCGACCACAACCTGGCCCGCGCCTCGCACTGACCCGTCCCCGCCCCCGCGCGCCGCGGTACACGGGACCGCCCGGGGGAAGACGATGGACAGGCACCGGCCGGGCGCACCGCCCGGCCCGACAGAGGGGCGGGACCGATGGACTCCTGGACGTGGGTGATCGTCGCGGTCGCGGTCGTCGCGGCCGCTCTGCTCGGAGCGGCCGTCTGGCTGCTCCTGCGGCTCGTCCGCACCCGACGCGAGCTGCGCCGGGCCGGACTCCCCACCGGCCCCAAGTGGGTCTTCTGGGGTGCCGTCCTCTATCTCGTCCTGCCGACCGACCTGGTGCCGGACCCGGTCTACCTGGACGACATCGGCGTCCTGCTGCTGGCGATCAGGTCCATGCGCTCCGGCCGCCAGGACGCCCTGGCCGCCATGGAGCGGCAGGAGGGCACGGGAACCGCCCTGCGGGGATGAGTCGTTGTCGGGCTGACGGTCACTGCGACGGACGGCACCGATGAACGAGCTGGTACCCGGGGGCAACGTCCCCCTGCCGAGCGGCACTCTGACGATCAGGGTGCCGGGCCCCTTCGACGTCTCCGCCCTCGTCACCGACGACACCGGAAAAGTCCGCGGCGACGCGGACTTCGTCTTCTACAACCAGCCGACGGCCCCGGGGGCCCGGCTGGCGGGTGACACCCTGACGGTGGATCCACCGGGCCTGCGCCCCGGCGCGACCCGTCTCACCGTCGCCATCAGCCCCGCCGAGCCGGGCACCCCGTTGGGCCATCTGCCCGGACCGACGCTGCTCGTCACGGGCCGCGACGGCCGCACGCTCGCCCGCTTCACCCCACCGAGGCCCCGAAGCGAGACCGTACTGCTGTTGGCGGAGCTGTACCGCAAGGGCGCGGACTGGAAGATACGGGCCCTCGGCCAGGGATACGCGGACGGTCTGGCGGGGGTGGCGAGGGACTTCGGCGTGGAGGTGCTGGAGGACGCGACGGCGGGCGCGCGCCGTCAGGGGCGCGGGGAACTGCGCGACCAGCCCCCACCGACCCGCACTCGCCCCACACCCCCACCATCCCCCACCTCCCTCCCCACCCACTTCATCGACCTGGTCAACTCCACCCGGGCCACCGCGGGTTCTCCGCCCGTCGCACCCGACGCCCGTCTCTCGACCGCCGCCCAGGCCCACGCCACCGCGATGGCCGCCCACGGCCGGCTCGCCTCGGAGAGCGACGGCCTCTCCGTCCACCAGCGCGTCACCTCCACCGGCTACGCCTACCTCACCATCGGCGAACACCTGGTCTCCGGCCCCCGCACCCCCGCCGAGTTCGTGGACTACTGCCGCTCCGACCCCAAGGCCAGGCGCACCCTCTGCGAACCCGCCTGCATCCAGGCGGGCTTGGGCCACGCCACCGACCCCCGCTCGGGAACCGTCTACTGGACGGCCCTCTGGGCGCAGCCCTTCTCCCCCGCCGGCCTCCACCGGACCGCCACCGACGTCATCACCCTCACCAACGGCGAACGGGCCAGGGCCGGCCTCCCCCCGCTCTCCCCCGACCCCCACCTCACCGACGCCGCCCAGGCGCACAGCGCCGACATGGTCGCGCGGGCCTTCTACGCGCACACCTCCCCCGACGGCGGCGAACCCTGGCACCGCGCGGCGGCGGCCGGCTCCACCCGGCGGTCCATCGGGGAGAACATCGCGTGCGGCCAGCGATCCGCCGCCGAGGTGGTGCTCGGCTGGATGAACAGCCCCGGGCACCGGGCGAACATCCTCAAACCCGGCTTCACCCATATAGGTATCGGCTTCGTCGGCGGCGGCGCGGCCGGCACGTACTGGACCCAGCTCTTCGGCGGGTGAAACCGATCCACCCGACTGTCCCTCTTTCGAGTCGGGCAACTCGCCCCCAGACCTGGCTACTTGACTCTCCGTGATCGCTCGACTCCAATGCACCTGTCGATGACGGCGGGCAACAGGAGACGAATCGGATGGTTGAGATGGTTTCGAGAACGGTGGGCACGGGTGTGGCGACGCTGGGCGCGGTCGTCCTGTCCCTCCTGACGGTCCCCGCCCACGCGGCCCCGGCCGCGGGCCCGGACACGACCGAGCTGCGAAAAACGCTGCGCACGGCGCTGACACAGGGAGCGCCGGGCGCGTTCGCGAGGATCGACGACAACGGCAAGACGCACCACCTCGCGGAGGGTGTCGCGGACCGGTCCACCAAGCGGGCCCTCGGCACCGGGGACCGCATCCGCGTCGGCAGCGTCACCAAGACGTTCACGGCGGTGGTCCTGCTGCAGCTGGTCGACGAGGGCAAGATCAAGCTCGACACCTCCGTCAACACGTATCTGCCGGGGCTGCTGCCCGACAAGAAGATCACCGTGCGCCATGTGCTGAGCCACCGCAGCGGCCTGTACGACTACGCCAACACCCTCTTCTCCCCCAGCGTGGCGGGGTTCGAGAACGTGCGGAACAAGGTGTTCACCTACCGTCAGCTGATGGACCTCTCGCTCGCCAAGCCGCTGACGAACAAGCCGGGCGCGTCCTACGCGTACTCGAACGCCAACTTCGTGGTCGGCGGCATGCTCATCGAGAAGATCACCAAGAAGTCGGTGGCGACCGCGTACCAGGACCGGATCATCAAGCCGCTGAAGCTCGCGGACACGTTCTACGTCCACCCGAAGAACACGATCCCCGGCAGGCACTCGCGCGGTTACATGACCGCCGACTCCACCGGCAAGAAGATCGACTCGACGCTGCAGACGACGTCGTGGGCGCAGAGCGCGGGCGGTCTGGTGTCCGGCGCCAAGGACCTGAACACCTTCATGTCCGCGCTGGTGCAGGGCAAGCTCACCTCGGCGGCCCGGCTGAAGGAGATGCTGACGTGGACTCCGGTGAACAGCACCCAGGCGTACGGCCTGGGGCTGCGTCGGCGCGACCTGTCGTGCGGGGTCTCGGTGTACGGGCACACGGGGACGGTGCAGGGCTACTACACCTGGGCGTTCACCTCGAAGAACGGCAAGCGCAGTGTGACCTCGTTCGCCAACACGTCCAACAACGGCACGGTGTACGCGACGGTCAACCGCACGCTGGAGTCCGCGTTCTGCGGCTGACGGCCGCGCGGAGCACGTCCTCGACCGACCCGGCGTCTCAGCCCGCCCTCCCCCGGTGGCGACCGGGGCGCCGGTGCGGCGGCTGGTCCGGCGCCGGGCCGGGTGGTTTCGGTGCCGGGATGTCCAGGCGCCGGGGTTTGTCCCCGTGGAGGGTGACCGGTTCGCCGTGGTGGCGGATCGTCAGGGAGTCGCCGGAGAGCAGGGTGTAGGTGGCGTGGCGGGGTTCGATCTCGACGCGCAGACAGGTGTCGAGCAGCCCGAGGTTGAAGGCGAGCCTGCTCAGGCGCTCGGGGAGGCGGGGTGCGAAGCCGATGGTCGTGCCGTGGTGGCGCATCCCGCCGAAGCCCGCGACCAGCGCCGTCCACGTGCCGGCGAGGGCGGCGATGTGGAGGCCGTCGCGGGTGTTGTGCTCCAGGTCCGCCAGGTCCATCAGCGCCGACTCGGTGAGGTAGTCGTGGGCGAGGTCGAGGTGGCCGACCTGGGCGGCGATGACGGCCTGGCAGCAGGCGGACAGTGAGGAGTCGCGGACGGTGAGCGGCTCGTAGTAGGCGAAGTCGCGGGCCATCTGGTCGTCGTCGAAGTGGTCGCCGCACTTGTACATCGCGAGGACCAGGTCGGCCTGTTTGACGACCTGCTTGCGGTAGAGGTCGAAGTAGGGGAAGTGCAGCATCAGCGGGTACTGGTCGGGCCCGGTGTTCTCGAAGTCCCAGCGCTGGTGGCGGGTGAACCCGGCGTGCTGTTCGTGGACGCCCAGTTCGTGGTCGTAGGGGACGTACATGGCCTGCGCGGCGTCGCGCCAGGCGGCGCTCTCCTCGTCGTCGACGCCGAGCCGCCGGGCGCGGTCGGGGTGGCGTTCGACGACGTCGGCGGCGGCCAGCAGGTTCGCTCGGGCCATGAGGTTGGTGTACGTGTTGTCGTCGACAACGGCGCTGTACTCGTCCGGGCCGGTCACGCCGTCGATGTGGAAGGCGCCGTGGTGGTCGTGGTGGCCGAGGGAGCGCCAGAGCCGGGCCGTCTCGACGAGGAGTTCGACGCCGGTGTCCCGTTCGAAGGCGGTGTCGCCGGTGGCGGCGGTGTGGCGGACCACGGCGTCGGCGATGGCGGCGTTGACGTGGAAGGCGGCCGTGCCGGCGGGCCAGTACGCGGAGCGCTCCGAGCCGTCGATGGTCCGCCAGGGGAACGCGGCGCCCTTCAGGCCGAGTTGGGCCGCGCGTTCGCGGGCGGCGGGCAGGGTGTTCTGGCGCCAGCGGAGCGCTTCGGTGACCGCGCCGGGGGCGGTGTGGGTGAGCAGCGGCAGGACGAAGGCCTCGGTGTCCCAGAAGGCGTGGCCGTCGTAGCCGGATCCGGTGAGGCCCTTGGCGGGGAGGGCGCGCTGTTCGGCGCGGGCGCCCGCCTGGAGGACGTGGAACAGGGCGAACCGTACGGCCTGCTGGATCTCCTCGTCGCCGTCGACCTCGACGTCGGCGCGGGTCCAGAAGTCGTCGAGGTAGGACCGCTGTTCGTCGACGAGGCCCTGCCAGCCGCCGTACGCGGCGGCGGAGAGGGCGGCGTCGACCTGGTCGCCGACCGCGGGCAGCGAACGGGTGCCGGACCAGCCGTAGGCGACCGTCTTCTCCACCCGCAGGCGCTCGCCTGGCGCCAGGACGGTGGTGGCGGTGACGCGGGCGACGTCGTCCCTGCTCTCGCCGCGGGTGGTGATCTGGCCGGGCGCGGTGACGACGTGGTCGGCGGCGGCCGCGACGCGCAGGCCGCTGCGCCGGGTGCGGTGGACGAGCCGGAGCCGCGTCCCGTCGGCGAAGTGTTCCTCCGGCTCCAGCGGGGACTCCAGGGCGACGGCGGCCCGGGGATCGCCCTCGCGCCGGGGCAGTTGCTCGTTGGCGACCAGCTCCGACTGGACGACGATGCGTGCCTCGCCGTCGACGGCCTCGACCTCGTAGGCGATGGCGGCGATCGCCCGCTGGGTGAAGGACACCAGGCGGGTGGAGCGCACTCGGACGGTCGTGCCGGCCGGGGAGGTCCACTCGCAGCTGCGGCGCAGCACGCCCGCGCGGAGGTCGAGGACGCGTTCGTGGGAGCGGAGGCGGCCGTAGCGCAGGTCGAAGGGTTCGTCGTCGACGAGGAGGCGCAGGATCTTGCCGTTGGTGACGTCTATGACCGTCTGCCCGGACTCGGGGTAGCCGTAGCCGGCCTCCGCGTAGGGCAGGGGGTGCAGTTCGTGGACGCCGTTGAGGTAGGTGCCGGGCAGCCCGTGGGGTTCGCCCTCGTCGAGGTTGCCGCGCCAGCCGATGTGTCCGTTGGCGAGGGCGAACACGGACTCGCTCTGCGGCAGGACGTCGAGGTGCAGGCCCTGTTCGCGCAGCGCCCACGGTTCGACACCGTACGACCTGTGTGTGATCACGCCCACTCCCCCAGGTCCGTGAGGTCCGCCACGACGGTGTCGGCGCCGTGGGCGCGCAGCGCGTCGGCCTGGCCGACGCGGTCGAGGCCGACGACGTGTCCGAAGCGGCCCGCGCGTCCGGCGTCCATGCCGGCGAGGGCGTCCTCGAAGACGGCGGCGTCGGCGGGTTCGACGCCGAGATCGCGGGCGGCGGCGAGGAAGGTGTCGGGGCGGGGTTTGCCCGGCAGTCCGCGTTCGGCGGCGACCACGCCGTCGATCCGTACGTCGAAGAGGTCCTCGGCGTCGATGGAGCGCAGGACGTCCTGGCAGTTGGCGCTGGAGGAGACGACGGCGGTGCGCAGGCCGTGGGCGCGGACGCGTTCGATGTAGCGCAGGGTGCCGTCGTAGGCCTCGACGCCGTCGGTGCGGATGAGGTCCAGCAGGATCTCGTTCTTGCGGTTGCCGAGGCCGTGCACGGTGGGGGTGTCGGGCGGGTCGTCGGGGGTGCCTTCGGGGAGGTGGATGCCCCGGGAGGCCAGGAAGGTGCGGACGCCGTCGGCGCGGGGCAGTCCGTCGACGTACTGGTCGTAGTCGGCGGCGGGGTCGAAGGGCCGGAAGGCGTCGCCGTCGCGTCGGCGCAGGAACTCGTCGAACGCCTGCCGCCACGCGGCGGCGTGCACGACGGCCGTCCTGGTGATCACTCCGTCGAGGTCGAAGAGGCAGGCGCGGATCCGCTCGGGCAGGCCCAGTTCGGTGAGTTGGGTCGTCTCTGTCATGAGGTGGGGGTTCCCAGCGGGGCGGACGTCAGTGCCGGGCGGGCAAGAACCCGGTCATCGGCGGGTGATGCTGCCGCCGCCGTGCGCGCGGCCGAGGGTGTGGAGGTGTTCCAGGGCGTCCAGGACGACGGTCCGGTCGTACCAGGCGAGCCACTCGCCGGTCTCCGCGGCCGCGACGGTGAGCGCCTTGAGCTGAGCGCGCGTCAACCCCTTGAGCGGGCGTTCGAAGTGGGCGGAGACCATGCCCACGCACAGTCCGGAGGACGTGGTCAGGGGCACGCTGTGGCAGGCGCGGCTGCCCGCGCGCAGGATCGCCGCGCGGGCGTCCTCGGCGAACACCGGGTCCGTCGCCACGTCCTGGACGGTGACCTGGGCGACGTCCCGCGCGGCCTTGGCGCAGGCGGTGCCGTCCTCACCGACGTGCGCGAAGAAGTCGACGAACTCCGCCGGGTGTCCCGTGTGCCGTTCGATGCGCAGTCCGCCCTCGGTGCGGTCGGCGATCTGGACGTTGCCCATGTCGGTGCCGACGACGCTGAGGACCTGGCTGAGGACGGAGGTCAGCACCTCGCTCCGGTTGCCGCGTCCGGTGCGGCGGTCGCGTGCCTCCGCGAAGCTGAGGGCCGGTTCCGCGTGCCGGGCCCGGCCGGGAAACCACAGCGCGTCGCGGGCACCCGGACGCGGTGCGCTGACCGCCGCGTCGGCGAGGGTGCGCAGTTTGACGTTGTACTGCTGCGAGGCCCGCTGGAGCAGCGCGAACGCGGTCTCGGCGTCCGGCAGGGCATAGCGCTCCCGCAGCATGCCCTGGGCCTGGGCGATCAGCGGCCGGCCCTCCGTCCGGCTGCGCAGCTGTCGTACCTCGGCGCGCAGCCGCGCCAGTTCCTCCCGCACCGCCTCGTCGTCGCCGTCCCGCTCCGACCAGGGTCTTGCACACATGGGCACCTTCCACTTGTCCCGCTCGAACGACAGCAGGGCTCGTCTGCCCGGCCCGGGCCGGAGTACGCCGGTCGGGTCTACCGTCTTCCTCATGCCTCTGACCTTCGACGACCTGCTGCGCCGGGCCGCCGCCCTGGCCCGCCCCGACCGCCGCGCGCTCCTCGGTATCGCGGGCGGGCCCGGCGCGGGGAAGACGACCCTGGCGGAGCGGCTGACCCGGGCGCTGAACGGCGACGGCGAGCCCTGGGTCGCCCATGTCCCCATGGACGGTTTCCATCTGGCGGACGTGGAGCTCGACCGCCTCGGCCGCCGGGACCGCAAGGGCGCGCCGGACACCTTCGACGCGGCGGGCTACGCGGCTCTGCTGGAGCGGTTGCGGGGCGACGAGGACGACGTGGTGTACGCGCCGGGCTTCGAACGGACCCTGGAGCAGCCGATCGCGGGGGCGATCCCGGTCCCGCCGTCCGCGCGGCTGGTCGTCACCGAGGGGAACTATCTGTTGGTGGGCGGCGAGCCCTGGTCACGTGTCCGTTCCCGTCTCGACGAGGTGTGGTTCTGCGATCTCGACGAGGCCGAGCGTGTCCGTCGTCTGGTGGCCCGGCACGAGGAGTTCGGCAAGGGGCATGACGAGGCGGTCGCCTGGGTTCTCCGTACGGACGAGCGCAACGCGGAGCTGGTGGCGACGACCAGGCCGTACGCGGACCTGGTGGTGCCGGCGTCGGCGATGCCCGTGGTGGAGACGGGAACGGGGGAAAGAGGGGCGTAGGAACGAGGGCGGGAATGAGGCAGCCCGACGTCGTCAGGAACGTCGGGCTGCCGGCTTGTGCGGCCCGCGGTCGGGCCGGAAGGCGGTCAGGGCCGGAGGGTCAGGGTCGGTTCGCCCCGTTCGTCGCCCGCCGGGTCACCGATCACGGCGGTGAACGCCTCCGTGCGGACCCTCAGCCCCTCCGCGACGCGGTCGAACGTGGGGTCGAAGACCTCGCCGGAGCCGCCGTGGCGGACGGCGAAGACATCGAGGTCGTCCGGCGTTCCCGGCGCGGGCGTGGCCTCGATGGCCGTGGAGGCCACCAGGTGGGACCAGCCCTCGTCGGGGTTCCCGTAGCCGCGGGGGTCGGCGGCGAGGGCGAAGGCGGCGCTTTCCTGGGTGGTGTCGGCTCGGGCGTCGAAGAACTCCGGGCCCTCGGCGGCCGGGTGGGTCAGCCACAGGTCGCCGGCGGAGGCCACGTCGGCGTCCGCGATGCGGCGCAGGCCCTCGGCATCCTCCGCCACGTACGGCAGTCCGGCGAGGAGGTACGGCGATCCGGGCAGGCGTTCGACGGCGACCGTGGTCCACAGTCGGGTGCCGTCGGTGACGTACAGGGACTGCACGTGCCGCAGGACGTGGTCGCGGGTGACGACGGGCTTGGTGACCAGCTTGGCGGCGAGGCCGTCGGCCCGGACGTCCCGGACGCGGGTCTCGCCCATGGGGCGGCAGAGCAGGAAGCCGTCGACGACCGGGCCGAAGCCGTGCTGGCGGTTGACGGCGGCGGCGAGGAAGTACGTCCCGCCGGCCTCGATCAGGGCGGGTGTCATCTTCGAGTCGAAGGCGACGGAGACCCGGCCGGCGCGCAGCTGGTGCCGGACCGGCCGCGTGGACGGGGTGCGGTGCCAGGGCGTGGTGTCCTGGATCTGCCAGACCAGCATCCACGCGAAGTGGCCGTCCACCCCGCCGTCGGGCTTGACCGCGTGTCGGCCCCAGCGGAGGTCGCCCCGGTAGCGGCCGAGGTCGGCGCCGACGCGGTGACCGAAGTAGCGCAGGCCGAGCACGGACTCGAAGCCGGAGTGCTGCTCGCTGTAGCGGGGGCCGCCGAGGTCGAAGCCGCCGACCGTCAGGCGCGCGTCGAGGTAGCGGGCGACCGTCTCCCCGTCCTCGGCGAAGATCTGCTCGCCGCTGACCCGGTGGGCCTGGGCGAGGAAGGACAGGGAGATCGGGCCGTAGTTGTTGTCCCAGGCACCGCCGTGCTCGGGCGGGAGGAGGGCGCCCCGGTCGCGTACCCGGTGGGCGCGGATCTCGTCGACGTACAGGGCGATCGCCTGCTCGCGGACCTGTCGGGCGTCCTCGGGCGGGAGGTGGCGGGCCAGCATCAGGCCGCCGACGACGCAGCCGATGGCCTGGTTGCCGGCCTCCTGCGGGTTGAAGAAGGTCGCCTCGGTGAGCCAGCGCCAGTAGCCGCGGCTCATCTCCCGCAGGGCGTCGGTCTGTTCGCCGGTGAGGAGGCCGTCGGCGAGGTCGAGCAGGTTGACGGCCTGGAGCAGCGCCCAGACCGTGCTCGGCCAGTCGCCGATGGGGTGGGCGCCGGGCGCGAGGGTGTAACGGGCGTACGGGAAGCCGGAGTCGCGTACCCGCAGGTTGGGGTAGCCGGGGTTGTCGTCCGTGTAGACGCGCTCGCGGAGGTGGAAGTCCGTGCTGCGGCCGACCGCCTCCGGCAGACGCGGGTCCTTGGTGCGCTGCCAGGCGAGGGCGAGCAGGGAGGTGATGCCGAGGGAGGTGTCACCGATGTCGTCGACGCAGTCGGGGTGTTCGAGGTTGCCCTCGGGTGTGAGGCGGGCGAGGGCCTGCTCGGTGACGTCGGCGAGCACGGCGTCGTACGCCTCCGGAGTGTCCGGCAGGTCGTGCAGCGAACCGAGTTGGCGTGGGAGGTGCACGGGGATCAATCCTTCATGCCTGGGGTGGCCATGACGTGGTGCGTCGGGTCAGACGACGGGTGCGGGCCGGCGTCCGCAGGGTCTGCGCGGCCCGCAGGGCACGAAGGTGGGTCAGCGCGGCGGCCGACGGCCCGCTCGCTGCCGTGCCGTGCCGAGTCCGGGGAACGGTGGGCCGCGACCAGGGTCTTCGCCCACCACGCCGGCCCACGGTGCGGCACGCCGGTGGGTTCCGCGTCGGGGTCGGCCGCCAAGGGGACGGCCGACCGGTCGGCGGCGCGGGCCGCCGACCGGACGAACTCGTGGTCGAGCGGGGCGGGCAAGGTCAGTCCTTCAGTCCGGCGTTGATGTCGGCGTTCATGACGTACTTCTGGAACACCAGGAAGACAACGATCAGCGGGACCATGGAAATCACCGAACCGCCGAGCAGCACCGACCAGTTGATGTTCTGCGCGCCGACGAGGCTCTGGATGCCGATCTGCACCGTGAACTTCTCCGGGTCGTTCAGCATCAGCAGCGGCCAGATGTAGTCGTTCCACCTCCACTGGAACGACAGGATGGCGAGCGTCAGCATGATCGGCCGGGAGAGCGGCACCATGATCCGCAGGAAGATCGACAGCTCTTTCGCGCCGTCGATGCGGGCGGCCTCGATGAGTTCGTCGGGGACCGTCAGGAAGAACTGGCGGAACATGAAGCAGCCGGTCGCGGTGAGCAGGGCCGGGAGGATGATGCCGGAGAGCGAGTTGTAGAAGCCGAGGTCGCGGACGACCAGGAACAGCGGGGCGAGCATGACCTCGGCAGGCAGCATCGTGGTGGCCAGGATGCAGAGGAAGAACGCCTTGAGCCACTTGTTGTCGTACTTGGCCAGCGCGTACCCGGTGCAGCAGCTGACTCCCACCGTGAGGATCGTCGCGATCACACACACGAGGGTCGTGTTGATGAAGTACTCGGAGAAGTTGGCGCTCGCCCACGCCTCCTTGTAACCCGACACCGTCGGGTCGTCGGGGAACACGGTCAGCGGAAGGGAGAACAGGTCTCCCGCCGGCTTGAGGGAGCTGAGGACGAACCACAGCACCGGCACCCCGTAGAGGGCCGCGAGGACCCACAGCAGTGTCGTCGGGGCCACCGCGCGCCGAAGCCCACCGGTGGCCGAGCCGCCGGACCGCTTCTTGCGGACAGGTCGTCGGGGCTCGGCGTCGACCTTGCGAGGCATGTCTGTGGTTGTCATCGGTTCTCCACCCGCCGGTTCACCATCATCTGGATGATCGCGACGGCCATCAGGATGAGCATGAGCACGAACGACGCGGCGCTCGCGTAGCCGATCTGGCCCGACTTGAACCCCGTCTGGTAGATGTACTGGACCAGCAGGTTGTTCGACGTTCCGGGTCCGCCGTTGTTGAGCGAGGCGAACACCGCGTATTCCTTCATCGCGTGGATCGTGTTGAGCAGGATGACGATGAAGGACGTGGGGGCGATGCTCGGCAGGGTGATGCTGAAGAACTGGCGCCACGGACCGGCGCCGTCGAGCGCGGCCGCCTCGTAGTACGACGTCGGGACGTTCTTGATCGCCGCGATGAACAGCAGCATGGAGAAGCCCGTCCAGGCCCAGGCGGCCGCCACCACGACCACGAGCAGGGACAGGTCCGCGTTGGACTGCCAGGGAACGGCGCTTCCGCCGACCTTCTCGATGAAGTAGTTGACCAGTCCGAAGTTCTCACCGAACAGCCACCGCCACAGGACACCCACGATGATGGGCGACAGCAGCCACGGGATGAAGAAGAAGATGCGGGCGACCGACGCGCCCTTGGCGTGCTTGCTCACCAGCACGTTGGCGATGAGCAGCGAGAGCACGAAGTTCAGCGGGACGAAGAGCACGGTGTACAGCAGCGTGCGGGTCGTCGCGGCGTAGAAGGTCGAGTCCCCGAGCAGCTTCTCGTAGTTGTCGAGTCCGACGAACTGGAACGCCCCCACGCCCGTGTAGTTCGTGAAGGAGTAGACGAGCCCGATCACCGCCGGCCAGACGAAGAACAGCGCGAAGAGCACGACGTTGCCCGAGATGAGGACGAGTGGTGCGAGGGTGTACTTGCTTCGTCTCCTGGGCGGGCTCACGGACACGTCCGAAGCGTCCGGGGCGCGTTTGGTCATCTTCCTGACTCCGTGCTGGTGGAATGGGTTCCTGGCGGCTCAGGTCATGAGCCCGGCATCACGTGGGTGGGGTCCGCGGGCCCGGGCGGCGGGGTGGGGACACCGCCGCCCGGGACTGCCGGCCTACGCTCAGCCGCCGACCTGCTGGTTGTAGCCGTCGACGATGTTCTGCAGGGCCTTGTCGGACGACTGCTCGCCGTTGATCGCCTTGCCGAGCTCCGCCTTGGTCGGGTCGTCGGCGAGGCTCTTGCCCTTCAGCACCCAAGCCGTCTGCGCGCTGTTGAAGTAGCCGGAGATGGGGTCGTAGAGCGGGATGGACTCGTTGTAGAGCTTGAACGCCGCCTGCGCCGCCTCGGACTTGAAGGGGTACTTCGGGTTCAGGCCGCTCTCGACCGGCAGGAAGCCGGACGTCTCGCACAGCGTCTTGTAGTGGTCGGGCTCGTACAGCCAGGACAGGAACTTCTTCGCGGCGGCGGCCGCGTCGGCGTTGTTGTTGAAGCCGACCGTCATGCCACCGCTGTTGACGTCACTGGCCTGCACCGGCTGGGCGGGGGTCGGGACGCTCGCCCACTCGAACTTGGTGATGCTCTCCGAGTAGGCGGCGACCTGCCACACGCCGGACCAGTAGGCGACGACGTCACCGCTCTGGAACATGGCGGACGGGTCGGCGCCGCTGGTCCACACCGACTTCGGCATGGTCTTGTCGTCGTTCCAGCCGACGAAGGTCTTCACGGCCTTCTTGGTCGCCGCGTCCACCGAGAACTTGCCGGAGTCGTCGGCGTGGACGTACTTGCCGCCCATCTCGTACACCATGGCGCGCAGCCGGGACGGCGACTGGTCGAAGGTCAGGGAGTACTTGGCGTCGGTCTTCTCCCGGACCTCGTTCGCCGCCTTGATGAACTCGTCCCAGGACCAGGTCTTGTCGGGCGAGGTCGGGTAGTCGACGCCGGCCTTCTCGAACAGCGACTTGTTGATGAACATGCCGGACGCGGTGACGTCCGAGGGGATGGACAGCACCTTCCCGGAGGAGTCCTTGGCGACGAAGTTGGCGTTGATCTTGTTCGTCTTGTTGTTGGCGATGTCGCTGAGGTCGATCAGCTTGTTCGACCAGATCGGGTCGAGTGCCGGCACGGCCGCCACGTCGGGCAGCGAGTTCGCCTGCGCGGAGTTGCGCAGCTTCGTCGCGTAGCCGTCGTAGGGGATGTTGACCAGCTTGACCTTGACGCCGGTTTCCTTCTCGTACTGCGCCACCATCTTCTTCCAGCCCGCGTCCTGCCCCGGAACCGTGGAGATCCAGAACGTCAGCGACTTGGAGGTACCGCCGGAGTCGGATTCCCCTCCACAGGCGGAGAGCAGCAGGGCGGCCGCCGAGACACCGGCAGCGAGGGGAACCAGGCGGCGCATACCGCCGCGGCCGAGTCGGCTTGAGCGCCGCACACCCACAGTGGTCATCTTCGATCCCTTTTTTTCGGTAGGGGACAGAGCACGGCGCGCCGACCGAGGCGGCACGGGTGCATTGTGCAGGAGGCTGCTTTCCGGGGGGCACGGCCTCGCCCGGCCGCGTCGTCCACGCGGGGCGGGATCCCCAGCCGTTCTGGCCGTCACCGCACGGGCACGCCCTCGTGCGGTGGCCGTACGTCGAGTACGGGCGGGAGGCTCGCCCCAAGCCGGCGTCCCGGCCGACTTAGAAAGCGCTTGTCCGGACATTGGCAGATGCCGGTGGAGTCCGTCAATGCTTCACCGCCGCACCTCCGGTCACGGTTTGGATTCCCCGGGCCACGGCCAGCCGACTGGCCCCCACGACGGTGCCGCTGTCGCCGAGCGCGCTGCTCACGACCTCGGTGGGCCAGCTCAGCCGGGCCAGTTCGGCCCGTACGCCGGGCAGCAGCAGGGGCTTGGAGCCCACGGCGCCGCCCAGCACGATCAGACCGGGGTCCAGGACCGCGGTGGCCGCGACGGCGAGTCTGCCCACGTCGGCGGCGTGCCGGCCGACCACGGCGCGGGCCGTGGCGTGCCCCGCGTCGGCCAGCGCGAACAGCCCGTCGACGGTGTCCGGGCAGGGGTCGTCCACGCCCCGCCAGGCGTCAGCCGCCCGCCGCAGCAGGGAGCCCGCCCCTATGTGCGCCTCCAGGCCCTCGTGGCGGGGTTCGCGGTCGGCGTCCCACGGGTAGGGCAGCCGGGCCACCTCACCGGCGGCCCCGTTCGCGCCGCGCAGCACCTGGCCGCCGATGACGACACCGAGACCGATGCCGACGCCGATCCGCAGATAGCCGAAGGTGTCCCGGCCGCGGGCGGCGCCCTCGTGCAGCTCGGCCAGGGCGGCGCAGTTCACGTTGTTCTCGACGTGGACGGGCACTCCGGGCGGGAGGGCCACGGTCAGGGCGTCGAAGATGGGGCCCGCCTTGGCGGTGGCGGGCCGTACGGACCTGCCCTCCCGGCCCTGGACGGTGACGTCGCCGACGGCGACGACGATGGCGCGCAGCGGCGCCCCGGGCGACAGCCGTGCCAGGGCCTCCGCGACGACGTCGACGGTGTCCGCCCGCAGCCCGGTGCCCTCGGCGAGCAGGGTGCCGTCCAGGGCGCACACCCGCACCCGGGTGACGCTGGGGCCGAGGTCGACGGCGAGGACCGCGCCGGCGGCGAGCCCGAGATCGTATACGGCCGCCGACCTGCCGGTTCCTCCGTTGAGGGTGCCGGAGCGCGCGGCGAGACCGGCCGCCTCCAGCTCGGCCACGGCGGTGGAGACGGTCGGCTTGGACAGACGCGCCCCCGTCGCCAGTTGGGGGCGGGTGGCGGTGCTCGACGCGGCCAGTACGGCGAAGACAGCGCGGGCGCTCTCGCTCAGTTGCATGCTCTCCCCAGTCGTACCGCGATCTTCCGTCCGCACGGTCGTGCGGGATCCGGCGTCATAACCCTTGACGCACCCTTATTCGTTAGTTAATTTCCTAACGAAGTCAAGCGGTACTCGCCTACCGCACCGCAGAGGCCCGTCCCGGGGCTTCCCTAGCACCCCCACAGACCCTGTGTGTCCAGGCACGGTTTCGCCCAGCCGTCGCTGCGCCCATCGCAACGCAACGACGAAAGAAGCCTCACGTGCAGGACTCCAGGCCCGTCGCGGTCGGTATCGACGTGGGCGGCACCAAGACCCATCTCCGTGCTGTCACGGGGACGGACCCGGTCGCCGACCACATCCGTCCCAGCCGTGGCTGGCGACCGCACGACCCGGCGTCCGCCGCCGCATGGCTGGCCGCGCTGGTCGGGGAGGTCCTGCCCGCGCACACCCCTCCGTCCGCCGTGGCCGTCGGCGCCCATGCCTGTGAGACGCCCCGGCAGTGCGAGGGCATACGTCTCGCCCTCCAGGAACGGCTTCAGGTGCCGTGTCTGGTGGTGGGCGACGCCGAGCTGCTGGTGCCCGCCGCCGGTTTCGACCAGGGCGTGGGGCTGGTCGCGGGCACCGGTTCCGTGGCCGTCGGCCGGTCCGCCGACGGCACGTCGGTGCAGGTCGGAGGCTGGGGCGCGGTCCTCGGCGACGAGGGCGGCGCCGCCGGACTGGTCCGGGAGGCGTGCCGTGCCGTCTGGGCCGCGCACGACCGCGGCGAGGCGCCCGACGCCCTCGCCGACCGGCTCGTCGCCGCCTTCGGAGTGAGCGAGGTCCCGGCTCTCGGCGGGGCCCTGGAGTCCGCCACGTCCCTGTCCGCCGACTGGGGCCGGCACGCGCCCGCCGTCTTCGAGGCCGCCGAGGAGGGCTCCGCTCTCGCCCACCGGGTGATCACCGAAGGGGGCCGCGCGCTCGCCTCGCTCGTGGCGCGACTCGCCGCCCGCGAAGTCCCCGTGGACGACGTGGTGGTGGCCGGCGGAACGATCCGCTCCCGGCCCGTCCTGTACGCGGCATTCGCCGAAGCGCTCCTCGACGCTGTACCGTCCGCGCGACCGCAGGTGCTCCAAGTACCGCCGGTCGAAGGGGCGTTGGCACTCTCACGAACTCTCCTCCGACCGGTCATGCGCTGATCACCGCCCGGTCGTCCACCGGACACCGACCGGTCATTCGTCAACTCCACGCTCAGCCCGCACACGATCAACCCACCGCGAAAGGAGCGGCGCTCGATGCCGTCATCTGCCGGGCACCACAGACTCAACCGCCGTGTCTTCCTCAGGAGCTCCCTCGGCGTCTCGGCCGGCCTCATCGCCGCTCCGACCCTCGCGACCATGTGGCAGGCCTCCGCCGCCGAGGACAAGGCCGCGACCGCGTTCACCCCGTTCGTGGACGACTACACCACCAACATCACGGCGAACCGGACCCCCGAGACCAACGCCGTGGTCCGCGCGCTCGGCGGCTTCGCCGAGATCTGGAAGACCGGCGACGCCTGGAACACCGGCACCCCGCTGCTCCCGGAGATCCTGCGCGCCAACATGCGCTACTGCGCCCGCCTGACCAACCGCCGCACCGAGGCGCAGGCCCGCGAGGCGTTCGTCTACGACCGGCAGCACCAGAGCTACGCGATGATCGGCGCGCTCGGCCCGCTGGCGGAGCTGTACCGCTCGGGCGCCAAGGCGGTCACCTCGATCACCGCCGCCCCCGACGGCATACCGGCCACCAAGATCAACGACGCCGTCCCCGCCGACGCGCCCGCCGGCTCCGCGCTGGGCGCCGGCTCGTACGACTCCGACCTCGGCCAGGTCGCCAAGCTGGTGGACACCGTGCGCGGCCCGTTCGCCTCCGGCAACCCCGCCAAGTTCACGTTCCAGTACCCGCGTCCGTGGCGGATGAACGAGGACAGCGAGGTCGTCGACACCGGGCGGAAGGACGAACTCGGTTTCCCCGTCTACGAGTCCGAGGTCGTCGTCGTGAAGCAGCTGCTGCGGCAGCGCGGCGAGAACGCCGCCGAGGACGGCGGTTTCCCCAGCGGCCACACCAACGCCTTCCACCTGGCGGCGCTGGCGTTCGCGTACGCGGTCCCGGAGCGGTTCCAGGAGATCGTGACCCGCGCCTTCGAGCTGAGCCACACGCGGATCATGTCCGGCATGCACTCCACGGTCGACGTCCTCGGCGGTCGGGTCATGGCCACCGCGCTGGCCGCCGCCGCGCTCGCCGACCCGAAGAACGCGGAGCTCAAGGCCGCCGCGCGCAAGCAGGCCGCCGAGTACTTCCAGGCGAGGACGGGCACCACCGCGGACACGCTGTACGCGTACGCGCACTCCGACGGGGACGACCCGTACGCCGACCGCGGGGCGAACCTGCGCACGGTCGAGCCGAAGCTGACGTACGTGCTCACCCGGCGCGGAAAGTCCCAGGACCTGACCGTGCCGAAGGGCGCCGAGGTCCTGCTGGAGACGCGTCTGCCCTACCTCGACGCGGCGCAGCGCCGCGAGGTGCTGCGCACGACCGCGCTGCCGTCGGGCTATGTGCTGCTGGACGGCTGGGAGCAGTGGGGCCGGCTCAACCTGTTCGCGGCGGCGGACGGGTACGGCGCCCTCGACACGGAGGTCACCGTCACGCTGGACGCCTCCCTCGGCGGCTTCCACGCGGCCGACACCTGGCGCAACGACCTCGACGGCTCGGGTCGCCTGGTCAAGAAGGGCAACGGCACGCTCACGCTGTCCGGCGCCAACCGGTACACGGGCGGCACGGTCGTGGAGGCCGGTGTCCTCGCGGCGGGCTCGAAGGAGGCGTTCGGCCGCGGTGACGTCCGGGTGAAGGGCGGCACGCTGGCCACCGGCGACCACACCGTGCGGGTGCGCGGCGGCTACGCGCAGGCCGGTGTCCTCGACGTGACGCTGGACCGGGGCGACGACGCGGCCCTCGTGGTCGACGGGCGGGCGGTCCTGGAGCGGGGCAGCGAGCTGGTGGTCCGCTTCGACGCGAAGCAGGCGCCGCGGTCCGGCAGCACGGTCGCGGTGATCGGGGCGCGGTCCCTGCAGGGCCGGTTCTCGAAGGTCTCCGTGGCCGTCGACGGCTGGACGGCCGAGCAGGTCTTCACGGCGCACGGGGTGTCGGTGCGCCTGCGGAAGAAGTAACTCCCGTAGGGGGTCGTGCTGTTGGGGGTGGCGTGAGCCGCCCCCAACAGCTGTTTCCGCCGGTCTACAGGCTCGGCGGCAGGGCCTGTTCGGCCCAGATGGTCTTGCCCGCGCCACTCGGGCGGCTGCCCCAGCGGTCGGTGAGCTGGGCGACCAGGAGCAGCCCGCGGCCCCCCTCGTCGAACTGGCGGGCCCGGCGCAGATGGGGTGAGGTGCTGCTGGCGTCGGAGACCTCGCAGATGAGGGTGCGGTCGCGGATCAGGCGCAGTTGGATGGGGGCGCCGCCGTAGCGGATGGCATTGGTGACGAGTTCGCTGACCACGAGTTCGGTGACGAAGGCGGCCTCCTCCAGGCCCCAGCGGGTGAGCTGGTCCGTGGCCAGTTTGCGCGCGTTGGCGACCAGCGCCGGGTCGTCGGTGAGGTTCCAGACGGCGACCTGTTCCGCGTCGAGGGCGCGGGTGCGGGCGAGCAGCAGGGCCACGTCGTCGCCGGGGGTGTCGGGCAGCAGTGCCTTGAGCACGGTGTCGCAGGCGCGCTCCAGGCTGTCCACCGGTCCTGCCAGCGCGGCGCAGAGGGCGGCGGTGCCCGTGTCGACGTCACGGTCCCTGGCCTCGACCAGGCCGTCGGTGTAGAGGGCGAGGACCGAGCCCTCGGGCAGCTCCAGCTCCCTGGCCTCGAACGGGAGACCCCCGACGCCGAGCATCGGCCCGGCCGCCACCTCGACGACCTGCACACTGCCGTCGGGCCGCACCACCACGGGCGGCACGTGCCCGGCCGAGGCGATCGAGCAGCTGCGGTCCACCGGGTCGTAGACCGCGTACAGACAGGTCGCGCCGATCTCCCCGTCCCCCGTGCCGTCGCCGGCCGCGAGGTGCTCGACCAGGTCGTCCAGGTGGGTGAGGAGCTCGTCGGGCGGCAGGTCGACGTCGGCGAGCGCCCAGACGGCCGTGCGCAGCCGGCCCATGGTGACGGAGGCGTGGATGCCGTGGCCCACGACGTCGCCGACGACCAGCGCGACCCGCGTCCCGGACAGCGGGATCACGTCGAACCAGTCGCCGCCCACCCCGGCCTGCGACAGCGCCGGCAGATAGCGGGAGGCGAACTCGACGGCCGCCTGTCCGGCGACCGTCTTGGGCAGCAGGCTGCGTTGCAGCGCCAACGCTGTCGTGCGTTCCCTGGTGTAGCGGCGGGCGTTGTCGACGCAGACGGCCGCCCGGCTGGCGAGCTCCTCGGCGAGCGACCTGTCGTCCTGGTCGAAGGCGTCGGGGTGCTCGGGGGTCAGGTTCCGGACGAGGACGGCGACCCCGAGGGTCGTGCCGCGCGCGACCAGCGGTACGGCCATCAGGGAGAGGTCGTGGTCCGCGGCCTCCTGGAGTTTGGCGGAGCGGGCGCCGTGCCCGGCGAACCAGGAGTCGAGGGAGTCGTCGCCGGTGCGGGTGAGCACGGGCTCGCCGGTGAGCAGGGCCCGGGCGGGTGGTGAGGAGGGCGGGTAGACGTCGGCGGCACCCAGGGCGATGGCCGCCTCCGGTACACCGGGCGTACCGGAGTGGTGGGCGGCCCGGTGCAGTCGCACACCGTCGGCCACGGGGCCCATCTCGGGTTCCTCGCCCTGCAGGACGGACTCCAGGAGGTCGACGCTGGCGAAGTCGGCGAGTCGGGGGACCACGAGTTCGGCGAGTTCCCGGGCGGTCCGGACGACGTCGAGCTTGGTGCCGATGGATCCCGCGGCCTCGTTCAGCAGGGCGAGGCGCTGGCGGGCGGCGAACTGCTCGCTGCTGTCGAACGCGGCGAGCGCGGTGCCGATCAGCTCTCCCGAGGGGTCCCGCACCGGCCACATCTCGGAGGTCCAGGCGTGCATGCGGCGACCGGAGGGCGAACGGGTCCAGCTCTCGTAACGGACCGGCCGTCCGGTCTCCACCACGATCTCCAGATGGCGCAGAAAGCCGCGGCTGTGTTCCGCGTCCTCCACGGTGTCGGAGAAGTACTGGTGCCTGAACTCCTCCTCGGGCTGCCCCATGACCTGGCACGCCCAGTCGTTCATCCGCAGATAGCGCTGCCCGGTGTCGAAGACCGACATCGACATCGACGCCTGTTTGAAGGCCAGCTCGCCGAGGCCCCGCTCGGTCCGGTCGGGTGACGCCTGGACGACGAACCGCCGCCGCTCGCCGTCCCCGCCCCGCACCGGGCAGAGCCGCATCGCGACCTTCTGCCGCCGCCCGTCCCGGTAGCGCAAGCTCACCACGGAGTCGCCGTACGTCAGCAGCGTGCGCCAGACCGCCGCCGCGTTCCCGTCCAACAGGTCGGCCGCGGACCTGCCGGTCACCTCCTCGGCGGTGTACCCGGTGAGGCGCCGGGCGCCCTCGCTCCACCCCGCGACGAGGCCGCGCGCGTCGACCACCGCCATCGCCTCACCGGCCGTGGCAGCCCGCGACGCGCCGGACGCCTTCGTCACCATATGGCCAGGATGGTCCGTTCAGGGCGGGGCAACAACCCGGCTGTGCCCGTGACGCACCGGGTCCGTGGCCCCGTCGTGCGCCTACAGAGGGGTGCGGGATTCGAGGTCCTTGCGCGTGTCGTTGCCGTAGACGCCCGTTTCGTCGCCCCGGATGCCGTACCAGAGCTGGAAGCGCGCCACCGCCTCCCTCAGTACGACGTCGTACTGCCCCGAGGTGGAGCCGTTGTCGTACACGTTCGGGATGCGGAGCAGCCGTTGCTGGAGTTCGGAGACCTCGGGGCCGCTGTCGCCCTCGCGGAGGGTGCCGGGGCCGTCGGGGTCGGCGCCGTCGTCCGGGGCGGGTGCCGAGGTCGCGGGGGCGGTCGGGGTCGGGGTCGCGGTCGCGGTCGGGGTGACGACGCGTGCCTCCTTCTCCGTGCCGCCGCCGGGCAGGAGCAGGGCGGCGCCGAAGCCCAGCAGGGCCGCCGCGCCGACGCCGACGATCACGGCGGCGCGCTTGAGGCCCGATCCGTCGCCGGGGGCCGGCCGCCGCCGCTGCCGACGGCGGTGTCCCTCCTCGTGCGGGACCGTCTCCGAGCCGAAGTCCTCGCCGACCATGACCGGGGGGAGTTCCTCGGTCTCGTACTCCGTCCGGGGCAGGATCCGCTCGGGAGCGGGCTTCGGCTCCGGTGCGGGCGTGGCCGGCGGGGGCGGTGCCGAAGGCGGTGGCGGTGGTGTCGGGACCGGTGCCGGGGTGGGAGGTACGGCGACGGTCTCGTACTCGTCCTCGGGGGCGCTCGACTCGGGGCCCGCGTCCCTGTACTGCTCGAACTCCCGCAGCAGCTCGGCCAGGGCCTCGGTCCTGCGCCTACGCATGACATAGGTCGGCTCGATCGTGGGACGCTTCGCCGTCCGGCCCGGTTCGGGCGGTTTCGACACGCTGTTCTCCTTCCGTGCACGCGGTCTCCCGCCATCCCCGAGAGGAGATACGGGCGGCCGGGCCGGGAGGTTCAGCGCGGCAGGCGGCTCCGGGGGGCGGTCGGGAGCACGGCGACGACCTCCCAGCCGGGACCGTGCTCGCGCGGCCGGGCCTGGAGACGGCCGCCGAGCGCGGTGACCCGTTCCGTGAGGCCGACCAGTCCGAAGCCGCCGCCCCGGGCCGCCTCCGGCAGCCGGGCGCCGCCGCGCCCGTCGTCGCGGACCACGACCTCCAGGCCACCGCGCCCGTGGCGGAGGTCGACGGTGATCTCGGTGGCGTCGGCGGCGTGTCGGCGGACGTTCGTCAGGGCCTCCTGCACCACGCGGAAGGCGGCGGCCTGCACCTCGTGCGGCAGGTCGTCGGGGACGGAGGGGTCGTGGCGCAGCACGGCGGAGCGCCCGTCGACACCGCCCACACCGTCGAAGCCGCGCACCAGTTCGTCGACGCCCGCCAGATCGCCCACCGGCCGCCGGTCGCCGGTCCCGGCCGCCTCCTCGTGGTCGCGCAGCACGCCGACCGTGCGGCGCATCGAGGCCAGTGCCTCGGTCGCGGCCCGCTCGATGCCCGCGAGGACGGGGTCGAGCCTCCCCCTGACGTCGTCCGGCGGGACCCCCGTCTCGTCTCGCTCGGGTTCGGTGGCGGCCATCATCCGGGCGACCTGGGTCTGCACCAGGATCCCGGTGACGTGGTGGGCGACGAAGTCGTGCAGGTCGGCGGCCATCGCGAGGCGTTCGGCCCGGCGGGTCTCGGTGACGATCTGGTTCCGCCGGTTGTCCAGGGTGCGCAGATAGGCGGCGACGCCGGCCGCGATCCCGCCGAGGAGCATCAGGACCATGACGGCGCCGACGCTGCCGCCGTCGCCCGGATCGAGGGCGAGGTAGGGCAGCGGAAGCAGGACCAGTGCGAGACCGTCGAGGAGCCCGCAGGCCAGCGCCCAGCCGGGTGGGCAGGCGCGGACGGCGACGACCAGCAGACACAGCAGCACGGCCGCCTGCCCCAGGCCGAAAGCACCCATCTCCCGGGCCATGACGAGGACCACCACGTTCGCCAGGGCGGCGAGAGCCGGTACACCGGCGCGGACCTGCGGGGTCAGCCAGGCCGGCCGGCGGTGTTCGGGCCACAGGAGCGCCGCGAGGCCGACGACCAGGGAGAGCAGGTGCAGCCACACGTAGGCGGCGCCGTTCACCGCCTGGAGGGGGAAGTCGGACGCGCAGGCCAGGCAGAGCGCCACGATGCCGCCCACGCGTACGCAGCTCGTTCTGGCGGGGCGCCCGGGCCGTCCGGTGGCGCCCTCCGTGGGTTCCTTGGTGTCGAGCACGAGGTTCACGCGGATCACAGTAGGCAGCGCCGGTGCTCCCGGTATCGGCCGTACGGCCGAGGAGGCCTGTCCGGCGGGGTGGGAAGCCTGGCCGTTCGGCCGAGGCGGGCGCCCCCGCCGCCGGGTGAGGTTGGGTGTCGCCACCCCACCCCGACTCTCCGCAGGGAGCACCTCATGGAACGCACGCCCCTCCTCATCGCCGGCGCCACCGTGGCGGCCGTCGCCGTCGGCGGCGGAGCCCTCACCTACGCGCTGAGCGGTACGGAGTCCACGACCGGACTCGACCGGTTCAACACCGTCACCGTGGACGGCCGGAAGGCGCTCAGCGGGAACATCGTCGCCGGCCGCACCGAGTCGAAGTACAGCCCGCTGCCCTGGATCGGCGGCGAGACCTCCGGGCTGACGTGCCCCGACCTCAAGGCGGTGGCCGGCACCGAGGTGACGTGCACCGGCAAGGACGGCGACGGCAAGGACCTCTCCGTCCCCGTCACGGTCGTCAAGGCCGACGCCTCCAGCGTCACCTGGAAGTTCGAGCGCCCCTAGTCCGACCGAAAGGACCCGTCACCGTCATGAGCACCGTCCTGGCCGGCAACGGCCTCGTCAAGAAGTACGGCCCCACCACCGCCCTGGCCGGCGTGGACGTCGCGGTCGCCGAGCGGGAGTCCCTCGCCATCATGGGCCCGTCCGGCTCAGGCAAGTCGACCCTCCTGCACACCCTCGCCGGCATCATCCGCCCCGACGACGGCCAGGTGCTGCTGCGCGGCGAACGCATCGACCACTGGGGCGAGAACAAGCTGAGCGCGCTGCGCCGCAAGCGGTTCGGGTTCGTCTTCCAGTTCGGCCAGTTGCTGCCCGAGCTGCCCGCCGAGGAGAACGTGGCCCTCCCGCTGATGCTGGAGGGCGTACCCCGGCGCCAGGCCGTCACGCGGGCCCGCCGCTGGTTCGCCCCGCTCGGCCTCTCGGGCTTGGAGAAGCGCCGCCCCGGTCAGCTCTCCGGTGGTCAGGCCCAGCGCGTCGCCATCGCCCGCGCCCTCGCCGTGGAGCCCGATGTCGTCTTCGCCGACGAGCCCACGGGCGCCCTCGACCAGGCCACCGGGGAGGAAGTCATCCGTCTGCTCACCTCGGTCACCCGCGATCAGGGCGCCTCCCTCGTCATGGTCACCCACGACGCCGAGGTGGCCGCCCACTGCGACCGCGTCTTCCAGGTGCGGGACGGCCGGATCGCCGGCCACAGCCAGTACACGGTCGCTTAGGCCGCCGCGGGGTGGGCGCGTGAGCGCCCTGGAGGGGCGCGGGGCTGTGTCGATCTGCGGCTCCGCCGCGTGGGCGCGACGAGCCACGAACAACCCGCACTCGCCCTCGAACCGATCCGACCGAGCTCTCCGGCGACCCGAACCCTCGCCCCGTTGCCCTTTCCCTCTGAATCCCCCGACCCCCCGGCCCCCCGCCCCCTCGAAGCCTCGACCCCTCGCCCCCCCCGAGCCCCCGGAGACGAAGAATGCGCTCCCCCGTCCTGCCCCTGACCTGGCACCTGGCCCGTTCCTCCGGAAGGCGCGGCCTGCAGAGCCACCTCCTCTCCGCCGCCGCGGCGGCCGCCGGCGCCCTCGTCCTGCTGACACTCCTCGCCTCCTACCTGGGCTCCGGCGTCCGGGCCGACCGCACGGCCTGGCGCACCCCCGACGCCGTATCGGCGAAGCGGGCCACCGCCGTGCAGACGCTGGGGACGACGTACGTGGACCACCGGCCGGTCACCGTCGTCTCCCTGGCCCAGCTGCCGAACCGGGCCGCGCCCCCTGCCCCGCCCGGCCTGGACCGCTTCCCCGCACCGGGGCGCACCTATCTGTCCCCGGCCCTGGCGGAGCTGATGCGCGAGCTGCCGGCGACGCGTCTGGCCGACCGCTTCCCGACCACGGCCGGCTACGGCACGATCAGCGCGGCCGGCCTCGCCTCCCCCGAGGAACTCGTGGCCGTCGTCGGCCGCGCCCCCACCGACCCCGCGATCACCCGGGCCGCCGAGGGCAGCGGCCTGGACCTCCTCGCCGCCCGCGCCCGCGTGGACGGCTTCGGCGGCACCAGGCCGAGCCTGTTCACCTCGTTCGACCAGCAGGCCGCGGTGCTCGGCGGCGCCCTCCTCGTCGTCCCGGTGATCGTGCTGGCCTCGGCCGCCGGACGCCTCGGTGCCGCCCGCCGTGAGCAGCGGCTCGCCGCCCTGCGGCTGGCCGGAGCGACACCCCGGCAGATCCTGGCGATGACGGGTGCGGAGTCGGCGGCGGTGGGTCTGGCCGGCGGTTTCCTCGGCGCGGTCGGGTACACCCTGCTGGTGCCGGTCCTCGCGCGGGTGCCGTACGGCATCGGCCCCTGGTACGCGGGCCAGTTGTGGGTCGGGGTGCCCGTGCTGCTCGCGGTGGTGGCGGCCGTGGCCGCGCTCACCTCCGTCAGCGCGGTGACGACGCTGCGCGGAGTGGCGCGTTCCCCGCTGGGTGTGGCCCAGCAGGCCGATCCGCGCCGGACGAGGCTGATCCGGCTGGTGCTGTTCGTCGCCGTCGGACTGTACGTGGTGGGCAGCGCGGGCGGCGGGATGAGCACGGGTGAGGCGATCGCGCTGATCGTCCTGGTGTACGGGGCGTTCTGGACCCTGGGCCCCTGGGTCGTCGACATGCTGGGCAGGCTGCTGAGCCGCTTCGCGCGCCGTCCGGCGACGCTGCTGGCCGCGCGTCGGCTCAGCGACGATCCGCGCGGCGCCTGGCGCACGGTCAGCGGTCTGGTCCTCGCGGGTCTGGTCGCCGGGTTCTTCTCCGTCGGGCAGGTCGGCCTCGTGGGCTACGACTACCGGGGCCAGGTCGCCGTACGCGCGGCACACGGAGATGTGGGTGAACTCGCCGTACGGGCGAGGGAGTTGCTCACCGAAGCGGGTGTGAAGGCGCGGGTGGAGACGGTCGACGCCGACACGTACGACGGGATCCTGATCGGCGAGGACGGCATCGTGGCCCATGTGCGCGGCGGTCAGGAACAGGTGGACACCGCGTCGACCGCGCTGTCCTCCCTCTCCCCCGGGAACCTGCCGTTGACCCAGGACTACGTCAACGCCGAGGGCGAGACGACGACCCGGCTCATCGGCGAGATGGGGCTCGCGGTGCTGGCCCTGGGCTTCCTCATCGCCGCCGCCTCCGCCGGACTCACCGCGGCGGCCACGGTCCTGGACCGGCGCCGGGTGTACGCGCTGCTGCGGCTGGCCGGTACGCCGCTGAAGGTGCTGAACCGGGCGCGGATCCGGGAGACCGCGCTGCCGCTGGTGGTCCTCGCGGGCGGTACGACGGCGACCGGGATCTACGGCGGGATCAGGGTGAACGAGACGTTCCACCTGGAGCCGGACGCGTCGGGGGCCCTGCGTCTCGCCCTCTGTGTCGCCCTCGGCACGGCCACCATGTTCGCGGCGCTCGCCGGGAGCCGGCCGCTGCTGCGGAAGGTGACGGCGGAGCGGGCCCAGGAAGCCGACTGAGGCGCCCCTCGGCCGCCCGCCTCCCCCTTGTCCTGTCTCCTTCGGGCATGATGCGGCCATGAACGACCGCAGCCCGATCCGGGTCCTGATCGCCGACGACCAGGACATGGTCCGCACCGGCTTCCGCTTCTTCCTCGACGCGCAGCCCGACATCACCGTGGTGGCCGAGGCCGCCGACGGCGAGACGGCCGTGCGACTCGCCCGTGAGCTGCGGCCGGACGTGTGTCTGCTGGACATCCGGATGCCGAGGCTGGACGGTCTGGAGGCGACCCGGCTGCTCGCCGGTCCGGGGGTGTCCGATCCGCTGCGGGTGGTCGTGGTGACCACGTTCGACCTCGACGAGTACGTCTACGGGGCGTTGCGCGGCGGTGCCTGCGGTTTCCTGCTGAAGGACTCGGGGCCGACGCTGCTGGCCGAGGCCGTACGGGCGGCGGCGGTGGGCGACTCGCTGGTGTCGCCGTCGGTGACGGTCCGGCTCCTCAAGCACGTGACGGCGGAGGGCGGGAAGGAGGCCGCGCCCGGCCCCGAAGTCCCGCGCCCCCAGGAGGCGTTGACCGACCGGGAGCTCGACGTCGTCCGGCTGGTCGCGCTGGGGCACACCAACGCGGAGATCGCCGCCTCAATGTTCGTGTCCCTGTCCACGGTGAAGACCCACCTCGGCAGCATCCAGCTCAAGCTCGCCGCCCGGAACCGGGTGGAGATCGCGGCGTGGGCGTGGCGCACGGGGCACGCCGGCGACGGCGGGTGAGGCTCAGTTCGTGAGGGTGATGCGGATGCCGATCGTGCCGTCGGCGCCCCGGCGCAGTCGGCTGCCGAGCAGGGTGAGGCGGCCGAGGACGCCGTACTTGCGGGCGATGAGCCGGCGGTAGGCGGCGGAGCCGGCCGCGTCGAGGATCTCCGCGTGGGCGGGGACGGAGTCGCCGGTGGGGTTGCCGCGCACGTCGCAGGGGCCGACGAGGACATCGGCGCGATTGCGGATGCGCTTGACCTTCCAGGAGTCGGCGACGGTCCAGATGCCGAGCGCGTCCTCGTCCCGCACCACCCACACCGGGGTCGGCACGGTGGTGCCGTTCTTGCGGTAGGTGGTCACCAGCAGGTACTTGCCCGCGCTGAGGGCGTCGAGCGTGGTTTCGTCGGCCATGACCGGAGTCTAGGCGCACGGCCGCCGGCGGAGCCCGTGGCGGCCGTGCCCCAGGAACGAACGGTGGAGCGGCGTCAGTCCAGCAGGCCGTCGTAGTCGGGCAGCTTGTAGGTGCGCTCGGCGTGGCCGCCGACGAGGTCGGTGGTGTTGTTGCCGACGTTGGCGATGATCGTGTAGCCGTCGGACTCGATGTCCGCGCGCGAGGCGGTCTTGTAGGCGGCGACCTCGCCGAAGAGGTCGGGCAGGTCGCGCACGTAGAGGCCGTCGACCGGGTAGCCGACGTTCTCCAGGTTCCATTCGGTGAGGGACTCGATGATGCCGGGGCGGGCGGTGACGAAGAAGACGTCGACCCCACGGGACTTGGCGTACTTGGCCAGTGCCAGGGAGGGCTTCAGGGCCGGGGTCGGCAGCTGGTACCAGGGCGTGTAGTGCGTCTCCAGCGTCGTGTTGTCGATGTCGAAGACGATGGCGAGCTTCTGCCCCGAGGTGTTCGCGGTGCGCTGCTGTATGTAGGGCGTGGCCGTGTCGATGACGGCCTTCACGTCCTTCTGCCAGGTCGCGTAGTCCACCTCGGCGGCCGCGGCGGCGGCTGTCGCGGCCGTGCTCGGCGCCGCGGCGGCCGGACCGGCCGCGGTCAGCGAAGCGCCCAGACCCAGTACGGCCACCGTGGCGACCGCGGTGACGCGGCGTCCCACACCGCTTGCTGTCATGTTCGTCCCCTTTTTCTCATGTCAAAGCGGCGAGGCCGTCGGAACCTTCGCCGCACTGGTCATGGTCATGCCGATCGGTGGCCGGGAGACTACCTAAGAGTTACTGATTAGTAGAGAGGGCCCGACGAACGTTGTTCGGTTGGGCGGTGCCCGGGGAGCCGGAGCGCGGGGGCCGTGAAGATCGCCGAACTGTCGGCAAACACCAACCGGCGGGTCTACATTGCCCGTTGGATGGAAGCCCCTTCACAGAAGATCCAGGAGTTGATGCCGTGACCGACAACCCGGCAGCCTCGGACTTCCCCTCCTCGTCGCTCAACCGTCGCATCGTCACCACGCGGCCGAGCGCGGCGCGGATCTGGAACTACTGGCTCGGCGGCAGGGACTATTACGAGGTCGACCGCAAGGCCGGGGACGAGATACGCCGACTGCATCCGAGCATCCACGACTACGCCCGCGCGGACCGGCGGTTCCTGCGCCGGGCTGTGCGCCATCTGGCCGCCGAGGTGGGGATCCGGCAGTTCCTGGACATCGGCGCGGGGCTGCCGACCGCGGAGAACACCCACGAGGTCGCCCAGCGTGTCATCCCGGACGCGCGGATCGTGTACGTCGACAACGACCCGCTGGTCCTGGTGCACGCCCGGGCCCTGCTGACGAGCGCGCCCGAGGGCCGTACGGACCACGTCGACGAGGACGTGCGCAATGTCGACGCGGTCCTCGAACACGCCGCGCGGACCCTGGACCTGGCCCAGCCGGTCGCGCTGATGCTGCTCGACGTGCTGGCCTTCGTCACCGACGAGGAGGACCCGCACGGCATCGTGCGCCGGCTGATGGCCGCGCTCCCTTCCGGCAGCCATCTGATGCTCTCGCACACCGTCACCGACCCGCGGTGGCCCGACGTGGACATCGCGGCGGCCTGGTGGAACGCGCACGGCACCCCGCGGTTGCACCAACGCACCCCCGAGACGGTCGCCCGCTTCTTCGACGGGCTGGATCTCCTCGAGCCGGGCGTCGTCTCGTGCACGCGCTGGCGCCCGGACCCCGCCGACACCGGCGACGGCGAGCCGGCGGAAGTGGCCATGTACTGCGGAGTGGGAGGCAAGCGCTGATGACGACCGGCCCGGTCCGGCTCCAGCTGGACGTCGCCGACTTCGACCTGGCACGTTTCCAGCCGTACGTCGACAAGTGCCGGACCTCCGGCATCCGCCTGACGACGCTCTCCGAACTCGGCGACACCCCGGAGCACCGCCGGGCGTTGTACGACCTCAACAAGGAGTGCTCGGCCGACATCCCCGAGCGCGGCGCCTTCTTCACGTACGACGAGTACCACCGGCTCCGCTTCGAGGTGCCCTCCTACGATCCGCGCGGGGTCGTGCTGGCCCTGGACGGCGACCGGTGGATCGGCATGGCGGCCACCTCGGACCGGCGCGGTTCCGGGTTCGTGTTCAACGAGATGACCGGGGTGCGGGCCGGCCATCGCGGCCGGGGCATCTCGGTGGCCATGAAGACCTTCGGCATCGGGTTCGCCGGGATCTGCGGGGTGAGCACCGTCCGAACGGTCCACCACCCGGCCAACAGCCGTGCGATCGCCATGAACCGGACGTTGGGATACGTCGACGGGGACTGGTGAACATGTGCCGGTCACCGCACGTATGAAAGGAGGGCGCTCAAGGACCGGACGCCCTGGCGGTGTTGACACCGTGTCGGACGGGGTTCGGGAGCCAGGCAATGAGGCACGCACGACGACGAGTCGTGAAGCGGGTGGCGCGGCTGACGGCCGCCGGTGGAGTGATCTGCGGAGCCCTGATGGTCACGCAGGCGGCGATGGCGACCGAACCCGCCGTCACCCCGCCCGCGACCCCGAGCGCGGTGCTGGCCGCGTCCGGCACCGGGAACGGTCTGCTGACCGAACTCGGCTCCGAGCGGACTGCGGGCACGTGGATCGCCGACGACGGCAGCCCGGTCGTCGCCGTCACCGACGAGAAGGCCGCCGCCGAGGTCAAGCGGGCGGGCGCCCGCCCGAAGATGGTCGAGTACAGCGGCGAGGACCTGAAGTCCGCCACGGAAGCGCTGCGTTCGGCACCCCGGGTGCCGGGCACCTCCTGGGCGATCGACCCCGCCTCCAACGAGGTGGTGGTGCGTGCCGACAGCACGGTCTCCAAGAAGGACTGGGCGAGCCTGACCGACCTCGCCGAGGAGATCGGCGGTTCCGTCCGGATGGAGCGCACCGAGGGCGCGTACACGATGCGGCTCAACGGCGCGCAGCCGATCTTCGGTACCGGCGGGCGCTGTTCGATCGGCTTCAACGTGACCGACGGCGAGAACGACTTCATGCTGACCGCCGGGCACTGCGGCCCCTCGGGTTCCGTCTGGTTCTCGGACGACCAGGGCCGGCAGGAGATCGGCCGGACGACCGAGACCAACTTCCCCGGCGCCGACTACTCGCTCGTCCAGTACCTCCAGGACGCGCCGAGCAACAAGACCAACATCGTCTCCGTCGGCGACGGCCGCGGTGTGCGCATCACCTCCGTCGGTGACGCGGCGGTCGGCCAGCGGGTCTTCCGCAGCGGCAGCACCAGCGGCTTCCGCAACGGCGAGGTGACCGGACTCGACGCCACGGTCAACTACCCCGAGGGCACGGTCTCCGGCCTCATCGAGACCACGGTCTGCGCCGAGCCGGGCGACAGCGGGGGCCCGCTCTTCTCGGAGGGAGTGGCGCTCGGGGTGACCTCGGGCGGCAACGGCGACTGCGAGGAGGGAGGTACGACGTTCTTCCAGCCGCTGTCCGACGCCCTCGACGACCTCGGCGTCCAGCTGAACGGTCTGCCGCCGTCCGCCGCCCGGCCGACCGCCGCGGCCGACGGCTCCGAGGACGACTCCCAGGGTGCCGCCGCCCCGGGCTCCGCCGAACCGGGTGCCGTGGAATCCGTCGAGGGTATCGAGGCCGCCTCCGACCTGCTCGACCGTCTCGCCGACCCGCGCAACGTCGGCCCCGGCCTGCTGGTCATCGCCGGCAGCATGGTCGCCCTCGCGGCGACTCGCTTCATCCGCACGGAACAGGACCGCCAGGCGTACCGCCGCCAGTACTCACAGAGCTGGAGCTAGAACCCTAGGGGACGGGCGCGCCCTGGGGGCGCGCCCCTACGAAGCGGCCGCCCACTCCAGGACGAGACGCTCGTACTCGCTCCGCTGCTCCCTGTTCAACGTCCCACCGCTCCGGAACCAGAGCGCCCGGATCTCCTCGTTGACCTCGGCGGCCGTTCGCGCCGGTCCTTCCGCTCTTTCCAGGACGACATCAGGGGTAGTGGACATGGTGTAAACCATATGTCCTCGAACGTGAAGTCGATGTGAGTAAAGGTGCCACTTCCGACATTACGGACCGTGAAGCTGATCACTCTGCGTTTACGGCTCCATCGTTCCGAGCACGAGGACCTGAATGGCCAGCACGGCCGCCCCCCGCGCCCAGTCGTGGAAGTCGGACACCTTCGTCTCCAGGGGCACGGGCGCGGCCAGCGGGTGCCGATGGGCCCGGACCGCCTCGTGCACGGCCTCTCTCGCCACCGCCATCAGCCCCACCCCTTCCCCCGCGAGCAGGATCTTCTGCGGCATCACGAAGTTCGCGATCTGGGCCACCAGGATCCCCAGCGCCCGCCCCGCCTCGCCGACGACCCGCGCGCACATCGGGTCCCCCTCGGCCGCGCCGGTCAGGATCTCCTCGTACGTCACCTCGCGTCCGGTCGCCGCCCGCACCTGGTAGCGGATGCTGGGGATGCTCAGCAGTGAGACGGCGCTGCCGCGCTCGCCGTCGGGGGTGAGCGGACCGGCGGGGTCCACGATCCAGTGGCGGCCGAAGCCCCGGTCCTCCTCGGCGTAGGGCACGCGTCTGCCGCCCAGGACCAGTCCGTAGCCGATGCCCGCGCCGATGGTGAGGACGACGAACCGGTCCAGTCCGCGCCCCGCGCCGAACCAGGTCTCGGCCTCGACGAGCGCGGCGACGTCGTTCTCGACGACCACCGGCAATCCGGTGCGCTCCTCGACGAGTTCGGCCAGCGGAACGTCGCGCCACGACAGGAAGGGCGACTCCCCGACGACCGCGCGACGCCGGACGAGTCCGCCGACCCCGATGCCGATGCCGGCGAGCGAGGGGTGCGTACGGGCGAGTTCGGCGGTCATCTCGGCGAGCAGCTCGGCGACCCGCTCCGGCTCGTGCGTGGGAAGCGGGCGGTCGTGGCGGGTGACGATCTCGCTCCGCAGCGTGGTGACCACGGCGTACACCATGTCGTCGGTGATCTTGAAGCCCACGAAGGTGCGGGACTCGGCGACGATGTCCAGCGGCTGCGAGGGCCGCCCCTGCCGGACCTCGGGGAGCGCCGCTCCCTCGGCGGTCTCGACCAGCAGCCCCGACTCGATCAGCGGTTTGGTCAGCCGGGTGAGGCTTCCGGCGGAAAGGCCGAGGCGCCGGGCGAGTTCCGTGCGCGAGAGCGGGCCGTGCACGAGCACCTCGATCGCCACCGCGCGTTCTCCGGGACTGAGCGGCAGCCAACTGGCAGCGAGTGCGGTCATGAGGGTCAGACTCCCACACCTTCTTTCTTTTGTCACGGAAACAACAAGTCCACTTCGAGCCCGCCAGAGCGCGCCTCAAAAGATTTTGACCCACCTCTTGACGCCGTAATTCTTCCGCGACAAAAGTAAATGGCCGGAGTCAGAGGCACCGCCGCCGATGAGGGAGCACCGATGACCATCGCCTCCAGCAGTCCACCGATCCACAGGCGGGGCGACGGCCTCCTCGCCGCCGTCTTCATCGCCCCGGCGATGCTCGGATTCCTGGTCTTCCTGCTCTGGCCGACCCTGCGCGGCATCTACCTGAGCTTCACCCGCTTCAACCTGCTCACCCCGGCGGAGTGGGTGGGCCTGGACAACTACGTCCGGATGGTCAACGACCCCATCTTCTGGGACTCGCTGGCCGTCACGGTCGAGTACGTGACCCTCAACATCGGCGTGCAGACGGTCGCCGCGCTCGCCATCGCCGTACTGCTCCAGCGGCTGACCCGATCCCCACTGCTGCGTGGCATCGTGCTCACGCCGTATCTGATGTCGAACGTGGTGGCGGGTCTGGTCTGGCTGTGGATCCTCGACACCCAGCTGGGCATCGGCAACGAGATCATCGGCGCCCTCGGCGCGGACCGCGTGCCGTTCCTCGCCGACGAGACCTGGGCGATCCCCACCATCGCCCTGATCAACGTGTGGCGGCACGTCGGCTACACCGCCCTGCTGCTGTTCGCCGGGCTCCAGGCCATCCCGAACGACGTGTACGAGGCGGCCAGGGTGGACGGCGCCGGCGAGTGGCGGATGTTCTGGCGGGTCACCATGCCGCTGCTGCGGCCGGTGCTGGCGGTGGTGCTGATCATGACCGTGATCGGCTCGTTCCAGGTGTTCGACACCGTGGCGGTGACCACGGCGGGCGGACCCGCGAACGCCACCAACGTCCTGCAGTACTACATCTACGGCTCCGCCTTCGGCCGCTTCCAGTTCGGCTACGCCTCGGCGATGTCCGTCGCCCTGCTGGTCGTGCTCAGCGCCATCACCGTCCTGCAGTACCGGCTCACCCGGGCCGGACAGAGCGATCTCGGCTGACGGAAGGGAGACACCCGCATGGCCACCATGACCACACCGGCGACACCCGCCGCGCCCCCGACGACGCGGCCGGACGTACGGCCCACGAAAAGCCGGCCCTCCCTCGGACGGGCCGCCGCCTGGACCGTGATGGGCCTGATCGTGCTCATCACCCTGCTGCCCTTCTACTGGATCCTGCGCACGGCGCTCTCCACCAACGCGGGGCTGAACGCGGACCCCGCGAACCCGCTGCCCGTCGACCTCACCACCAGCGGCTTCGAGCGGGCCCTCGGCCTGCAGTCCGCCGAGGAGGCGATAGCCCAGGGCGGGGCCGGAGGCGGACTCGACTTCTGGCGGTACCTGCTCAACTCGGTGATCGTGTCGACGCTGATCACCGGCTGTCAGATCCTCTTCTCCGCGATGGCCGCCTACGCCTTCGCACGGCTGCGCTGGCGTGGCCGTGACCAGGTGTTCGGGCTGTTCCTGGCCGGGCTGATGGTGCCGACCATCTTCACGCTGCTGCCGAACTTCGTGCTCATCAAGCAACTCCACCTGGTGGACAGCCTGTTGGGCATCGCCCTGCCGAGCCTGTTCATGACCCCGTTCGCGGTCTTCTTCCTGCGGCAGTTCTTCCTGAACATCCCGCACGAGGTCGAGGAGGCGGCGCTGCTGGACGGGGCCGGGAAGGTCAGGGTCTTCTTCCGGGTGATCCTGCCGATGGCGTCCACGCCGATCCTCACCCTGGCCGTGCTGACCTACATCACCTCCTGGAACGACTATTTCTGGCCGCTGATGGTCAGTTACAGCGACGACTCGCGGGTGCTGACGGTGGCCCTGGCGATCTTCCGGGCGCAGACCCCGGCGACCGGCGTGGACTGGTCGGGGCTCACGGCGGCGACGCTGATCGCCGCGCTGCCGATGCTGGTGCTCTTCGCCGCCTCAGCCCGCCGCATCGTCAGCTCCATCGGCTTCACCGGGATCAAGTGAACCGGGATCAAGTGAGGGAACCGACATGCGACTTCGTACGCTGACCGCGTGGGCCGGGGCGCTGACACTGTCCCTGGTGACCGGCTGCGCCCAGGGCGACGGCACGGGGGCGTCCTCGAACACGGTGACGTACTGGCTGTGGGACGCCAACCAGCTGCCCGCCTACCGGGCCTGCGCCGAGGGGTTCGAGAAGGAGAACCCCGGACTGAAGGTGCAGATCAGCCAGCTGGGGTGGAGCGACTACTGGACCAAGCTCACCGCCGGGTTCATCGCGGGCACCCAGCCGGACGTGTTCACCGACCACATCCAGAAGTTCGGCCAGTTCGCCGATCTGGAGGTGCTGGAACCGCTCGACGACCTGGGCATCGAGGACTCCGACTACCAGCCGGGCCTGGCCGCCAACTGGATCGGCCAGGACGGCCACCGCTACGGCTCCCCGAAGGACTGGGACACCGTCGCGCTCTTCTACAACAAGGAGTTGGCGAAGGACGCGGGCCTCACCGCCGACGAGCTGAACGACCTCTCCTGGAACCCCGAGGACGGCGGCACCTTCGAGAAGGCCGTCGCCCGCCTCACCGTCGACGGCAAGGGCAGGCGGGGCGACGAACCGGGCTTCGACAGACACGACGTCAAGGTCTACGGCCTGGCGAGCAACGGCGGCGGCTACGCCGACGGACAGACCCAGTGGAGCCCCTTCACCGGGTCGGCCGGGTGGAGCTACACGGACAAGCCCCGCTGGGGCACGGAGTACCGCTACGACAGCGAGACCTTCCAGTCCGTGATCTCGTGGTACTTCGGGCTGGCGGAGAAGGGCTACATGGTGCCGTTCGCCGACTACAACGTCCAGTCCAACCAGGCCAACACCCAGGTGGCGGCGGGCAAGGCGGCGGCCACCTTCGACGGCGCCTGGATGATCTCCACGTACGCCGGGTTCAAGGGTGTGGAGATCGGCTCGGCCCTCACCCCGGCCGGCCCCACCGGCAAGCGCGCCACCATGATGAACGGCCTCGCCGACTCCATCACCAAGGCGTCCAGGAACAAGGCGGGGGCCCGCAAGTGGGTGGCGTACCTGGCCTCCGACGCCTGCCAGAGCGTGGTCGGCCGGTACGGGGTCGTCTTCCCCGCCACGCAGGCCGGCACCGAGGCCGCCGTCGCGGCGTACGAGAAGAAGGGCCTCGACGTGTCGGCGTTCACCGAACCCGTGGCGGACAAGAAGAACTTCCGGACCTTCTCCTACCCGATCACCAACTACGCGGCCGACGTCACCGCGCTCATGCAGCCCGCGATGGAGGACATCTACGGCAACGGAGCGCCGGTGAGCGGCCTCGACGAGACCAACGACCAGATCAATCTGATCCTCGACCAGTGAAGGACACTCCGCACATGACGTTCTCCCTCGGCATCGTGGGCGCCGGCCAGTTCTCCGGCCAGTTCGCCACGCTGTTCCAGGCGCACCCCGGCGTCGGCGACGTCTACGTCACCGATCTGCTGCCCGAGCGGGCCGAAGCCCTCGTGGCCGCCCAGCAACTGGCCGGCACCTTCCCCTCGTACGAGGCGATGCTGGAGTCGAAGGCGGTCGACGCCGTCGCCGTCTTCACCCAGCGCTGGACGCACGGGCCGCTGGTGCTCCAGGGCCTGAACGCCGGCAAGCACGTCTACTCCGCGGTCCCCATGGCGATCACCGCCGACGAGATCGCGGCGATCATCGACGCGGTCCGGGCGACCGGGCTGACGTACATGATGGGTGAGACGAGCCAGTACAACCCGGCGACCGTGCACGCCCGGAACCAGATAGCCGAGGGCGCCTTCGGGCGGCTCTTCTACGCCGAGGGCGACTACGTCCACGACATGGATCTGGGATTCTACGAGGCCTACCAGTACAGCGGCGGCGAGGACTGGAAGCGCACCGCCAGCTATCCGCCGCTGCTGTACCCGACCCACTCGGTGGGCGGGGTGCTGGGCGCCTGGCAGACGCACGCGGTCAGCGTCTCCGCGATCGGTGTCGTCGACGGGCGCGGTGACGGCGTGTTCGACAAGGAGGTCAGCCAGTTCGGCAACGACTTCTCCAACGCGACCGCGCTGTTCGAGGTGGCGGGCGGGGGTTCGTTCCGTACGAACGAGTTCCGGCGGGTCGGCTACCCCTCGCAGATCCGGGAGTCGCGTTTCCGGTTCTTCGGCACGGACGCCAGCATGGAGCAGCTGGCCACGGTGGCGTTCTGGCAGGACAAGAAGGGAGTCGAGGACATCAGCGAACTCCTGGAGCCCAAGCCCACCCTGTCCCCGGACGATCCCTCGCTCCAGCACATCGCACCGGATCTGCGGGCCGCCTTCACCTCGGGCTCGGCACCGGTGCACGACCGGTCACGGCTGCCGCGGGAGTTCGACCATCTGCACAACGGGCACGAGGGCAGCCACCACTTCCTGGTGGACGACTTCGTGACCGCCGTCAACACCCGGACGCTGCCGTCGGTGAACGCCTGGGTGGCGGCCCGCTACACCCTGCCGGGGATCGTCGCGCACGAGTCCGCGCGGCAGGGTGGGGTACGGCTGGAGATCCCGGACTTCGGGGACGCCCCCGAGGCGTGACGCCCCCGGCGTGACGTTTCGGCACGGTCGTCGGGCCGGGCTCCTGGCTGCCCGTCAGGTGCCCGGCTTGCGGCCGTACACGAAGACGTCGTCGCCCTTCTTCAGCAGCGACCAGTACTTCTTGGCGTCGGTCTTGGTCATGTTGGTGCAGCCGTGGGAGCCCGGCGGGTTCCACATGCTGACGCCGACCGAGTGGAAGGCCTGGCCGCCGTCGAAGAACTGGGCGTAGGGCATGGGCACGTGGTAGATCGACGAGACGTGGTCGATGTTGCGCCAGTAGATCTTCTTCAGGCCGGTGCGGGTCTCGTAGCCGTCGCGGCCGGTGCGGACCGGGACGGGGCCGTAGACGAGCTTCTTGCCGTCCTGGATCCAGCTGAGCTGGAGCGTGAGGTCGACACAGGCGATGCGGCCCTTGTTCGTGGGGCACTTGCCGGCCTTGTTGGGGTTCTTGCCCACGGCCTTCTGCTTGTTCATGAGGTCCATCACGCCCCACGTGACGGCTCCCGCGTAGCCGGCGTTCGGGGTGATGCCGTGCTTGGTCTGGAAGGCCTTGATCGCCTTGCAGTCGCCGGCGGACTGCTTGCCGTCGACCGTCCGGCCGAGGAACTTCTCGACCTGCTTCTGGTACGGCCCCGTCGACGTCGTACAACTCGCCGCCTGCGCGGGCGCGGTGCCGAGCGCGAGCGTGAGCGGTGTCAGCAGTGCGGTGATCGTGAGCGCGACGGCGCCTCTTCTGCCTATGTCCCCCATGACGGGCCTTTCCCTTTCGAGTGTTTTGTAGGTCCTGCCTGCCTAGACAGGCGACCGGCGGCGGCGGTTGTGGGAGATCCCACGTCGAGACGAAACAGTTACACAGCCGGGAATTCGCAGATACAGTTACCCCCATGAGCAACAGCGAATCCATAACTCGCGTGGCGTTGAAGAAAATCACACCCGATGTCTCCGGAGCGATGGGCTCCCTGCACGGTGCCGCCGTTTCCGCGGCCCGGGACGCGAAGGTCGAGCCCGAGATCCTCGAGCTGATCAGAATTCGCGCCTCGCAGATCAACGGCTGCGCCTTCTGCCTGGACATGCACACCAAGGACGCCCGCGCGCAGGGCGAGACCGAGCAGCGGATCTACGCGCTCAGCGCCTGGCGCGAGACCCCGTTCTTCACCGACCGCGAGCGCGCCGCCCTGGCGTTGACCGAGGCCGTGACGCTGGTCCACGACGGTCAGGTGCCGGACGACGTGTACGCCGAGGCGGCCGAGGTGTTCGACGAGCAGCAGGTCGCGGCGCTGATCTGGGCGGCGACCGTGATCAACGCCTACAACCGGATCGCCATCGCCACGCGCATGGTTCCCGGGGCCTACCAGCCCGCCCAGAAGTAGCCCCGCAATCCCCGGGAAAATATTCCCGGGGATTCTTGGCAACAATTCGGCGAACGACTTTCAGCGCCGGGCCGAATTCCCTTCGGCCCGGCGCTTCTCCGCGCCCGTATATCGCTGTGAATTCAGTGGTCCGGCAGCGGCTGCATCAGCCCGTCCAGCCATCGCCGCCATTCCGGTGCGCGGACGGCCCGGCCGGGGGTCATCGGCCGGCCCGTCCAGGCGGCCACCGGGCGGATGCCGTGCAGGGCGTTGACGAGCCACACCTCGCGGCCGTCCAACTCCCCCAGGGAGCGTTCGCGGTGGGCGACCCGGACCCCGGTGCGGGCGGCGTGCTCCAGGACGAGGGCCACGGTGACGCCGGCGAGCAGCGGCAGCCGGGGCGGCGGCAGACAGAGGGTGTCGTCCTCCCACCACAGCAGGCTGTTGCTCGCGCCCTCCAGCACCAGGCCGGACGGTGCGATCAGCACGGCCTCGTCGGCGTCCGCCCCGGCCGCCCTTCTGCGCACCCGGGCCAGCGCGTCCAGGTCCGGCCCCTTGCGGCGGGGCACGGTGCGCGGGTCGGGCTGTCCCGCCGCCCACACCCGGATCTCGGCGGTGAGGGGCGGGGCGTGCCGGAGCAGCAGCCTCAACTCCAATGATCCGGCGACGAGTTCCACGCGGGGGAACCACTCCCCGGTGCGCGGCAGGGCTCGGGTCATGTCCTGCCAGAAGTCGACGACCCGCGCCAGGGGCGGCGCGCCGCACTCGCCGCAGGATCGCGCGAACCGTTCACGGTGCCGGTCGAAGCCGCGCACCCGTCCCTCGCGCAGCAGCCACGAGTCCGCTACGAGGAGGCGTCCGCCCTCGGTCCGGCCGGGGACGAGGCCGTGTTCGGGTGACCAGGTCAACAGACCTTCCGCGACGGCGGGTTGTGTCACTCGGTGCTCCTGTCGGTCTTTCGGTTCCATGTCCGCGGCCGGTACGGGTCCCGCCGTCGGCTCAGTACTTGCGGCCCGCGACGGCCGGGGCGCCGTGCCGGGGGCCGTAGGGGGCGTGCTCCAGCCAGGCGCCGCAGCGGGGCACCATCGGGGCGAGGGCGGCCGCCGCGCGCTGCTTGACCCGGACGATACGGCGCCGGGGCCGCAGATGGTCCAGGGCGGTGCCGGCGGCGGCGCTGTTGAACAGGCCCGCCGCGCGCCGGACGTCGGCGAAGGAGCCGACCGCGTCGGGGGTGCCCTCCGCGATCGCGCGGGCCGCGGCGACCGCGTCCGCGATGCCGCTGTTCATGCCGCGCGCCCCGAACGGCGGGAAGAGGTGCGCGGCCTCGCCGGCCAGCAGCACCCGGCGGTGCGGGTCGGTGAAGTCGGCGGCGACCTTGCGCAGGAAGCGGTAGGTGGACACCCACAGGATCCGCTCGTCGTAGCCGTCGCCGACGACCTCGGGCAGCCAGCGGCGTACGGCCTCCCGAGTGCCGTAGTCCTGCGTCGCGTCGTCGTCGCGGCACTGGAGGTCGAGTTGGAAGCCGCCGGTGAACGGCACCCGCATGACGCTGCGGCCGCCGAGTGCCGGGTGTTCGTAGTGGAAGACCCGTTCCAGGGGCAGTTCGGCGCCGGGCAGGTCGGCGACGTCCACGACGACGTGGAAGCCCTCCCCGTGGGTGCCCTCCAGCGGGATGCCCAGCGCGCGGCGTACCGCCGAGCGGGCGCCGTCGGCGGCGATCGCGTGGGGGCCCGTCCAGGTCCGGCCGTCCTCACCGGTGAGGGTCACCCCGTCCGGGTCGGTCCGTACGGCGGTGATCCGGGCGTCCCACACGAACTCCACCCCGGCGTCCCGGCAGGCGGCGAGCAGGAAGCGCTCGGTGTCGACCTGGCGGAGGCTGGTGAAGGGCGGGGTGCCGTTGGGCGGCGGGAAGGTGCGGGCGTAGACCTCGCGGCCCCGGTAGAGGGTGCGTTTGGTGTGCCAGGTCTGACCGTACGCGGCGATCTCGACCGCGAGCCCCGGATGGATCTCCTCCAGCAGCTGCAGGGTCTCGCGGTGCACGAACAGGGCGCGGCTGCCGGGGCGTTCACGACCCTCGGGGTCGGCTTCGAGGAGGGTGACGGGGAGGTCGTGGGCGCGCAGCGCGAGGGCGGCGGAGAGGCCCACGGGCCCCGCGCCCACGACGAGGACGGGGGCGGTGACGGGGGGCGTCATGCGCGGGCGCTCTCGGCGAGCATGCGGGTGACCTCGACGCGCTTGACCTTCCAGGTGGAGGTCATCGGCAGTTCGTCGAACCGCCACTGCCTCGGCTCCGCCATGGCGGGCAGATCGGCCGTGGCCTCGTGCCAGCGCCGCAGATCCAGGGGCCGTTCGCCGCGTACGCAGACCACGGGGACGGGTTCGCGGTCGGCGCCGGGGACGATGACGACCTCGCGCAGCTCCTCCAGGCGGGACATCAGCGTGTCCTCGACCTCCAGGTTGCTGTGCACGGAGTCGATCTGGTCGATCTCGCGGTCGATGAGGTAGAGGGCGCCCCAGCGGCTCTGGTAGCCCATGTCGCCCATCTGCCACCAGCCGCTGTCGAGTTGGCGCAGATAGCGCTCCCGGGCGCCGAGGTAGGTGAGGATGCGGCCGCGGGTGCGGGCCTCGATGCGGCCGGCGGTGCCGGGGGCGACCCGCCGTCCGGTGTCGTCGGCGACGCGGACGCGGGTGAAGCCGGGGATGCCGATGCCGACCCGGCGGCCGTCGGCGCGGGCGGCGCTCCTGCGGGTGAACCACTGGAAGGCGACCGGGCCCGTCTCGCTCTGCCCGTACAGCTGGATGAGCCAGGGCGAGCGCCGCCGCGAGGCGTCGAGGAGCCGCTGCACGGTCCGGGGGTGGATGGCGTCGAAGGTGGAGCCGTAGGAGCGGACGCGGGACAGCGGGGCACCGGGCGCGTCGGCCAACTCCTCCCACAGGACAAAGGTGTTGGGGTGGGTCTCGACGATGCCGGGGCGGTGGCGGGCCAGCAGCGGGCCGACGTTCGACGGTTCCGGGTCGATGATCAGAACCAGGGGGCTGCCGAAGTGCAGCAGGACGCCGAGGAGATGGTAGAAGCGCGAGTGCACGAACGACATGTGCAGCGCGGCGGTCTCGCCCCGGGTGGGCCAGCCCATCGCCTTCTGCGGGACGAGCCGGTTCCACATGGTGTTCGGGCAGTGCACGGCCAGCTTGGGCAGGCCGGTGGTGCCCGAACTGTGGGTGATCAGGGAGGCGTCGCGGGGGTGCAGACGGACCGCGGCCGGGGTCGGGGCGCCCGCGTACTTCTCCAGCGGTTCGGCGCCCGGGGCGTCGTCGACGCCGAGTGTGCGGCGGACGAGGCCGGGGAGGTCGACGTCCTTCAGGGAACCTTCGAGCTTGGCCCGGTCGGTGATCAGCCAGGGCTTGTGCAGGCGTTCGAGGAGCTGTCCGACCACCGGGCCCGCGAGGCCGGGCGAGAGCAGCACGGGGACGGCGCCGATCCGGGAGACCGCGCAGGTCAGCAGCACGATGTCGACGTTGTCGGTCTTGTGGACGACCACCTCCTCGGAGGGGCGCACGCCCGCTTCCCACAGGCGCCCGGAGAGTTCGTCGACGAGGTCGGCGAGGGCGGTGTAGGAGAGGTCGGTCCCGAGGTCGGGGTTGACGTCGAGGGGCCGGTCCAGCGTGACGAAGACGGGGCCGTGGCGTTCGGCGGCCTCCCGGAACATGGAGCCCAGGTAGAAGCCGCGGCCGGCTAGGGCGGGTTGCCGGTCGGTGTGGAGCCGCTCTCGCATGGCAGCGGGCCTTTCTGCGGGGATGAGGGTGTCGGCCATGGCTCACCACGCTCCTTGGCGGACGAGGTGGCGGCGGAGCTTGCCGGTCGCGGTGCGGGGCAGCGTGGGCACGAAGCTGACGCTGCGGGGGACCTTGAAGGCGGCGAGCCGGTCGCGGGCCATGCAGATCAGTTCGGCCTCCAGGCCCACCCCGATGGGCGGGACGGGGACGACGAAGGCCCGTAGTCTGCTGGCGCCGCGTTCGTCGGTGACGGCGGCGACGGCGACGTCCCGTACGCCGGGGTGGGTGCGCAGCAGCGCCTCCACCTCCAGCGGAGAGACGGTGATGCCGCCGACCATCTCCATGTCGTCGGCGCGGCCGAGGTGGCGGTAGGTGCCGTCGGGTTCGCGGACGGCCCGGTCCCGGGTGGCCAGCCAGCCGCCGACGAGGGTGCGTTCGGTCTCCTCGGGCCGGTTGAGGTAGCCGGGCGTCACCGTCGGTCCGCGCACCCAGAGTTCGCCCGCCTCGCCGTCCGGCACCGGTTTGCCGGCGCGGTCGCGGAGTTCCACCTCGAAGCCGGGGACGGGGCGGCCGACCGTACCGGGGTGGTTGTGGTCGAAGCTGTTGGCGCAGAAGGCGTGTCCGGCCTCGGTGGAGCCGATCTGTTCGAGGACGGGGGCTCCGAGCAGTTCGGTGACCTGCTTGCCGAGTCCGGCGGGCATGCCCTCGCCGGCCGACACCGCCGCACGCACCGAGGCGAAGCAGTCCCGGTGGCCGTCCGCCCGGTCGGTGACGAGGGCGGCGTACGCGGAGGGCACCGAGTACAGGAGGGTCACGCGGTGCCGGGCGACGAGTTCGTCGACCGCCGCGGGGGTGGGACGGCGGTCGGCGAGGACTGCGGAGGAGCCGGAGAAGAGCGGGAAGACGAGGGCGTTGCCGAAGCCGTAGGCGAAGTACAGCCGGGAGACGGAGAGGGTGACGTCGTCCGGGGTGATGCGCAGCAGTCGGCGGCCGATGAGGTCGTGGTACGTCTTGGGGTCGCCGTGGACGTGGACGACGCCCTTGGGGTGGCCGGTGGTTCCGGAGGTGTACTGGATGTAGAGGGGGGTGTGGGCGTCGACCGGGTGGGCGCGGGTGGTGGGAGCCGCCGTGGCGCTCAGGGCCGTCAGTTGGTCCGAGCCCAGGCGCCTGGCTTGCTTGGCCGTCTTCACAGTGCGGCTCGGCCGTGGCTGGTCGCGCCCACGCGGCGGAGTCGCAGATGTCACAGGCCCGCGCCCCAGACGGGGCGCGGGTATGCCGGCCGGGACGAACGTGTCCAGCCCCGGGCCCGTCACCCACAGGACCGCCTTCGTGTCCTCGGCCATGAACTGGAGTTCGGGCGGGGTGAGTTCGGGGTTGACCAGGACCGCGACCGCGCCGAGGCGGGCCAGGGCGAGGAAGGTGGTGACCCAGGTGACGGAGTCCGGGAGGGCGAGCAGGACGCGGTCGCCGGGGCGGACGCCGTGGTCGGTGAGGACGGTGGCGGTGCGGGCCGCGAGGTCGTGGATCTCACCGTGGGACCAGGCCCGGTGGCCCTGGTGGAAGGCCGGGCGGCCGGCCCAGCCGCGTCGCTCGACGAGGGCGGCGAGATGGGCCGCCAGGTTGCCGGGGGCGTCCGCGTCGGCGGGCAGCCGGGTGGGCCGGGCCGTCGTGGTGAACGTCGTCGTGATCGTCATCGCGTCGGCTCCTCGGTGACGGCCGGGGCGGAGGCGTGCTCCCGGTGGGCCCGCATCAGTGCCGCCGTCTTCAGCAGCATCTCGTCGTACTCGGCGGCCGGATCGGAGTCGAGGACGATCGCGCCGCCCGCGCCCAGATGCATACGGCCGCCCTGGAACACGGCGGTACGGATGACGATGTTGAGGTCCGCGCCGCCGCTGCACCCGAGGTAGCCGAGGGCTCCCGAGTACACGCCTCTCGCCTCGGTCTCCAGCGAGTCGATGATCTCCATGGTGCGCAGTTTGGGCGCCCCGGTCATCGAGCCGCCGGGGAAGCAGGCCCGGACGCAGTCGACCGCGTCGGTGCCCTCGCGCAGTCTGCCCTCGACGGTGGAGACCAGCTGGTGCACGGTGGCGTACGTCTCGGTGGCCATCAGGCGGGTGACCTTCACGGAGCCGGTCCGGGAGACCCGGCCGAGGTCGTTGCGGAGCAGGTCGACGATCATCAGGTTCTCGGCGCGGGTCTTGGCGTCGGCGGCGAGTTCGTCGCGGAGCCGGTCGTCCTCCTCGGGACCGGCGCCCCGGGGTGCGGTGCCCTTGATGGGCTTGGCCTCGGCGATGCCGTCGCGGGTGATCCGCAGGAACCGCTCGGGGGACGAGCCCGCGATGTCGAGGTCGCCGAACCTGAGGAAGGAGGCGTACGGGGCGGGGTTGGTGCGGCGCAGCACCCGGTAGAAGTCGTACGGGTCGTAGGGAGCGGGTAACCGGGCCGCGTTGGTCAGACAGACCTCGTAGCTGGTGCCCGCGTTCAGCTCCGCCTTGCAGGCCTCGATGTCGGCGAGGTAGGTGGCGCGGTCGCGGACCAGCCAGGGTTCGGCGGCGCGCGGGTAGGGCGCGGTGGCCGCCTTCAGGGGGACCGTGGCGTCCGAGCCGACGAAGGTCAGCTGGGCCAGTACGGTGTCGAGCCAGTCGCCTGCCTCGCGGGAGGCCGCCGGGGTGTCCTCGGAGAGGCAGACCGCGTAGGTGTGGCCCTCCTGGTGGTCGACGGCGATCAGCCGGTCGGCGAACAGCCAGGCCGCGTCCGGGGTGTCGGCCTTGTGCCGGTTCTCGGAGCCGGTGTCGGCCTTGAGTTCGTAGCCGAAGTAGCCGACGTAGCCGCCGGTGAAGTCGAAGGGCAGGCCCGTCGCGTCGACCTTGCGGCTCGCCAGTTGCCGCTTGAGGTAGTCGAAGACACTCGCCTGGACCCTGCGCATGGGCCGGCCCGTCCGTTCGATCTCGCAACTGCCGCTGTCGACGTCGTAGCGGACGAGCTCGGCGAGGGGGCCGCTGCCGTCACCGAAGAAGGAGAACCGCGACAGGCCCGGCTCGACGCGGGAGCTGTCCAGCCAGAAGGCGTGCGGCGCGTCGGCGTACATGCGGGTGAAGGCGGCCTCGGCGTCGACGGCGCCGGCGATGCGGCGGGTGTGCAGCCGGTAGGTGGGGCCGGGGGCCCGGCGGGGGCGGGGGATCGTGCCCGCGAGAGGGGCCGGTGCGGTGGGGCGCGGCCCGGTGACGGGGGCGACCGCCGTGTTCTTGGTACGGGGGCTGCCCGTGCGTTCCGCCGTGAGGTTGCGGAAGTTCACCAGCAGCCGGTGGCCGTGGTCGGTGAGGATCGACTCGGGGTGGAACTGGACGCCCCACAGTGGCCGTTCGCGGTGGCGCAGGCCCATGAGGACGCCGTCCTCGGACCAGGCGGTCGCCTCCAGGGTCGGCGGCAGCGGCTCGCGTACGGACAGCGAGTGGTAGCGGACGACCGTGAAGTTCTGCGGGAGGCCGTGGAACAGGTCGCGGCCGTCGTGCCGGACCGTGGACAGGTGCCCGTGGCGGGGCCACGGGGCGGGCTCGACGTCGGCGTGCTCCCCCGCCGCGATGCCCTGGTGGCCCAGGCAGACGCCCAGGACGGGGATCTCGGCGTCGGCGATCACCCGGGCGGCGATACCGAAGTCACGCGGTTCCGCGGGGTGGCCGGGTCCCGGCGACACCACCACGTTGTCGAACTCCCCCAGCTCCGGAATGTCGTCGGTGGAGGCGTCGTTGAGCACCACCACCGGCTCCTCGCCATTGACCTCGGCGATCAGCTGGAACAGGTTGTACGTGTACGAGTCGTAATTGTCGATGAGCAGGGTCTTCACCCGCCCACCCCCCTCTTCGTTCTCGGACCTAGGCGGTCCGTCGTTTGTGCCGGCCGCGCAACGCCTGCAACGGCGGGTACAGCCATTTCTTCAGGAATCTCTGGAGTCTCGGCATGAGAATCCAGGTGACGATGGCTGCCACGGTCAGACACAGCAGAAGTGTACGGAAAAGCGGATTCAGGTCGTTGAGATAGGGAAGTATTGCCTGGTTGAATAAGAAGACGGGCGGGAATACCGCACCGGAATTCACCAACCAGAGTTTCCATTTCGGGGGTGGCCCCGGAGGGCCGGCCGGTGTCGGGGCCCGGGCGCTCTGGGAGTCGAACCAGGCCTTGGAGCCCACGATGCTCCGACGGCCGGTCTCCTGCGCCAGTCCGTCGGCGCGGGCCGACCACTGTGCCCAGACCACGGAATTCTCCCAGGTCCGGGCTGATTCCTCGCTGTCGAAGCGGTAGACCACATGCCACTCACCCTCTCCGTCGACGAGTACGCCACCCCCCAGAAAACCCGGCTGCTGCGCACTCGTACGCAGCGCGGCCCACCCCCAGGAGTGGAAGTCGGCCTCGCGCCCCGGCACCACCTGGTACGCGACGGTGACGGTAACGGGATTCCTGCTCACGGTGTCGAATACGTGAAGACCGTCGGCGCCGTTCAAGCCTCAACGAACTTTTTCGACGGGTGTCCGGATCGTGCACGTATGACGACCTTTCAGATACCTTGACGCTTTCTATCGCAGGGTAACGCCGAGGTAACTTCCGGTAATTCCTGGAAGCGCTTGCCGACACGGTCGGAATAGGAGCACCATTCGCCGAAGGCTGCGCAGAATTACGCACATTGCGAAGGAGATCCGTGCCGTCCCGGTGCCCCTCGCGCGTCCACTCGTGAACAGGGCCAGTTCTCCACGAGTGGACCGGGACCGCGGCCCGCTCCCCGCCCTACGCTGCCGATCATGGACTCCGTACTCGCCGGCGACCTCTCCCGGCTCCCCGAACTGCTGCAGGCCGCCCGTGACTTCGCCGCCGAGGAGATGGCGGGCCTCGCGGACCGTCCCGTCGCCCGGCCGGGCGGGCGGCACGGGCCCGTACCGCTCCCCGCCCGGGGCGTCGGCGCGCAAGGGGCCCTGACGGAGTTCGCCGAGCGCTGGGCCGACGGATTCTCCGGATCGGCCGGGCCCCGGTACCTCGGCTTCGTCACCGGTGGGGCCACCCCGGCGGCCGTCACCGGAGACTGGCTGACGAGTGCCTACGACCAGAACGTCTCCGGTGGCCAGGACTCGTCCGCGAGCGCCCTGGAACGGCAGACCCTGCAGTGGCTGCGGGAGTTGTTCGGGCTGGACGCGGAGTACGGCGGCGCCTTCGTGACGGGTGCGACCGTCTCCAACACCGTGGGGCTCGCCGTCGCCCGCGAGTGGCTCGGCGAACGACTGGGCGTGGACGTGTCCCGGGAGGGTGTCGCCGCCCTCGGCCCGGTCGACGTGCTGTCCGGCAGCCCGCACTCCAGCATCACCAAGGCGCTCTCCGTGCTCGGTGTCGGCCGCGACCGGCTGCGCACCGTCCCCCTGCTGCCCGGGGGCCGTGAGGCCGTGGACGTGGCGGCCCTCGACGCCGCCCTGGCGGCACTGGACGGGCGGCCGGCGATCGTCGTGGCCAACGCCGGGACCGTCAACTCGGTCGACTTCGACGATCTGCGCGCCATCGCCGCGCTCAGGGAACGCCACGACTTCTGGCTCCACGTGGACGCCGCGTTCGGTGGCTTCGCCGCGCTGTCGCCGTCGTACGCACATCTCGTCGACGGTCTCGACACCGCCGACTCGATCTGCGTGGACCTCCACAAGTGGCTGAACGTGCCCTACGACGCCGCCGTCCAGTTCACCCGCCGCCGGGACCTCCAAATACGCGTCTTCCGCAACGACTCCCCGTACCTCGGCCTGCCCACCGGCGACCCCGACTTCCTGCACCTCACACCGGAGAACTCCCGTCGGCTGCGCGCCCTGCCGGCCTGGTTCTCCCTCATGGCGTACGGCCGGGCGGGGCACCGCGAGATCGTCGAACGCAACGTCGCGCTGGCCCGCGCCCTCGGCGAACGCCTCGCACAGGCACCGGGGTTGAGCCTCGTCGCACCGGTCCGGCTGAACGTCGTCTGCTTCACCCTCGCCGAACGGCCCACCCGGGAACGGGTCCAGGCCCTGGCCCACGCGATCGCCGCCTCCGGCGAGACCTTCGTGACCCCGACCGTCCTCGCCGGCACACACGCGCTACGGGCCGCGTTCAGCAACTGGCGCACGACGACGACGGACACCGAACGGGTCCTCGACGCGATCCTCGCGGCGACGAGGACGGTGAACGCCTCCTAGGTGTCCTGACCCCGCTCCTCGTCCCGCCACGCCCGCGCCGCACGGGCGAACGCGGTGTTGACGGCGAGCAGGCCGCCGTCCACGCGCAGGGTGGTGCCGGTGATCCAGGCCGCGTCGCGGGAGGCGAGGAAGGCCACGGCCGCCGCGATGTCGGCCGGCTCGCCGACGCGGCCCAGGGGGTAGATCTCGCCGAGGTCGTCCAGGTGCGCCTCGCGGCCCGCCCAACCGGGGGTGCGGACGGTGCCGGGGGCCACCAGGTTGACGCGGACGCCACGGGGCGCGGCATCGCCGGCGAGGGTACGGGTGAGGGAGCCGAGGCCGGCCTTCGCAGCGCTGTAGGCGTGGTTGCCGAAGCCCTGGAGGCCGTTGACGGAGCCGATGTTGACGATGGCGCCGCGCCCCGAGGCCACCAGGTGCGGCAGTGCGGCGCGGGAGCACCGGAACGCGCCGGTCAGGGTGAGGTCGAGGTCGCGGGCCCAGGTCTCGTCCGGGGTGTCCTCGAAGAGCGGCGCGTCCGGGGTGCAGCCGAAGGCGTTGTTGACCAGGACGTCGAGCGAACCGAGGGCCGTCACCGCGTGCGCGACGGCCGCCTCGACGGACTCCCGGTCCCCGACATCGCACCGGAACGCCTCGGCGGCCAGCCCGCGCTCCCGAAACTCCGTCACGGTCCGCTCGGCCGCCGCCGCGTTCACGTCGGTGACGAGTACCCTCGCCCCCTCCTCGGCCAGCCGCCGGGCCGTCGCCGCTCCGATCCCGCGCGCCGCGCCCGTGATGAGAACCCCGTGCCCCTCGAAGCGTCCCGTCGCATGCATACGGCAGAACGTACTCCGCGCCACCGGTCGCCGGGACGGATGCGACGCGATCTTCGTCCCGGTTACAGTCTGATCATGTCAACGTTTATCCAGCAACTCCCGGCCCTGCTGGGCGTGGTGATCGGCGCGCTCGGCTCGTACCTGGTGGTGATGCGGGGCGAGCAGGTGCGGTTCCGGCAGGAGCGGGCGACCCGTTGGGAGGAGCGACGGCTCACGGTGTACGCCGACTGGGCGCGGGCCCTGAAGCAGTCCATCACCCTGACCTACCGGGTCGCCTCCCATCTCGGCAACGACCCGCACCCCCACCCGCTCTCGCCGGAGGAGGCCGCGCCCCTCATGGCGGAGGCGACGGTCGCCCGGGATCCCTCCGGGGAGGCCCTGCTGCTCCTCGGCAGCCCCGAGGTGGTGGACAAGGCCCGCGCCTGGGTCGTCACGGTGATGAGGATGGAGGAGTTCCTGCGCGCCGGGACCCGTGATCCCCGGGCCTGGCAGGAGTTGTTGGAGCGGCAGCGCGGCGGGAGGGATGCCTATTACGTGGCCGTGCGGGAGGATCTGGCGCTCCCGCCCGGCCACTCGGCACGCTGGCAGCTGCAGGCCCCGCCGCCCCCGCCCGGTGACGGCGGCCGCCCGGGCCCCGGTGAGGGCGGTCAGCGGTAGCCGGTCGTGTCCGCCGGCTTGCCCGCGTCCTGGACCTCGACGATGTAGCGCCAGGCGTCCGGGCGGCTGCCGTCGAGGTCGGTGAAGCCGTAGGTCCGGGCGAGGGAACCGCTGGAGTGGGACTGCCCGTTGAAGCGGGCGACCTCCGGGTCGGCGGCGAGCGCGGCGACGGCCCGCCCGACGAAGCGGGGAGTCTCGGAGATGGCGAAGTGGGGGAAGCGTTCGAGGGCGTCCCGCCAGTTCTCCTCGGTGACCCCGAAGTGGTCGAGCATCATCTCCGAACGGAGCCAACCGGGAGTGAGGGCCACGGCGGTGGCGCCGCGCGGGCCCAGCTCGTGCCCGAGCGCGAACGCCATGCGCAGGACGGAGGACTTGGCGAGGTCGTAGAAGAAGGAGACGCGGTAGTTGGCGCCGTTGTACTCGGCCGTGCCGTCCGTCATCTCCACGACCAGGCCGCCCGGCTTGCGCAGGAGCAGCGGCAGGGCGAGGTGGTTGGTGATGGCATGGGTCTCGACGGCGAGGCGCAGCAGTCGCAGCCCGTTGTCGAGATCGTGCTCCCAGACCGGGCTGTCCCATGCGAAGAGCTTCTCGCCGCCCCAGACGTCGTTGACGAGGACGTCCAGTCGGCCCTGTTCCTCGGCGATCCGGTCGACGAGGGTCCGGACCTGTGCCGGTTCGAGATGGTCGGTGGGTACGGCGATGCCGTGGCCGCCCGCCTCGGTGACCAGGTCGGCGGTGTCCTCCAGGGTCTCCGGGCGGTCGTACTCGGAGCGCCGCTCGCGCGTGGAGCGCCCTGTCACATAGACCGTCGCTCCGGCCGCCCCCAGTTCGACGGCGATCCCCCGGCCCGCTCCGCGCGTCGCTCCCGCGACCAGTGCGACCTTGCCGTCCAGCGGCTTCGACATGTCCGACCTCCGTTGCGTACGAGTGCCACCTTGGCCGACACCGGGGGTGCCGGCGTCCTCGACACGAGGGTGTCGTCGAAGCCGGACATCTTCTGTCGGGTTTTCTGGGCGATGTCCGGGAGCGGGGGTCGCCCACCCTCGAGGCGGTCATGGCGGGGCCCGGCTGCCATGCCTTCTCGGCAGCCGGGCCCCGAGAGGTCGTCAGTGACCGCGCGCGATCCACTCCTGGAGGTGCGGGGCCTCCGCGCCGATCGTCGTCGTGTCGCCGTGGCCGGTGCGGACGACGGTGTCGGGCGGGAGGGCGAGCAGGCGGTCGCGGATGGAGTCGATGATCGTCGGGAAGTGGGAGTAGGAACGGCCGGTGGCGCCGGGGCCGCCGGAGAAGAGGGTGTCGCCGGTGAAGACCGTGCCGAGCCCGGGGTCGTAGAGGCAGACGGCGCCCGGGGCGTGGCCGGGGGTGTGCAGGACGGTCAGGTCGGCGCCGGCGGCCTCGATGACCTGGCCGTCGGCCAGCCAGTGGTCGGGCAGCCGGTCGGGGTGGGTCTGCTTCCACAGCGGCAGATCGTCCGGGTGGAGCCAGATCGGCGCGCCGGTGCGCTCGGCGAGGGCGGGGGCCGCGTCGATGTGGTCGTTGTGGGCGTGGGTGCAGACGATGGCCACGAGCCTGCGCTCGCCCACGGCCTCGGCGATGGCGTCGGCGTCGTGGGCGGCGTCGACGACGACGACCTCGTGGTCGTCGCCGACGAGCCAGACGTTGTTGTCGACGTCCCAGGTGCCGCCGTCGAGACTGAACTGGCCGGAGGTGACGAGGTGTTCGATGTGGGCGGCCATCAGAGGGTCACCACCGATCGCAGGACGTCGCCGCCGTGCATCCGCTCGAAGGCCTTCTCCACGTCGTCGAGTCCGATGGTCTCGGTGACGAACGCCTCCAGGTCCAGACGGCCCTGGAGGTAGAGGTTGATCAGCATGGGGAAGTCGCGGTCGGGCAGGCAGTCGCCGTACCAGGAGGACTTCAGGGCGCCGCCGCGGCCGAAGACGTCGAGGAGGGGCAGTTCGAGCTTCATCTCCGGAGTGGGGACACCGACGAGAACGACCGTCCCGGCC
>NZ_JAQYWT010000272.1:0-455 GCF_036322545.1 Streptomyces sp. SP18BB07
CACCGAAGCCGTCGAACTCGTCCCCTCCCTACCCGAGGACTTAGAGTGAGAGGAGCTCAGACGAGTGGTCTTCGGATCTAACAACCTCTCCAACCAGCAGAGCGTGACCGGAGACCGGCAGGCGGCGCTCGTCTCCATCACCGAAGCCGTCGACCACTACCGCGCCCTCACCCGGGCCAACCCGGCCGCCCACCTCTCCGACCTCGCCGGCTCCCTGAACAACCTCTCCAACCAGCAGAGCGGGACTGGGGACTGGCAGGCAGCGCTCGCCTCCATCACCGAAGCCGTCGAAATCCGCCGTACCCTCGCCCAGGCCAACCCCGCCGCCCACCTCCCCGACCTCGCCATGTCCCGGAACACCCACTCCATCACTCAGAGCGGGACAGGGGACTGGCTGGCGGCGCTCGTCTCCATCACCGAAGCCGTCGATGTCCGGCGGGCCCTCGCCCGGGCCA
>NZ_JAQYWT010000273.1:0-378 GCF_036322545.1 Streptomyces sp. SP18BB07
CACCCTGGGGACGGCGGCGCGCCCGGTCTCGCGCACTCGGAGACCGGGCGCAGCGCTCAGGCGGTCGGGACGTCGGCGTCGGTCTCCTCGGGCCCGAGGCCGGCCTAGGCGCCCAGCCGCGCCCACACCTCCTCCGCGCGCCACCGGAGCGCCTTCTCCGCGCCGCACTCCGACCGCCAGCACACGCAGCGGGGGCAGTCCGGGCAGTACGGCCGCCGGTCTCTCTCAGGCGGGCAGACGTGCGGGCGGCACCCCTCCTTGTGGTCCACCGGGTTCAGCACCCCGGCCAGCAGCGGCAGGGCGGCGTCCAGCATCGCGACCGCTTGGTTGCCCGCCTCCTCCTCGTCCAGGAGCGACCGGTTCTCCGCGTGCATCCGG
>NZ_JAQYWT010000274.1:0-164635 GCF_036322545.1 Streptomyces sp. SP18BB07
CCGGGAGGCGGGGTGAATGAGGGGGGACGGCTCATGGGGCGAGAGTAACCGGCCGCCGAAGCCTGTGCGGGGTCGGGACGGGTGCGTGGTCGGGTGCGGGTGGGTGGGGCTTCTCGCGCAGTTCCCCGCGCCCCTAAAGGCAAAAAGCACGGGGCGCAGCACCTGCTTTTTGAGGGGCGCGGGGAACTGCGCGACCAGCCCCCACCGGACGGACGCTGGGGGTCAAAGGGGCGCAGCCCCTTGGTGGGGGCACCTCCCGCTCGAGCGAAGCCGAGAGTGGGGGAGGGACGGGTAGGGGCGGCGGGGGCGAGAAAAGGCCGAAGGCCCGGCCCCACCAAGGGGACCGGACCTTCACCAGTCGGCACGAACGGCCTCAGCCCTCCGAGCCCTCCACCACAGCCACAGCAGCCTTCCGCGTACGCCGCCGAGGAGCCGGAGCCTCAGCCCCCGCCTCCTCTACGGCAACAGAGGCCGCGGCCTTCCGCGTACGACGCGGCTTCGTGGCCTGCTCCTCCGTCGGCTGCGCGGGAACCGCCCCCTCAGCCGTAGCCACGGCCTTACGGGTCCGGCGGCGGGGCTTGGCCGGTGCCTCCTCGGCGGCGGCCTCCTCGCTCACGACCTCGGCGGGCGCGGCGGCCTTGCGCGTACGACGACGCGGCTTGGCCTCGGCCTCGACCTCGGCGGCCGGCTCGGCGCCGGTAGCCCGCTCAGCCGTGTCGACAGCGGCCTCGGCGGCAGGCGTCACGACGGCCGCCGCGGCCTTACGGGTCCGACGACGCGGGGCCGGAGCCTCGACCACCGCCTCCTCGGCGACAGCCTCCACCACGGTCTCGGCGGCCTCCGCCACGGCCTTGCGGGTCCGGCGGCGCGGCTTGGGCGCCTCGGCGGTGTCCACGGCGGCCTCGGCGGCGGTGTCCGTCGCCTCGACGACCGGCTCGGCGGTCTTGCGGGTCCGGCGGCGGGGCTTGGCCGGTGCCTCCTCGGCGGCGGCCTCCTCGCTCACGACCTCGGCGGGCGCGGCGGTCTTGCGCGTACGACGACGCGGCTTGGCCTCGGCCTCGACCTCGGCGGCCGGCTCGGCGGCGGCCGTGCCCTCCGCCGTGTCCAGCGCGGCATCCGCGCCCGGCGCGGCCTCCGTCACAGAGGCGGCGGCAGCGGCCTCCACCGACTTACGGGTCCGGCGGCGACGCGGCTTGGGGGCCTCCTCCACCGACTCGGCGGGCACGCCCGCGACCGTGTCGACCACGACCTCCGCCGACTCGACCGGCGCACTCTCGACGGTCTCGGTCCCGGTCTCGGCGGCGGGGTTCACCCCGGCCCGCGTGCGGCGGCGACGGCGCGGCGTACGAGGCTCGGACACGTCGGTGTCGGTGCCCGGAGTCGGCGTGGACTCCGACGGCTCCGTGACCGCGGCGGCCTCCGGGGAAGCCCCGTCGACGGTGGCGCCACTACGCGTGCGGCGGCGGCGACGCGGCGTACGCGCCGGACGCTCCCGCTCCCGCTCGCGCTCGGCGGACGCCGGGCCGGAGGAACGGCCACCACGACCGCGCGGACCACGCCCGCCCGGCTCGCCGAGGTCCTCCAGCTCCTCCGCGTCCAGCCCGGCCCGGGTGCGCTCGGAACGCGGCAGGACACCCTTGGTGCCAGCGGGGATGTTCAGTTCCTCGAAGAGGTGCGGGGACGTGGAGTACGTCTCCGGCGGGTCGTTGAACCCGAGGTCCAGCGCCTTGTTGATGAGCTGCCAGCGCGGGATGTCGTCCCAGTCGACGAGGGTGATCGCGATGCCCTTGGCGCCCGCGCGGCCCGTACGGCCGATGCGGTGCAGGTACGTCTTCTCGTCTTCGGGGGACTGGTAGTTGATGACGTGGGTGACACCCTCGACGTCGATGCCGCGCGCGGCGACGTCGGTGCAGACGAGGACGTCCACCTTGCCGTTGCGGAAGGCACGCAGGGCCTGCTCGCGGGCGCCCTGGCCGAGGTCGCCGTGCACCGCGCCGGAGGCGAAGCCGCGCTGCTTGAGCTGGTCGGCGAGGTCGGCGGCCGTCCGCTTCGTACGGCAGAAGACCATGACCAGGCCCCGGCCCTCGGCCTGCAGTATGCGCGCGACGAGCTCGGGCTTGTCCATGTTGTGCGCGCGGTAGATGTGCTGCGAGGTGTTGCGGACCGTCGCGCCCTCGTCGTCCGGAGACGTGGCGCGGATGTGGGTCGGCTGCGACATGTACCGGCGGGCGAGGCCGATGACCGCGCCCGGCATGGTGGCCGAGAACAGCATCGTCTGGCGGCGGGCCGGAAGCATGTTGATGATCTTCTCGACGTCGGGCAGGAAGCCCAGGTCGAGCATCTCGTCCGCCTCGTCGAGGACCAGGCACTTGACGTGCTTGAGATTCAGCTTCTTCTGGCCGGCGAGGTCGAGGAGCCGCCCGGGGGTGCCGATGACGACATCGACGCCCTTCTTGAGGGCCTCGACCTGGGGCTCGTACGCGCGGCCGCCGTAGATCGCGGTGACGCGGACGTTGCGCACCTTGCCGGCGGTCAGCAGGTCGTTGGTGACCTGGGTGCACAGCTCGCGCGTCGGGACGACGACGAGCGCCTGCGGCGAGTCGACGAGGTCCTCGGGCTTGGCGCGGCCGGCCTCGACGTCGGCGGGGACGACGACGCGCTCGAGGAGCGGGAGACCGAAGCCCAGCGTCTTGCCGGTACCGGTCTTGGCCTGGCCGATGACGTCGGTGCCGGAGAGGGCGACCGGGAGCGTCATCTCCTGGATGGGGAAGGGGTTGATGATGCCGACGGCCTCGAGGGCCTCGGCCGTCTCGGGAAAGATGCCGAGATCGCGGAAAGTCGTAGTCAGGGTGCTGCCTCTTCTGTGTACGCGGTGTGAGGCGAGCGCGGGGGTCGTGTCGGACCGTGCCGGGGACGTCGGCCACCGCACGGGCGGGCCGTGTGGCACGGGACCACTGCCGACGCTCTAGCGCTCATACCGCTGAGGGGTTCCCTCCGGACGCCGTACGCGGAGTGCCGTACGGAAAAGGAGGGCTGTCGGGTCGGAGCCGATCGGGCCACCGACCGGGCATCCTCATGCGTGCGGCCTGTCGAGACACCGTCGAACTACGTCGTGGTACCAGCAGGCGCATTACCACCATACCCCGGAATCGCGCATATGCGATGGCCGATTTGGTCACGTAGTCGTCGTCACACTGAATGGCGCACCGAATGACCGGGCCCTTCCGCCTTGCGCGGAGCGGGCTATTGTGCGCTGCATGACCACGTCTGACAAGCCTGAGAACGCCACCGGCGGCGAGTCCGCCGACGCCGCCGACACCACGGAGGTCACCGGGATCGCCGCCCAGGACTGGGAGCGTGCCTCCGCCGACCCGCAGTACCGCGCCGCCGTGGTGGATCTGCTGGGCGCGCTGGCGTACGGGGAGCTGGCGGCGTTCGAGCGGCTCGCGGAGGACGCGAAGCTGGCGCCCACCCTCGTCGACAAGGCGGAGCTGGCGAAGATGGCGGCGGCCGAGTTCCACCACTTCGAGAGGCTCGCCGGCCGGCTCACCGAGATCGGCGAGGAGCCGACGCGCGCCATGGAGCCCTTCGTCGACGCGCTCGACGGCTTCCACAAGCAGACCGCGCCCTCGGACTGGCTGGAGGGGCTCGTCAAGGCCTACGTCGGCGACTCGATCGCCAGTGACTTCTACCGGGAGGTCGCGGCGCACCTCGACTCGGACACGCGCTCGCTCGTGCTCGCCGTGCTCGACGACACGGGGCACGCCGGGTTCGCCGTGGAGAAGGTGCGCGCCGCGATCGACGAGGACCCGCGCGTGGGCGGTCGACTGGCGCTGTGGGCACGGAGGTTGATGGGGGAGGCGCTGTCGCAGTCGCAGCGGGTGGTGGCCGACCGGGACGCCCTGTCCACGATGCTCGTGGGCGGGGTGGCCGACGGGTTCGACCTCGCCGAGGTGGGGCGGATGTTCTCGCGGATCACCGAGGCGCACACCAAGCGGATGGCCGCGCTGGGCTTGGCCGCGTGAGCGCCTAGTCGCCGTGGGGTGAGCTGTCGTCCGGCGGGTGCGGGTGCTTCGTGGCTGGTCGCGCAGGTCCCCGCGCCCCTGGATGGGGCTTCGCCCCTATCCGTGGCTCCTCACGCCGTCGCCGAGCTGCTGCGTCGAAAGCGTTCCGTCGGGCGCAGGAGCAGGGAGAGGGAGGCCGCTGCGACCACCAGGGCGCCGGTGAGGACGAGCAGGTAGTTGGCGGAGCCGAGCGCCGTGTGCGTCAGGAAGGCGCCGAAGAGACCGCCGGCGGTGCCGGTCGGCAGGACCAGGGTGCGGGCCGGCAGACGGTGCGGCAGACGGTAGGCGGCGGCGCAGGCGAGGGCGAAACCGAGGAGTGCGGATCCGAGTGCTTCCAAGAACATGATCGGGTTCCCTCCCGCACGGCCTGGCCTGGGCAAATCGGTCGTAGCCGGTACTACCCGCGTGGCGTGGGACGCAATCATCGTCCGTGGGCGAGATGTGGGCGTTCCGGGGGCGCGCCCCGTGGTGGCCCTGAGACGTGGGCGTACGGAGGGGGCCCGGTGGTTTCACACCACCGGGCCCCCTCCGTACGCCTCTTGTGCCTCTCGACTACAGCGCGCTGAAGCCCACCTTGCGGACGGTCGGCTCACCGATGTCGATGTAGGCGAGACGGTCGGCCGGGATCAGCACCTTGCGGCCGTGCTCGTCCGTGAGGCTCAGCAGCGCCGACTTGCCGGTCAGCGCCTCGGCAACCGCACGCTCGACCTCCTCGGCACTCTGACCGCTCTCCAGAACGATCTCGCGGGGCGCGTGCTGCACGCCGATCTTGACCTCCACGGCTATGTCCCTCCGACGGTCAATGAGATGCGCGGGCTTCCGCGCCGTACGCAGCACACATTAGCCCGGTGAGGGGACCTGCACGCTCCGCCTGAGAACGCCAGGAGCGAACAGGGGGCGGGAACAAATCCGCGGACCCGGGGTGCGGCGTACCGGCGGGTGGGGTCAATGCTGGTCGATGCCGTGCAGGGGGAAGCCCGCGATACCGCGCCAGGCGAGCGAGGCCAGCAACTGGACCGCCTGCTCGCGCGGGACGCTGCGGTCGCTGTGCAGCCACGACCGCGCCACCACCTGGGAGAGGCCGCCCAGACCCGAGGCGAGGAGCATCGACTCCGCGCGGGAGAGGCCGGTGTCCTCCTCGATGACGTCGCAGATGGCCTCGGCGCATTCGTTGGTGACCTTGTCGACGCGCTCGCGCACGGCGGGCTCGTTCGTCAGGTCGGACTCGAAGACCAGCCGGAAGGCGCCGCCCTCGTCCTCGACGTACGTGAAGTAGGCGTCCATCGTCGCCCGGACCCGCTGCTTGTTGTCGGTCGTCGACGCCAGCGCGCCACGCACCGCCTGGATCAGGGCCTCGCAGTGCTGGTCCAGCAGGGCCAGATAGAGGTCGAGCTTGCCGGGGAAGTGCTGGTAGAGCACCGGCTTGCTGACTCCGGCGCGCTCGGCGATGTCGTCCATCGCGGCCGAGTGATAGCCCTGGGCCACGAAGACTTCCTGGGCGGCGCCCAGCAACTGGTTCCGTCGGGCTCGGCGCGGCAGGCGTGTGCCCCGCGGGCGCGCCGCCTCTGTCTGCTCGATGGCTGTCACGCCGCCTCCCAAGATCGTCCACATGCGGTGTGCGCCGCGCCGCCATCGTACTTTTCGGTAACCCGGGTGTGCGCGGTGCGAGCGCAGAATTTCACGGACCGGACGGCTGGGAAAGTGCCGCCAACCATGCCAAACAGGGGCAGGGTGGGCAGAAGGAAGCCCTTTCTCGTCACCGGTCGTCGTCCCTGGTGAGGGTCGGGTTACCGATAGTCGTCCTCGTCCAGGGAGACCACGCGGGCCTGTTCCGCCAGATCGGCCTCATTGGCCGCGCCCGTGTCGACGTCGGTCAACGGGTCGTCCCGGTGCTGGGCGACGTCCGCGTGCTGCTCGGCGGCATCGGCCTCGGGGGCCTCGACATCGTCGAGCTCAACGGAGTCCTCCTCGACGAAGGTCTCGGGATCGGTCGGATCAACGGCCATCGTGGGTTCCCCTTCCTGGTGCTGCCCTGGTGCCGCCGGAACGTCGACGGCGGCGGGGGCCACGTACGGGTGCCCTCTTCGCGAGCCCGGATGCGCTGCCCGAGAGCACGTTTCCGAGCCTAGGAGACAGGTCATCGTGGCGCTACGCGGTCGTCCGGTGCGACTGGTTCCGGCGGTGAGTACCCGACGCCCGGTACCCCGGCAAAGGTGGCTGATTTGTGGTGTGGTCTGTGACGGCGAACACATGAGTCACTGCGTGATCGTCTCGTAACATTGCCCGCATGTCTTCGACCGAGCTGCCGTCCCTGCTGACCGCCACCGCGTCGCCGAAGACGAGTGCCGTGCGTGTGGCACCCGGTGAGCGGCTGAGGTCGGTCCGGTTGCCGGGGATCACGTTGTCGGTGCGGTCGAGACCGCCGGCCCGCGAAGGACTGCCGCCCGCGCTGTACGTGCACGGCCTGGGCGGCTCCTCGCAGAACTGGTCCGCGCTGATGCTGCTGCTCGACGGGCTCGTCGACAGCGAGGCGCTCGATCTGCCCGGCTTCGGCGACTCGCCGCCGCCGGACGACGGCAACTACTCCGTCACGGGACACGCCCGCGCCGTCATCCGCTACCTCGACTCCGCGGGGCGCGGCCCGGTGCACCTCTTCGGCAACTCCCTCGGCGGCGCGATCGCGACCCGCGTCGCCGCCCTGCGCCCGGACCTCGTCCGCACCCTGACCCTGGTGTCGCCCGCTCTGCCGGAGCTCCGCGTGCAGCGGACCGCCGTGCCGACCGCGATGCTAGCCCTGCCGGGCATGTCGGCGCTCTTCACCCGCTTCACCAAGGGCTGGACCGCCGAGCAGCGCGTGCGGGGCGTCACGGCGCTCTGTTACGGCGACCCCGGCCGCGTCACGGACGAGGGCTTTCGCAACGCGGTGGAGGAGATGGAGCGGCGCCTGCAACTGCCGTACATGTGGGACGCCTTGACGCGTTCGGCCCGAGGGCTCGTGGACGCCTACACTTTGGGTGGGCAGCACTCGCTCTGGCGCCAGGCCGAGCGTGTCCTCGCCCCGACCCTCCTCGTCTACGGCCGACGCGACCAACTCGTCGGCTACCGCATGGCCCAGCGCGCCGCCCGTTCCTTCCGGGACTCCCGCCTCGTCTCCCTGCCGGACGCGGGGCACGTGGCGATGATGGAGTACCCGGAGGCGGTCGCCGCCGCGTTCCGTGAACTGCTCGCGGATGCGGGGAGGGCGAGGAGCGGGGTGGAGGCGATGCCGGTGGGTTCGGAGCCGGGCGGTTCGGAGCCGGGGTCGGTCGATGTTTCGGGTGAGGGTGGTTCGGTGAGTGGTGGTGGCTCGGTCGGCGCCGACGAGGGTGACTCGGTCGCCGAGGGGCCGCCCAAGGGCTTGCCCGGCGTGGGGAGCTGAGGCGCGGCGTGGGACGGCACAGCCGCAAGGGGCGGGCGCCGAAAGGCGACACAAGCGATATAAGGACAGCTCGGACGGCCACGTCGATGGGGTCGGAGGCGGCGGGGACGGGGGCGGGCGACCGTGCGCCGGCGCCGCGAGCGCGGGGCGCCGAGGAAGTCGAGGGCGCGAGGACCATGGGCCCGGGTGGGCCGGGTGGGCCGGGTTCCGGGAGCGCTGTGAGCGCCTCGGTGGCGCAGACGAGAGCACAGCCGCCGGGTGGCGCGCCGCAGCCTCGCGGGTACGCCGGGGCGCCGGGGTACGCCGGTACGCCGGGGTACGTCGGTACGCCGGGGCAAGGGGCCCCCGGGCGGGGCGGGCCGGGGTTCGGCGGTGGTGCGGCCGGGCAGCAGGGGGCGCGCTTCGCGGACGGCACCCCTGCGCACGGCTTCCCCCGCCTGCCTGACGGCACGCCCGCGCACGGGGTGCCGCGTTCGTCCGACGGCACGCCCGCGCATGGCTTCCCGCGTCTTCCGGACGGGGCCCAGGTTCGCGGTTATCCGCCGAGTCGTGGTGAACACCCCGAGCAGCGTGAAGCGGGCGGGGGTTGGGGCCACCTGGGTGGTGGTGGGCGTCGGCAGGGCGCCGGACACGGCGTGGCGCAAGGGGCTCCTGCGGGGGCTCCGTATGGTGGGCCGGGCGAGGTGTCACCCCATGGCGCCCCGCACGGCGTGCTTCCGGAGAGTTCGGGCCGCCGTATCCCCATTCCCCGGCAGCGGCAGGAGACCATGCCCCCCGGTGGCCCCCGCCAGGCCTATCTGGACGCCTTCGACGAGGTCGACGACGTCCTCGCACCCGGCCGGACACATCGTGGCGCGCCGGGTGCCGACGACGACGGCCGGGTCGAGACGGCCCTCCAAGAGAAGCCACTGCGCGGGCGGTCGCCGCGACAGGAGCCGCACGAACAGCCGCCGGGCGACGGGACCGAGTCCGCCGGGACGGCGAAGGGCGGCAAGGGGCGGGCGTTCGTCGGGATCGCGGCCGCCGCCGTCACGACCGTGCTCGTGGTGGTCGTGGGCGGACAGATGGCCGTCGGGGAGGACGACAGCGCCACTCGGCCGCAGGCCGCCGACGCCGGCGAGCGTGCCGTGCGCGACGCCTCGCGCAGCGACAACCGGCCCACACCGTCCGTCCCGCCCAGCCCGAGCGCGACCCCGTTGACGTACGAGCAGAAGATGGACAAGAAGTACGCGCTCGCCGCGGATCTGGAGGGCGGCGGGGAGTTCGAGGCGGTCGGGGGCTTCGACAAGGCGCCGGGGACGGGGCAGAAGTACCGCTACCGGGTCGATGTCGAGAAGGGGCTCGGCCTGGATGCGGAGCTGTTCGCGGACGCTGTGCAGAAGACCCTGAACGACGACCGGAGCTGGGCCCACGCCGGTGGCCGTACGTTCGAGCGGATCTCCTCGGGCACACCCGACTTCGTGATCACGCTGGCGAGTCCGGGGACCACCGCGTTCTGGTGTGCCAAGTCGGGGCTCGACACCACCGTGGACAACGTCTCGTGCGACTCGGCCGCCACCGAGCGCGTGATGATCAACGCCTACCGCTGGGCCCAGGGTTCGGAGACGTACGGCGACGAGATCCACGCCTACCGGCAGATGCTGATCAACCACGAGATCGGCCACCGCCTCAAGTACCCCCATGTGACCTGCGACAAGAACGGCGACCTCGCGCCCGTCATGCAGCAGCAGAGCAAGTTCCTGACCTACCGGGGGATCACCTGCAAGGCCAATCCCTGGCCCTACCCCGGTAGTTGACGGCAGCTCACACTGTCGACCGACTCAGCGTGATCAGGTGAACCCTTAGCGCGACGAAACGCGTCCCGCTAGTGAAAGTTACGACCGTTCACCCCTTTTGGTGGCGCGATGGACAACCGTCCGTCGCGCCACCGCCTTGTCCGCATACGTTCGTCCCGCTGCGGGCCGCCGGGCGAACGGCGGCTCCTCAAACGGGAGATCGGGGGTGCACGCGTGCGCATCGGACTGCTTACGGAGGGTGGCTATCCGTATGTGAGCGGTGACGCCAGGCTCTGGTGCGACCGACTCGTACGTGGGCTGGAGCGACACGAGTTCGACATCTACGCGCTCAGCCGGAGTGAGCGGCAGGAGGACGAGGGCTGGATCCCGTTGCCGCCACAGGTCAGCCGCGTCCGCACGGCACCGCTGTGGACGGCCGAGGACGACGGGGTCGTCCATGGGCGCCGCGCGCGAAGGCGCTTTGCGGAGGCGTACGGGGAGCTGGTCGCGGCCGTCTGTTCGGGGGGGACGGGCGGGGGTGACGGTGCGGCTGGGAAGGTGTTCGAGGGCTCGGCCGGTGCTGAGGCGGACCGTTTCGGCAACGCGTTGTACGGGCTTGCCGAGCTGGCCCGGGACGAGGGCGGACTGGTCGGCGCGCTGCGCTCCGAGGCCGCTGTCCGCACACTGGAGCGCGCCTGTCGTGCGCCCGGCGCGTTGCGAGGGGCGCGCGAGGCTCGCGTGCCGGATCTGCTGACTGTCGCCTCCCAGCTCGAACGCGCCCTGCGCCCCCTCTCACTCGACTGGTACGAGGACGACGGGCTCGGCTCGGTCGACCTGTGCCATGCGGCGGCCGGCGGGTCGGCCGCGCTGCCCGGACTGTTGGCCCGCCACTTCCACGGGGTGCCGCTCCTGGTCACCGAGTACGGAGTGCCGCTGCGGGCGCACTACCTGGGGGCCTCGGGAGAGGCGCCGGTGCGCGCGCTCCTCGCGGCCTTCCACCGGCAGCTCACCGCAGAGGTGTACCGGCAGGCCGCCTGCCTCACCCCCGGTAACACCCATGCCCGCCGCTGGCAGGAGCGCTGCGGCGCCGACCGGGCCCGAATCCGCACGGTCTACCCCGGCATGGACGCCGCCCGGTTCGCGGGGGTGGGCGAGTCGCCCGAGTGTGCGGATCCGCACACGCTGGTGTGGGTGGGCCGCATCGAGCCCGCCAAGGACCTGATCTCGCTGTTGCACGCCTTCGCCGAGATCCGTCGGGCGGATCCCAAGGCGCGGCTCAGGATCGTCGGAGCGGCCGCGGGAGCCGAGGCCACCGCCTACCTGGGCCACTGCAAGGCCCTTGCCGCGCAGCTCTTCCCCGACGAGGCGGACGGCGTCCACGCGGTCGGAGACAACCCCGTCTCCTTCGAGGAGATCGGCGACCCGGCCGTTCCCGACCTCGCCGAGGCCTACGCCGCCGGTGCGGTGGTCGTGTTGTCGAGTGTCGTCGAGGGCTTCCCGATCAGTCTGGTCGAGGCCATGTTCTGCGCCCGGCCCACGGTCTCCACCGATGTGGGAGCGGTCGTGGAGGTCATCGGCGGCACCGGGCTGGTCGTCCCTCCGCGCAATCCGCGGGCGCTCGCCGAAGCGTGCGTGGCGCTCCTGAGGGAGCCCGAGCGCCGTGCGCGCCTGGGTGCGGCCGCCCGCGCCCGCGCTCTCGAACTCTTCACGGTGGAGCAGAACGTCGCGGCATTTCGTGGCATCTATTTGGAGATCGTCTCCCACGCCCCGGTACACAAGATCGTCCTCGACGACGCCGGTGCACCACTGCCCTTTGGTGCCCCCGCCGAGGCCCACATCCCCGGCCGCTGGACCGAGCCCCGGCATGCGGCGGCCGGCGTCGGTGTCGCGGGGGTCGCCGGGGTCGCTGGGGTCGTGGGAGTTGCGGGGGGCAGGGGGGCCGCCGGGCTGGCGGGGAGGGCCGGGGCTGCCGCAGGCACCGATGTGACGGGCCCGGGTGGCGGCGCCGCCGGGAGGCCGCGCTGGGCGGTCGGCTCCCCTGCGCGGACGGCGACAACCGTGCGGGCTACGGCGCCGGTTCGGCCTACGGAGCCGGTCCGGGATGCGGTGCAGGGGCGGGATGGGGCGGCTCTGCGGGGCGGAGTGTCTGTGCTGGGGGAGGCTTCGGCGGAGGGCCGGACGGCGGCTGGCGGTTCAGTGGCTGGGGCGGGTTCTGCGGTCGGCTCGGCTTTTGTACCGGGTGATGCTGTCCGCCCGACCTCGGCGCATGCGGCGGGTGCCGCTCTGGGCCCGGACTCGGTCTCCACCTCGGCGGTGGCCACGCCCGCGGCTACCGCTACCGCTACCGCTACCGCTACCGCTACCGCTACCGCTTCTGCGGCGGTCCCCTCTCCGGCCCCGGCCGCGGAGAAGCCCTCGGGCAACGTCATCAGCAAGCCGGCCCCCGCGAAGGAGGGGGCGCGATGAGCGGGCTGCGGTTGGACGGGCTGGACGAGTGGGACGGGTTCGACGCGAAGCTCCTGCCAGATGCCATGACTCCGGCCGACCCCCTGGCCTCGCGGGACCTCGTCGATCCGCCCGACCCTGTCCCACGGGCGGCCGGCGACGGCCTGGCCCTACCCGAGGCCGACCCCAAGTCCGCTCCCCGGCGCCGCGCCGTGGACCCCGTGAAGGCCCTGATGCACCGGCACCGGGAGCTGTGCGAGCGGGCGGTGGACCCCTTGGAGATCGCCGCCGGGCTGGAGGCACACGGGGTGACCGACCGAACGGCCGCCCGCTTCCGGCACCGCGACGTGTTCTCGCTCGCCGAGGAGATGTACGCGCGCGTGTCGCGTGACGGGGACGAATCCACGGAGCGCGAGCCGGTGCCGAGCGCGCCCGGCGCACGCGGTGGATGGGCCGTGTTCGCCCTGCTGCCGGGCACCCTGTGCGCGGCGGGTGTCGTCGGGGTGCGGTTCAGCGACGGCCAACCCCGTCTCATGGCCGCGGCTCTCGGCGCCCTCGCGGTGGCGCTCGGCCTCCGCGCGGCAGTCGACCGGGGACCACTGCGTGCCCCGACCGGCGCGGCGCACCGGGCCCGCACCTGGACCTGCTGGCTGATCGCGTACGCCCTGCTCGGCGACGGCCTGCTCGCCGCCGGACTCCAAGGCGGGCCCCACGGTCTCTGGCCCCTGGCCGTCGCACCCGCGCTCGCGCTCGCCCTGTCCTGCGCCCCCGCCGTCTGGTGCGCCCACCTCCTTTCCGCGCGGGCCCGCCGCAAACTCACCGCCAGCCGGGGCCTCGCGGAGTTCGCCGAGTCCATGAAGCCCCTGATCCTCGGTGTGTTCGCACTCCACCTCGGTGCCCTGATCGCCCTGCTCACCCTGTGCGGCACGATCCTGGACGAGCCCACCGGGCAAACGGGCGCCGCGGCCCTCGGAGCGCTCCTCATGCTTGCCCGTCTCCTCACCGCCCACGGTTTCGCCCAGGCCCCGGTGATCGCCCTCCGCGCGGCAGCCCTGGCCGAGGCGCTCGCTCTGGGCACCGTCTTCGCGAGCCGCCTGCCCGGCTGCTCCTTCCTGGCCGTCCCCGTGGAGACGGTCACACACACCTGGGGGCCCGAGGCCGTGCCCGCCCTCGTGTGCGGCACCGCCGCGTTCGCCCTGCTCGTCCACACCACCCGCACGCTGACCCGGGCCTCGGCCCACGCCCTGCCCTCCGGGGCGACCTGACCTTCTCCGGCTTCGCACGCCGGCCTCGTACCGCCGCGCGAAGCCCGAGCCCGATCGATGCGCGGGGCTTCCGTCCCGGGCCTCCCCACCCGCGGGGCCGACACCGCGGGCCCACCTCGTCACCCACGGCACCACCCCATAAGGAGAACGCCAGATGATCACCTCCCGAACCGGAGAGCCCGCCCCGGGAGCCGCCCGATGAGGGTCCTGCTGATCGGAGCCAACGGATATCTCGGCCGCTTCGTCGCCGAACGTCTGCTCGCCGACCCCGCCGTCCAGCTCACCGCGCTCGGCCGTGGCGACGACGCCGACGTACGGTTCGACCTCGCCACCGGCAGCCCCGGCGCGCTCACCCGCTTCCTGGACGCCGTCCACCCCGGAGTCGTCGTCAACTGCGCCGGCGCCACCCGGGGCGGCGCCCGCGAACTCACCCGGCACAACACCGTCGCCGTCGCCACCGTCTGCGAGGCCCTGCGCCGAAGCGGCTGCGGGGCGCGCCTGGTGCAGCTCGGCTGCGGCGCCGAGTACGGGCCCAGCCAGCCCGGCTCGTCCACCGCCGAGGACGCCGTGCCCCGCCCCGGCGGTCCGTACGGTGTGAGCAAGCTCGCCGCCACCGAACTCGTCCTCGGCTCCGGTCTGGACGCCGTGGTCCTGCGCGTCTTCTCGCCCGCCGGACCCGGCACACCCGCGGGCTCCCCGCTCGGCCGCCTCGCCGAGGCGATGCGCCGCGCCATGCAGTCGGGCGACGGCGAACTCAAACTCGGCGGCCTCGGCGTCCAACGCGACTTCGTCGACGTACGCGATGTCGCCCGCGCCGTCCACGCCGCCTCGCTCTCCGCGGCCCAGGGTGTGATCAACATCGGTTCGGGTCGAGCCGTGCGCCTCCGTGACGCTGCGGCCGTGCTCGCCCGCGTCGCCGGTTACGGCGGTGCCCTCCACGAACTGGACGCCCCACCCAACCCCCTCCGGTCCACCATCGGCCACCCCCGCCCCGAACCCGACCACGCCGCTCCCGTCTCCTACCCCTACCCGGACGGCTGCGGCAGCTGGCAGCAGGCCGATGTGCGCACCGCCCGCGACCGGCTCGGCTGGCGGCCCCGCATCAACCTGGAGGAGTCCCTGGCCGACATCTGGATGGAGGCGGCATGCCGTATCTGACCCCCGCCCCGTCCGGCATCGCCCGCACCGGCTTAAGCCTGGGCATCGGAGTCCCCGGTTATGCCCACCCCCTCGTCGCTCCACTGGAATGGGGCGAGCTCACCCGCCCCGGCACTCCTCTGCACTGGGTCGCCCTCGACGTCTCCGAGGGCCCCGGCACCCGCCCCGACCCGCACTGCCTCGAGGCCGCCGGACGGTTGCGGAACGCGGGCGTCCAGGTCCTCGGCCGTCTGAACATGACCTATGGGGCGCGCGCCTTCGCCGAGATCACCGCCGACGCCCGCCGCTATCTCGACTGGTACCTGGTCGACGGCTTCCTCCTGGACCGCTGTCCCACCGAACGCGGCGCCCTCGGCGAGACCGGCCGCACGGTCACCACCCTCCGTGCCCTCCTCGGCGGCGGCCACATCGTCCTCGGCCACGGCACCCATCCGCACCCCGGATATGTCGAGACTGCCGACCAGTTGGTGACCTTCTCCGGCCCCTGGAGCGACTACCGGTGGTCGCAGGTCGCCGAATGGACCGCCGACCATCCACCCGAGCGCTTCTGCCACTTCGTCCACGGTGTCCCGCGCGGTCACCTCGACGAGGCGCTGCGCATCGCCCGCTGGCAGGGCGCCGCCACGATCTACTTCACCGACCGCACGGACCGCGACGGCAGGATCGACCCCTGGGAGACGCTGCCCGGCTACTGGGACGACATCGTCTCGATGGTTGGGACGGGTGTCTCGGAATGAAAAAGGGCGTGGCAGTGTTACGGGGAGAACAACTGTAGTGATTGACCGACCAACGGAGTCCCCGTGTCGCTGCCACCCCTGGTCGAGCCCGCTTCCGAGCTCACCGTAGACGAGGTCCGCAGGTACTCCCGCCACCTGATCATCCCCGACGTCGGGATGGACGGGCAGAAGCGGCTGAAGAACGCCAAGGTGCTCTGTGTGGGCGCCGGCGGCCTGGGCTCGCCGGCGCTGATGTACCTGGCCGCGGCGGGCGTCGGGACGCTCGGCATCGTGGAGTTCGACGAGGTCGACGAGTCGAACCTGCAGCGCCAGATCATCCACAGCCAGGCCGACATCGGCCGTTCCAAGGCCGAGTCCGCGCGTGACTCCGTCCTCGGCATCAACCCGTACGTGAACGTGATCCTCCACGAAGAGCGGCTCGAGGCCGAGAACGTGATGGGCATCTTCAGCCAGTACGACCTGATCGTCGACGGCACGGACAACTTCGCGACGCGCTACCTGGTCAACGACGCTGCCGTGCTGCTGAACAAGCCGTACGTCTGGGGTTCGATCTACCGCTTCGACGGCCAGGCCTCCGTCTTCTGGTCCGAGCACGGTCCCTGCTACCGCTGCCTCTACCCGGAGCCCCCGCCGCCGGGCATGGTCCCTTCCTGCGCCGAGGGCGGCGTCCTCGGTGTGCTGTGCGCCTCCATCGGCTCCATCCAGGTCACCGAGGCCATCAAGGTCCTCACCGGCACGGGCGAGCCGCTGGTCGGCCGTCTGATGATCTACGACGCCCTGGAGATGCAGTACCGCCAGGTCAAGGTCCGCAAGGACCCCAACTGCGCCGTGTGCGGCGAGAACCCCACCGTCACCGAGCTCATCGACTACGAGGCCTTCTGCGGCGTCGTATCCGAGGAGGCACAGGAGGCGGCCGCCGGCTCGACGATCACTCCCAAGCAGCTCAAGGAGTGGATCGACGACGGCGAGAACATCGAGATCATCGACGTCCGTGAGGTCAACGAGTACGAGATCGTCTCCATTCCGGGCGCCAAGCTGATTCCGAAGAACGAGTTCCTCATGGGCACCGCCCTTGAGGCCCTCCCGCAGGACAAGAAGATCGTCCTGCACTGCAAGACGGGTGTCCGCAGTGCGGAAGTCCTCGCGGTCCTGAAGTCGGCCGGCTTCTCCGACGCCGTCCACGTCGGCGGTGGCGTGATCGGCTGGGTCAACCAGATCGAGCCCAGCAAGCCGGTCTACTAGCCGAACGGGCACGTTCACCGGACGAGCGTCCTTCCGGACGGGGCTCGGCGCCACGGGTGCCGAGCCCCTCTCCGTCGCCCACCGGACAGGCGCGAGCCGGTGACCGCACCGGCCTACGCGCAGACCTTGCCGTCCTCGGGCACCTTCCCGTCCAGCAGATACGCGTTCACCGTCGAGTCGACACAGCTGCTGCCGCTGCCGTACGCGCCATGGCCCTCGCCCTCCCAGGTGAGCATCACACCGACGCCCTCGCCCAGCTCCCCGGCCATCTTCCGCGCGCCCTCGTAGGGCGTTGCCGGATCCCCGGTGTTGCCCACCACCAGGACGGGCTCCGCTCCGGGGGCGCTCACCTCCGGTGAGTCCGTGAGACCGGGCACCGGCCAGTCGTGGCACCAGCCCGCCGTGTCCCAGCCCAGGAACTCGCCGAACACGGGAGAGATCTTCCGGAACTCGGGCAGCAGCTTCTTCGTCTCCTCCGGAGTCGGCCGCTGCTTCTGGTCCAAGCACGATATGACCCGTTGGGAGTGGGTCGTCGTGCCGTAGTGGCCCGACGGGTCACGCTCGTTGTACCCGTCGGCCAGCGCGAGCAGCTCGGTGCCGTCGCCGTCCTCGGCCGCGTCGAGCGCGCTGGTCAGTGTGGGCCAGCTCTGCTCGCTGTAGAGCGGCAGGACGATCCCGGTGGTCGCCAGGGTCTGGGTGAGCTCGCGGCCGGATGTCGTCTTCAGCGGCTCGGCGTCGATGCGCTCCAGCAGCTTCCCGATCTTCAGGGTGCCTTCCTCGGGGTCCTGGCCCGTGGACTCCAGATAGTTGTCGAGGGCGCGCTGGAAGCCCAGGGCCTGGTTCTTGGCGTGGCCCACCGTGTCGGCGGTCGGGTCGACGACCGCGTCCAGGACCAGGCGTCCGACCTTCTCGGGGAACAGATGGGCGTAGACGCCGCCGAGTTCGGTGCCGTAGGAGATGCCGAAGTAGTGCATCTTCTCGTCGCCGAGGACCTGGCGCATGACGTCCATGTCGCGGGCGGTCTCGGTGGTCGACACGTGCGACAGGAGCTTCCCCGCGGCCTTCTCGCAGCCCGCGCCGAAGTCGGCCGCGTCCTCGAAGAAGGCCGTCTCCTCGGCCCTGTCGTCCGGTGTGGCGTCCACCGACTCACCCGCCTGGATCTCCTTGTCGCTGCGGCAGCGCACCCCGTCGCTCTGGGCCACCCCGCGCGGGTCCCAGCTCACCAGGTCGTACCGCTTGTGCAGTTCGCTCGTCAGGCCCGCGTACGACGGCAGGGTGGAGACGCCCGAGCCGCCCGGTCCGCCGAAGTTGAACAGGAGGGAGCCGACACGTTCGTCGGCGTCGCCCGTCGCCTTGCTGCGGATCAGCGCGAGTCCGATCGTCGTGCCGTCCGGTTCGGCGTAGTCCAACGGCACCTTCAGCGTCGCGCACTGCCAGTCGTCGCCCGGCGCAGGGCCCTCCGACGTCGCTTTGCAGGGCCCCCAGTCCAGTTTCTGGGACGCGGACGAAGGCGTCGGTGCGGATGCGGAGGCCTTCCCGTCGTTCCTCTCGTCGTCGGCCCGGTCGTCCGTGCCGCCGCTACAGCCGGCGACCAGCAGCACGGCAGCAGCCAGAGCCGCCCCCCGTGGGAAACGCGCCATGAACACTTCCCCCCTCTCGCGATACCGCCCGACGGTTGTCCCGAATGGCGGTCATGCCATGGTATGCGGACCGCGACGAGTGCCGAGATGGCCTGTGGATAACGTTCTGACCTGCATATTCACGAGCAGACAGTGCCCGCTTTCGGTACCTTCCCCGACAGCAGGTAGCCGTCCACGGCACTCTGGACGCACGCATTGCCGCTGCCGTACGCGCCATGGCCCTGCCCTTTGTACGTCACTCCCACGCCGACCCCCGGCCCGAGCGCCTCGACCATCCTTCGCGCGCCCTCGTACGGTGTGGCCGGGTCGCCCGTGTTGCCGATCACGAGGATCGGCGCCGAGCCCGGGGCCCGCACATCGGGATGGTCGGCCGCGCCGGCGACCGGCCAGTCGGTGCAACTGAGCATGGACCAGCCGAGCCACTCACCGAAGACGGGCGAGGCCGCCCGGAACTCGGGCAGCCTCCTCTCCACGTCCTCGGTGGTGTAGCGCGGCTTGTCGTCCGCGCAGTTGATGGAGACGTTCGCCGCGGTGATGTTGCTGTACTCGCCGTTCTCGCTGCGCCCGTTCAACGAGTCCGACAACAGCATCAGCACCTGGCCGTCACCGTCGTACGCCTGCTCCAGGCCCTCTGTGAGGTACTGCCAGAGATCCTGGGAGTAGAGGGCCTGGGCGATGCCGTTCCTCGCCTCGGACTCGGTCAGTTCGCGGGGGAAGACCCCGGTGATCGGCTTTCTGTCGAGGTCTTCGAGCAGCTTGACGATCCGGTCCTCGACGTCCTGTTCGGTGTCGCCCACCGGGCAGTCCGCCTCTTGGGAGACACAGTCCCGGGCGTAGTTGTCGAGCGCCCGCTGGAAGCCCCTGGTCTGTGCGAGCGCGCCCTGCTCCGCGGTCTGGGTCGGGTCGACGACCGCGTCGAACACGGCGCGTCCGACGTTCTCGGGGAACAGGTGGGCGTAGACGCCGCCGAGTTCGGTGCCGTACGAGAAGCCGAAGTAATGGAGTCTGTCGTCGCCGAGGAGGCGGCGCATGAGGTCCATGTCGCGGGCCGCGTCCGTGGTGGGCACGTGCGGGAGCGTCCTGCCGGAGTTCTCCTCGCAGGCGGAGTTGAACGTCTTCGTGCTGTCGAGGAACTCCGTCCGCTCGGACGCGTCGTCCGGTGTCATGTCCTGCTGGAAGTACTCGTCGAGTGCCTCGTCGTCCTCGCACTGGATGCCGGCGCTGCGTCCCACGCCACGTGGGTCGAAGCTCACCAGGTCGTAGCGGGTACGCAGTCTCGCGTAGTCCTCGCCGAAGGAGGGCAGCGTCTTGACGCCCGAGAGGCCGGGGCCGCCGAAGTTGAAGACGAGCGAGCCGATGCGCTGACTCGCGGAGCCACTGGATCGGGCCCGGATCAGTGCGACACCGATCGTGTCGCCGTCGGGCTCGTCCCAGTCGAGAGGTGCCTTCATGATGGCGCACTGCCAGACGTCGCCGTCCGGCAGCGGTGGGGGTGCGGGCCCACCGCCCTGGGCCTCCGACGGTGCCTCGCAGGCCTTCCAGCTCAGCTTCTGCGTCGTCAGGTCCTCGTCGTTCCCCGGGCCGTCGTCGCCGCAGCCCGCCGCCGTCAGGGACAGCAGGACGGCGACGGCGGTCATGGCGACGGCACGCGATCGGGGCGAGAGGGGCATGCCACTCATCCTGGAGGCGCCCGGAGCGATGCGCTCGGGGCGCGGGCCGTGCGGGTGAGCCCCCGGGGTCTCGCCACGCGCGCGTGGACGGCGTGAGCCGGAAAGGGGGCCCACGCGCGCGTGATCCCCTACAGAGCGCCCTTGCGCGACAGTTGGTTGAAGGCCAGCCATCCCGGCAGCACGGGCAGCCACAGGGTGAGCAGCCGGAACAGCAGCACGGCGGGCGCGGCGACCTCCTTGGGGAGGCCGACGGCGATCAGACCGACCGTCAGGGTGGCCTCGACGGCACCGACACCGCCCGGGGTCGGTGCCGCGGAACCGAGCGCGTTGCCCGCGAGGAAGACGACCGCGACGCTGGCGATGCTGATCGACACGTCCTCGTTGCCGAACGCGCGGATCGAGGCGTCCAGGCACATCACGAAGCAGCCCGTGAGGAGCAGCATGCCGCCGATGCCGGTGACCAGTTTCTGTGGCCGCTGCAGCACGTCGAGCATGCGGGGCACGACGCCGGCGAAGAGCGACCGCACGCGCGTGACGACGAACTTCCGCAGGAACGGGATCGACGTCACCACCAGCACGAGCACCGCGACCGTCAACAGGCCCGCGATGACGGTGCGGGACGGCGACAGGGAGGGGGTCTTCTCGGTGCCGGTCAGATAGCCGAAGGCCAACAGCATCAGGATGTGGCAGCCGAGCCCGAAGAGCTGCGACGCGCCGACACTCGCCACCGCGAGCCCCGGCCGCACCCCCGCCCGCTGCAGGAAGCGTGTGTTGAGAGCGACACCGCCCACCGCGGCCGGCGCCACGATCTTCACGAACGATCCGGCGACCTGCGCCGCGATCGTCCGCAGGAACGGCACCCGCTCCGGCACGAACCCCAGCAGGCTCATCGCCGCCGCGACATAGCTCAGCGCGGAGAAGAACACCGCCGCGGCGACCCAGCCCCACTCGGCGTTCTCGATGAGCGGCCCGAACTCGATGTGCGTGAGCTGGGTCAGCAGGAAGTACGCGCCGATCGCACCGGCGATGAGACTGATCAAGGTGCGCGGCTTGACCCGCTCCAGCCGTGCCGGTTCGACCGGTGCCTGGGGCCTGATCAGCAGCACCTGGTGGCGGATCTGGGTGAGCAGGTCCTCCTCGCGGGCCTCCTCCAGAGCCTCGTCGATCGCCCGTTTCTCGGCCCGCTGCTCGGCCCGTACGGCCTTCTTGTCGGCCTTGCCCGGCTCGGTGGCCCTGCTGTGCTCCTCCGCACGGGCCTGCTTGGCCAGGTGGGACGCCTCCAGGACCGCCTCGCGCTCGCGTTCGGCGCGCTCCCGGGCGAGTCTGCGCAAGGTCGCCCTGGTCGAGCGTGACAGGGCGATGGGCTGGAGCATCGGCAGACAGTCGGCCACAGCGTCGGGGCCGAGGACGCTGACCGCCGAGGCCACGGCGCGTTCCGCGCCCACCCGCAGCCCCAGAGTCGTCAGCAGCTGGGAGACGTCCATGCGCAGCACCAGATCGCCCGCCGCGATCTCGCCGACGCGCATATCGGTGAGGATCACCGTGCCGGAACGATCCACCAGAATCGCGTCACCCACGAGCCTGCGGTGCGCGATGCGCCGCGACTGCAGCGCCTTCACCTGGTGCCAGGTGTCCGACATCAGCTCGTCGGTGACCTCGTCGTCCGCCAGGGAGTCCAGGGTGCGGCCGCCGGTGTGCTCGTAGACGAGCATCACGGCGTCCGGTCCCAGTTCGGAGGTGGCGATCAGCTTCGGCGCGTTGGCACCTGCCGCGATGGCCGCGTACGCGAGGAGGGCCTCCTGCTCCAGCGCCTGGCGCAGCGACTGGAGGCTGCGGCGCGTGGTGATGCCGCGCAGCGTCAGCCGCCGCCAGACACGGTAGAAGAAGCCCTGAGCCTGCTGCTCCCGGTCCACGACGGTGACGTCCAGCGGTGGACCGTCCTCCAGCGTCACGAAGTACCGGCGGCCCCGGTCCCCGCCCTCCGCCGTCTCCGGGATCTCCTCCCGGGCGGCGCTGACCGGCTTGAAGCCGACCCGCCGGAGGCCGGCCATCAGGGTCCGGCCGGTCGGGCGTACGTTCGGGGAGCCGACCGCGTACAGCGTTCCGTAGGCGACGGTCCAGCCGATCAACACCGTCAGGATGATCGAGAACGGTGTCGTGTAGCCCGTGACCAGCATCGAGAAGGCGTCCAGCAGGAGCACGATCCACAGCACGGCCCGCCAGCGAGGTCTGCGCGACATGCCGACGGCGGTCATGTACGCGATGACCGGCGCGAGGTAGCCGTGCACGGGGTCCGTGAGGGCGTGGATGTCGCCGGGGGAGGGCTGTGTGAGCGCCTCCTGGATCGAGTCCGGGGCGGCCCTGGCCACCCACAGGTCGGTCGCCAGCGTCACTCCGTGCGCCAGGACCGCCGCGAGCACACCGTCGGCGATGCGCAGACCGTCCCGCTTGATCAGCCGTTCGATCGCGAAGGCGACCGGTACGAGCAGGATCGCGATGCTCGATCCCAGGCCTGCGAGCTTGATCAGAAGATCGGGGGCCTGTCCCGTGCCCTTGCTGATGTCCTGTTCGAGTCCGGAGGTGGTGCCGTGGGCGAACGCGGCGATCGCCAGCAGGACGATGATCCCGAGGATGCCGACCGACAGCCGCATGAGGTCGGAGGGACGGTGCACGCGCGCGGGGAGCAGTGGTTCGTCGCCCTCGACCTCCTCGGCGTGCGCTTCCTCGAGGTCGTCATCGTCCCGCTGGTCCCGCTGGTCCTGTGCCCCCTGCTTGTCCTGTCGCTTCTCGTCCTCGTGCGTCGTGGGGGGTTCTTCTTCGGCGGAGGGAGGGGTGGTGCCGGAGGCCTTCTTCGGGACGTCGTCCGTGCTCTCGCCGCCTCCCTCGGAGGCGTTCGGGCGCGACGAGGCGTCAGAGGTGCCCGCCGCGTCATCGGGGTGCACGCTCTGCTGCTTCATCGTCTCTTCTTGGTCTCGTATCACCAGTCACCGCCCGCACGATGGTGGCATGCCGGGTGGGCACACAGGGGCATCAGGGTGCAATGCGGGGGCGCACAGTCTGCCCGAAGACCGCCCCCGGAGCGAGGGACGCACGCGTGGGCCACCACGTCCCATTGTCGGTGGGGTGGGGCAGGATGGGACGGATGAGCGAGGAGAGCCTTCCGGCGGACGCCCTGCCGGAGTATGCGGAGCGGGTCCTCGAGGTCGCCGACCTGATCCCGCCGGGGCGGGTCATGACATACGGGGACGTCGCCGAATGGCTGGGGGAGGGCGGTCCGCGCCAGGTGGGCCGTGTCATGGCCCTCTACGGGGGCGCGGTTCCCTGGTGGCGGGTCGTCCGGGCCGACGGCGCCCTGCTGCCCGGCCACGAACTGAGAGCTCTGGACCACTACCGCGCGGAGGCGACCCCCTTGCGCGAAGCGAGCCGGGCCACCGAGGGCCATGTGCCGCGCCTCGACATGAGACGGGCGCGCTGGGACGGCGGTGGGGGTTCGGAGGGTCACACCTGACAGCTTCCGGTATCCGACGGACCTCGGTGCGACCCCTGGTCCGTACGGGGGACGCAGGGCACGTCGGTGCCATGCCGTACGTTCGTGGGGCGAGGGACGCACGTGCCGCGCGAGTCGGGAGGCGATCACGGGAAGCCCTGCTTCCGCACCACCCGTCGGCGTAGCGTCGGCTGCGCGTGTCCCCCTCACCCCCCGGCCACCCTCCTCGACGAGCGGCGCGCCGCGCACCCCTTTCCCGACCACCACCCCTCGACATCGGCGCACCGCGTCGACAGTGACACCTCGCACACCCACCAGGACCGGCGAACCACGTGAGCTCCTCTTTCTCCACCAGGCGCCTGTCGCACACCCAGGTGCGACAGGGGAGCCGTGGCGCTTACCGACTGGTGCGTACCCCACCGGCCCGGACGGACCCCCCTCGTCTGGACGCCGAGCAGCGCGGCGTGGTTGACCACGAGAAGGGGCCCCTGCTCGTCCTCGCAGGTCCGGGCACCGGCAAGACGACCACGCTCGTCGAGTCGGTGGGTGCCCGCGTCGCCCGCGGGGCCGACCCGGCGCGCGTGCTGGTCCTGACCTTCAGCCGCAAGGCGGCCGTGGAACTGCGCGACCGCATGGCGCTGCGCCTGGGCGCCGCACGTGCTCCCCAGGCCACCACCTTCCACTCGTTCTGCTACGCCCTGGTCCGCGCCCACCAGGACAGCGACCTGTTCGTCGAGCCTCTGCGTCTGCTGTCCGGCCCGGAGCAGGACGTGGCGGTCCGTGAACTGCTCGCGGGCCAGCCCGACCTCGAGCGCCTGGGTCTCGCGCACGTGCGCTGGCCGGACGAACTGCGCGCCTGCCTGACCACCCGCGGCTTCGCCGACGAGGTCCGCGCCGTCCTCGCCCGCAGTCGCGAACTGGGTCTGGCCCCCGAGGACCTGCGCGCCTTCGCCGCGCGCATCGGTCGCCCGGACTGGCTCGCGGCCTCCGCCTTCCTCGCCGAGTACCTCGACGTCCTCGACCTGCAGGGCGTCCTCGACTACGCGGAGCTGGTCCACCGCGCGGTGCTCCTGGCCGGCCGCCCCGACGTCGCCGAGCGGTTGGCCGCGCAGTACGACGCGGTCTACGTCGACGAGTACCAGGACACGGACCCCGCGCAGGTACGGCTGCTGGGGACCCTCGCCGGCGGTGGCCGCACCCTGGTCGCCTTCGGCGATCCCGACCAGTCCATCTACACCTTCCGGGGTGCCGACGTGAACGGCATCCTGGAGTTCCCGCAGGCCTTCCCGCGCGCGGACGGCCGCCCGGCACCGGTCGCGGTCCTCAGGAACTCCCGCCGCGCGGGAGCGAACCTCCTCGGCGCCACCCGCCTGCTCACCCAGCGCATGCCCCTCACCCGTCTCCCGGCCGAGAAGGTACGCGCCCACCGCGAGTTGCGTCCCGTACAGGACGGAGGGCGCGTCGAGGTCTACACGTACCCGACGCCGGGCACCGAACTGGACAACATCGCGGACGTCCTCCGCCGGGCCCATCTGGAGGACGGCGTCCCCTGGAGTGAGATGGCCGTCCTGGTGCGCGCCGGCGCACGCACCATCCCCTCCATCCGGCGCACCCTCACCGCCGCCGGCGTTCCCCTGGAGATCGACGGCGACGACCTGCCCCTGCGCCACGAACCGGCCGTACAGCCCCTGCTGACGGCGCTACGGGCGGTGGCACGGGCGGAGCTGGGCGAGTCGCCGAGGGCCTCGGCAGAGGAACCCGACGAGTCCCACGACCCGCAGCGCTGCTGGCTCGACACCGAGACCGCGCTGGACCTTCTCGCCTCCCCCCTGGCGGGCATGGACACCGCCGATCTGCGGCGCCTCGGCCGCGCGTTGCGCGAGGAGGAGCGGGCCGGCGGCAATCCCGCACCGCCGCCCTCGGACGAACTGCTGGCACGGGCGCTGGCGGAGCCGGAGCGGCTGGTGGCGCACGATCCGGTGTACGCGCGGGGCGCGCAACGACTCGGCGCGCTGCTGAGGAAGGCCCGTGAAGGCCTCGCGGGTGGCGGTACGGCCGAGGAGGCCCTGTGGGAGCTGTGGGACGGCACACCGTGGCCCAGGCGCCTGGAGCGGGCCGCCCGGCGCGGCGGCGCGGCCGGACGCAACGCGGACCGTGACCTCGACGCCGTGTGCGCGCTGTTCGCCACGGCGGAGCGCGCGGAGGAGCGCACCGGCGGCCTGGGCGCCCTCAACTTCCTGGCGGAGATCGAGGCCGAGGACATCGCCGCCGACACACTGACCGGGCGCGCCGTCCGCCCCGACGCCGTACGCCTGATGACCGCGCACCGCGCCAAGGGCCTCCAGTGGCGCCTGGTCGTCGTCGCGGGTGTCCAGGAGGGCCTGTGGCCGGACCTCCGCCGTCGCGGTTCCCTCCTGGAGGCCGACCGCATCGGCCGCGACGGTCTCGCCGAACCGCTCACGCCGGGCGCGCTCCTCGCGGAGGAACGCCGGCTGTTCTACGTGGCCGCCACGCGCGCGCGTGAACGCCTCGTCGTCACCGCGGTGAAGGCCCCCGCCGACGACGGCGACCAGCCCTCCCGCTTCCTCACCGAGCTCGGGGTCGAGCCCAAGGACGTCACCGGCCGTCCCCGCCGCCCGCTGTCCGTGGCCGCCCTCGTCGCCGAACTGCGCGCCACCACGGTGGACCCGCGCGTGTCGGAGACCCTCCGCGAGGCGGCTGCCCTGCGGCTGGCCCGGCTGGCAGCGCTGAGCGACGAGGACGGCCGTCCGCTCGTGCCCTCGGCGCACCCCTACCGCTGGTGGGGCATGTTCGAGCCCACCGAGAGCAAGGTGCCGCTCAGGAACCGCGACCAGCCCGTCGTGCTGTCGGGCAGCGCCCTCGACCAACTCGCCAACACCTGTGCCCTGCAGTGGTTCCTGGGGCGTGAGGTGAAGGCCGACGCGCCCGCGACCGCGGCCCAGGGTTTCGGCAACGTCGTCCATGTGCTCGCCGACGAGGTCGCCTCCGGACGCACCCCGGCCGACCTCGACGTCCTCATGGAGCGCCTCGACTCCGTGTGGAACGCGCTCGCCTTCGACGCGCCCTGGAAGTCGGAGCAGGAGAAGCAGCACGCGCGCGTGGCGCTCGAACGCTTCCTGAAGTGGCATGTGATGGACCGGGCGGGGCGGGCCCCGGTGGCCAGCGAGCACGACTTCGACGTCACCCTCGAAGCGGGCGACTACGAGGTGCGCATCAGGGGCTCCATGGACCGCGTCGAGACCGACACCGAGGGCCGTGCCTACGTCGTGGACTTCAAGACGGGCAAGCAGTCCGTGAGTTCCGCCGAGGTGACCCGCCACCCCCAGCTCGCGGTGTACCAGCTCGCGGTCCGCGAGGGCGCCGTCGACGAGCCCTTCGGCGGCGTGCGCCCGGAGCCGGGCGGCGCCGAACTCGTCCAGCTGCGGCAGGGTGCCGCCAAGAAGAACGGCGGCGAGACCGTCCCCAAGGTGCAGGCGCAGGGCCCCCTTGAGGGAGCGGAGGGGGAGTGGGTGGGAGATCTTCTGGCCACCGCCGCGGGCAAGGTCCTGGACGAACGTTTCTCCCCCGCCGCCGGACAACACTGTGCACACTGCGCTTTCCGGGCGTCGTGCAGTGCCCGCCCCGAAGGCCGTCACGTGGTCGAGTGACAGCGCCCGCCCGGCGGCCCCGCAGCCGCTGTCAGTGGCCGGCGTTAGCCTCTCTGGAATGTCCGCCCGTATCAGCGATCCCGAGCAGCTCAAGGAGCTCCTCGGCATCCCGTTCACCCCGGAGCAGACGGCCTGCATCATCGCGCCGCCCGCACCGCAGGTGATCGTGGCCGGAGCAGGCTCGGGCAAGACCACCGTGATGGCCGCGCGCGTGGTGTGGCTGGTCGGCACCGGACAGGTCGCCCCCGAACAGGTGCTCGGCCTGACCTTCACCAACAAGGCGGCGGGCGAACTCGCCGAGCGCGTACGCAAGGCCCTGGTCAAAGCGGGCATCACCGACCCGGACGTGATCGATCCGGACAACCCGCCGGGCGAACCGGTCATCTCCACGTACCACGCCTTCGCGGGCCGCCTGCTGACCGACCACGGCCTGCGCATCGGCCTGGAGCCCACCTCCCGGCTCCTCGCCGACGCCACCCGCTATCAGCTCGCCGCAAGAGTCCTGCGGGATTCCCCGGGCCCGTACCCGGCGCTGACCCGCTCCTTCCCCGATCTGGTCAGCGACCTCCTGACCCTCGATTCCGAACTCGCCGAGCACCTCGTACGACCCGAGGACCTGCGCGCGTACGACGCCGAACTGCTGCGCGAACTGGAGGACGCCAAGCTCACCAACGCGGACCTCCGCAAGGTCCCCGAGGCTGCCGCGGCCCGGCGTGAACTCACCGAACTGGTGGGCCGCTACCGTGCGGCCAAACGCGAGCGGGACCTCCTCGACTTCGGCGACCAGATCGCCCTGTCCGCCGGCCTCGCCGGACTCCCCGAGGTGGGGCGCATCCTGCGGGACGAGTTCCGAGTGGTGCTGCTCGACGAGTACCAGGACACATCCGTCGCCCAACGTGTCCTGCTGGCCGGCCTGTTCGGCGGCGGCACCGGCCACCCCGTGACCGCCGTGGGCGACCCCTGCCAGGCCATCTACGGCTGGCGCGGCGCCTCCGTCGCCAACCTCGACGACTTCCCCGAGCACTTCGCCCACCCCGACGGCCGCCCCGCGACCCGCCAGGCGCTCAGTGAGAACCGCCGCAGCGGCGGCCGGCTCCTCGACCTCGCCAACGGTCTCGCGGAGCCCCTGCGGGCCATGCACGCGGGCGTGGAGGCCCTCCGGCCCGCGCCCGGCGCCGAACGCGACGGAGTGGTCCGCTGCGCCCTCCTGAACACGCACGCCGAGGAACTGGACTGGATCGCCGACTCGATCGCCCACCTGGTGCGCACCGGCAAGGAACCCGGCGAGATCGCCGTCCTGTGCCGCACCGCCACGGACTTCGCCGAGATCCAGGGCGCGCTCGTCGCCCGGGACATCCCGGTCGAGGTCGTCGGTCTCTCCGGGCTGATCCACCTCCCCGAGGTCGCCGACCTCGTCGCCGTCTGCGAGGTCCTCCAGGACCCCGGCGCCAACGCCTCACTCGTCCGCCTCCTCACCGGCCCGCGCTGGCGGATCGGACCCCGCGACCTCGCCCTGCTGGGGCGCCGGGCCAGGCTGCTCGTGTCCCACGCGCGCGTGGACGCCGACGCCGACCCGGACCGCCGGCTCGCCGCGGCCGTCGAGGGCGTCGACCCCTCCGAGGTGATCTCGCTGGCCGACGCGCTGGACACCTTCCTGGAACTCCCCCTCGAAGCCGAGGCGGAGGACGACGGGCTGCCGTTCTCGCCGGACGCGCGCGTTCGGTTCGCCCGGCTCGCCGCCGAACTGCGCGACCTGCGCCGCTCGCTCGCCGACCCGCTCATGGACGTCCTCCACCGGGTCCTCGCCGTCACGGGCCTGGAGGTGGAACTCTCCGCGTCCCCCCACGCGCTCGCCGCCCGCCGCCGCGAGACCCTGTCCAACTTCCTGGACGTCGCCGCCTCCTTCGCGGCCAACAGCGCCGGAGAGGCCACCCTGCTCGCCTTCCTCGGCTTCGTGCGTACGGCCGCGCAGTACGAGAAGGGCCTCGACAACGCCCTGCCGGGCGGAGAGAACACCGTCAAGGTGCTCACCGCCCATAAGTCCAAGGGCCTGGAGTGGGACGTCGTCGCCGTCCCCGGCCTGGTCACCGGCACCTTCCCCAGCACCCAGGGCCGCGAGAAGTGGACCGCCCAGGGCAAGGTCCTGCCGCACGAGCTGCGCGGTGACGCCGACACCCTCCCCGACGTGGAGGCCTGGGACTCGCGCGGCCTGAAGGCCTTCCAGGAGGCCATGAAGGACCACCAGCACACCGAGGAACTCCGCCTCGGCTACGTCACGTTCACCCGCCCCCGCTCCCTGCTCCTCGGCTCCGGCCACTGGTGGGGCCCCTCCCAGAAACGCCCGCGCGGGCCGTCCGACTTCCTCACCGCCCTGTACGACCACTGCGTCGCCGGGCACGGCGAGATCGAGGCCTGGGCCGACGAGCCGGAGGAGGATGCCGAGAACCCCGCCCTCCAAGAGAGGGCGGCCGACCACGCCTGGCCGCTCCCGCTCGACGACATGGCCCTGACGCGCCGCCGCGCGGCCGCGCGGACCGTACTGGCCCACCTGGACGCGGCAGCCTCCCCCGACGACACGGATGAGGGTCCCGCCGACGAGGACTTCCCGGAGGACCCCTCCGTCGAGGAGGACACCGACGACTGGGACTCCTGGTCGTCGGACCGCCCCGCGCAAAGCCCCCACGCGCGCGTGGACCACCCCGCACCGGACGAGCGCCCGCCGTCCGTGCCGCACGCCCGCAGACACCCCGCCGCCTCCGGACTCACCCCCGAGGAGGCCCGCACCGTCGCCTCGTGGGACCGCGACCTGGACGCCCTCACCGGAGAGCTCATGCGGGCCCGCGCGAAGGTCACCGACGTACCCCTGCCGGCGTCGCTGACCGCCTCGCAGCTGATGCGTCTGGCCGCCGATCCGGACGGCTTCGCACAGGAGCTCGCCCGCCCCATGCCGCGCCCCCCGCAGCCCGCGGCCCGTCGCGGCACCCGCTTCCACGCCTGGCTCGAGGCCCGTTTCGAAGAGCTGCGGCTGCCCATGCTGGAGCCCGAGGAACTGCCCGGCGGCGAGGCCGAGATCGCCGACGAACTGGACCTGGAGGCCCTCAAGGAGGCCTTCGAACGCACGCCGTACGCGCACCGCACCCCGCACCGGGTCGAGGCCCCGTTCCAGATCGACATCGCAGGCCGTGTCGTACGCGGCCGCATCGACGCCGTCTACCGGGCCGACGGCGGCGACGGGACGACGACGTACGAGATCGTCGACTGGAAGACCAGCCGCACGCGCGCCGCCGACCCGCTCCAGCTCGCCGTCTACCGGCTGGCCTGGGCCGAGCAGCAGGACGTGCCCCTGGAGTCCGTCGACGCGGCCTTCCTGTACGTCCGCACAGGGGACGTCGTACGGCCCCGGAACCTCCCCGGCAGGGACGCACTGGAGCGACTGCTCCTGGAGGAACCCGGTACCGAAGAGGGACCGGAGGTGGTCACGGACGAACCGCCGGACGAGCATGTCGGCGCGGGCCGATAGGCTCGTGAGCATGAGCCAGCCCGTTGACAGCGACGTCAGCGTCGTCCGTACGTACATCGAGAACCACCGTGACGCCTTCCTCGACGACCTCGTGGAATGGCTGCGCATCCCGTCGGTCTCGGCCCAGCCCGAGCATGCGACGGACGTACGCCGCAGCGCCGACTGGCTGGCCGCCAAGCTCCGGCAGACCGGCTTCCCGACCGCCGAGGTCTGGGAGACGCCGGGAGCCCCCGCAGTCTTCGCGGAATGGCCCTCCACGGACGCCGACGCCCCCACGGTCCTGGTCTACGGACACCATGACGTGCAGCCCGCGGCGCGCGAGGACGGCTGGGACACCGAGCCGTTCGACCCGGTGATCCGTGGGAACCGGCTCCACGCGCGCGGGGCGGCCGACGACAAGGGGCAGGTGTTCTTCCACACACTCGGTGTCCGAGCCCACCTCGCCGCCACCGGCCGCACCGCTCCCGCGGTCCACCTCAAGATGCTGATCGAGGGCGAGGAGGAGTCCGGTTCGCCGCATTTCCGCGCCCTCGTCGAGGAGCACGCCGCACGGCTCGCCGCAGACGCGGTGGTCGTCTCCGACACCGGAATGTGGGCCGAGGACACCCCCACCGTCTGCACCGGCATGCGCGGCCTCGCCGAGTGCGAGATCCGGCTGTACGGCCCCGACCAGGACATCCACTCCGGCTCCTTCGGCGGCGCCGTACCGAACCCGGCCACCGAGATCGCCCGTCTCGTCGCCGCCCTGCACGACGAGCACGCGCGCGTGGCGATCCCCGGCTTCTACGACGGCGTCGTCGAGCTCACCGACCGCGAGCGCGAACTCTTCGCCGAACTGCCCTTCGACGAGGAGCGATGGCTGCGCACGGCCAGGTCGACCGCGGCGCACGGTGAAGCCGGTCACACCACCCTGGAGCGCATCTGGGCCCGCCCGACCGCCGAGGTCAACGGCATCGGCGGCGGCTATCAGGGCGCCGGAAGCAAGACGATCATCCCCTCCTCGGCCATGGTCAAGCTGTCCTTCCGCCTGGTCGCCGGACAGGACCCGGAGCACATCCAGAAGGCCGTCACCGCCTGGGCGACCGAGCTGATCCCCGCCGGGATCCGCCACGAGATCACGTTCAGCGGCTCCACCCGCCCCTGCCTGACGCCCCTGGACCACCCGGCCCTACGGGCGGTCGTACGGGCCATGGGCCGCGCCTTCCAGCAGCCGGTCCGCCACACGCGCGAGGGCGGCTCCGGCCCCGCCGCCGACCTGCAGGAAGTGCTCGACGCCCCCGTGCTCTTCCTGGGCATCTCCGTCCCCTCCGACGGCTGGCACGCCCCCAACGAGAAGGTCGAACTCGATCTGCTGCTCAAGGGCGTCGAGACCAGCGCGTACCTCTGGGGCGAACTGGCAGAAAGCACCCACGAGGCACACTGAAGAAGGCCCCGCCCGCCCCAGCGCGCCCGCCCGCCGCCCGCCACGCCGAACCGCCCGCCCAATCAACCGTTTCACCGGGGGAGTTGGAAGCACCCGTGACCACCTGGACCGACCACACCGCCGACCGCCCCATCGCGCTCACCGCCCCCAGCGGCATCGACCGGGCCGCCCACCACCGGCTCGACGAGGCCTGGCTCGCGGCGGCCTGGAGTCACCCCACGACCCGCTGCTTCGTGGTCTCCGGCGGTCAGGTCCTCATCGACGAGACCCCGGACGGCACCACCGAACTCGTCATGACGCCCTCCTTCGAAGCCCCGCTCACCGAGGCACACCGCTACTTCCTGGGCACCGACGCCGACGGTGTGAGCTATTTCGCACTCCAGAAGGACGCGCTGCCCGGCCGCATGGACCAGTCGGCCCGCCCGGCCGGGCTGCGTGAGGCGGGCATGCTGCTCTCACCGCGTGACACGGGCCTCATGGTGCACGCGGTCGGTTTGGAGAACTGGCAGCGCACCCACCGCTTCTGCTCCCGTTGCGGCGAGCGCACCGTCATCGCGGCGGCCGGTCACATCCGGCGCTGCCCGGCCTGCGGTGCCGAGCACTACCCGCGCACCGACCCAGCGGTGATCATGGCGGTCACGGACGACGAGGACCGCATCCTGCTCGGCCGCCAGGTGCACTGGCCCGAGGGGCGGTTCTCCACCCTCGCGGGCTTCGTCGAGCCCGGCGAGTCGATCGAGCAGTCCGTGCGACGCGAGGTCCAGGAAGAGGTCGGCATCACTGTCGGCCAGGTCGAGTACGTCGCCAGCCAGCCCTGGCCCTTCCCCTCCAGCCTGATGCTGGGATTCATGGCCCGGGCCACCTCCACCACCGTGGACGTCGACGGCGACGAGATACACGAGGCCCGCTGGTTCTCCCGCGAAGAGCTGCGGGCCGCGTTCGAGTCCGGGGAGGTCCTGCCTCCCTACGGCATCTCGATCGCGGCCCGACTGATCGAACTCTGGTACGGCAAGCCCCTGCCGACACGAGGTCACATCGGCTAGAGCCCGTCCGTGCTTACGCGCCGATCTTCTGCTTGACCTGCGCCAGCGAAGGGTTCGTGAGTGTCGAACCGTCCGGGAAGAGAACGGTGGGGACCGTCTGGTTCCCGCCGTTCGCCTTCTCCACGAACGCGGCGGACTCCGAGTCGTGCTCGATGTTGATCTCGTTGTACGTGATGCCCTCACGGTCCATCTGGCTCTTCAGCCGACGGCAGTAGCCACACCACGTGGTGCTGTACATCGTCACAGTGCCCGGCATGTCCCTGGCGCTCCTTCACGGTCTGAGGGGTGCGTCGTCGCAGTGAGTGCAACGTACGCGACGGGCCAGCCATTCCCCTGTACGGGTGGCGTCCACCACCGCTGCCCCGCGCCGACGCACCAGAACCCAAGGCGCCTGCCTCATTAGTACGACTGCGAGGCCCTGCCTGTGGACAACTTGCTCAGCCGTCTCCGGCGACCTGGCAGCATGGCCGTGTGACAGCAGCAACGCATTCCACCCTCTTCCCGCGGGTCCCCGACTCGGCCGACGCGGTGCTCGAAGGGCTCGACCCCGAGCAGCGCGCGGTCGCCACCGCCCTGCACGGTCCGGTGTGCGTGCTGGCCGGCGCCGGTACGGGCAAGACCCGGGCGATCACCCACCGCATCGCCTACGGAGTGCGGGCCGGAATGCTCCAGCCCGCCAGCGTGCTGGCCGTCACCTTCACCAACCGCGCCGCCGGAGAGATGCGCGGCCGTCTCCGCCAGCTCGGCGCCGCCGGAGTTCAGGCCCGGACGTTCCACTCGGCCGCACTGCGCCAACTCCAGTATTTCTGGCCGAAAGCCGTCGGCGGCGGCATGCCTCGTATCGTCGACCGCAAGATCCAGCTCGTCGCGGACGCCGCCGCGGCCTGCCACATCCGTCTCGATCGCAACGAACTGCGCGACGCGGCCGCCGAGATCGAGTGGTCCAAGGTCACCCGCACCGTCCCCGCCGACTACGCCGCCGCGACCGCCAAGCACGGCCGCGAGGCCCCCCGTGACCCCGCGGAGATCGCCAAGATCTACGCCACGTACGAGGACCTGAAGCGTGAGCGTGCCGTCATCGACTTCGAGGACGTCCTCCTGCTCACGGTCGGTATCCTCCAGGACCGCCACGACATCGCCGAGCAGGTCCGCTCCCAGTACCAGCACTTCGTGGTCGACGAGTACCAGGACGTCAGCCCCCTCCAGCAGCGCCTGCTGGAACTGTGGCTCGGTGACCGGGACGACCTGTGCGTCGTGGGCGACGCCAGCCAGACGATCTATTCGTTCACCGGCGCAACTCCCGACCATCTGCTCGACTTCCGCCACCGCCACCCCGGGGCCACCGTCGTCAAGCTCGTCCGCGACTACCGCTCCACCCCGCAGGTGGTCCACCTCGCCAACGGCCTGCTCTCCCAGGCCCGAGGCCGCGCCGCCGACCACCGCCTCGAACTGATCTCCCAGCGCCCCCCGGGCCCCGAGCCCCGGTACACCGAGTACGCGGACGAGCCGGCCGAGGCCGAGGGGGCCGCCCGCCGCATCCGCGACCTCATCGCCTCCGGAGTCCCCGCGAGCGAGATCGCCATCCTGTTCCGCACCAACTCCCAGTCCGAGACCTACGAACAGGCCCTCGCGGACGCCGGAGTGCCGTACCAGCTGCGCGGCGCGGAACGATTCTTCGACCGACCCGAGGTGCGCAAGGCGGGGGCCGCGCTGAGGGCGGCCGCGCGGTTCGGGGGCAACGACACCCTCCTCGAGGACGCCGTCGACCTGCCCTCACAGGTACGGGCCGTGCTGTCCGGCGAGGGCTGGACCGGCGAGCCACCGGCCGGCTCCGGAGCGGTCAGGGAACGCTGGGAGTCGCTGGCGGCCCTGGTGAACCTGGCCCACGACTTCGCCGCCGCCAAGTCCGACGCCACGCTCGGCGACCTGGTCGCGGAACTCGACGAACGGGCAGGCGCCCAGCACGCCCCGACCGTCCAGGGCGTCACCCTCGCCTCGCTGCACTCCGCGAAGGGCCTGGAGTGGGACGTCGTCTTCCTCGTCGGGGTCGCCGAGGGCATGATGCCGATCACCTACGCGAGAACGGACGAACAGATCGAGGAGGAGCGACGCCTCCTCTACGTGGGCGTGACCCGCGCGCGCGAACAGCTCTCCGTCTCCTGGGCACTGTCCCGCTCACCCGGCAGCCTCCCCAACCGCCGCCCCAGCAGATTCCTCAACGGGCTGCGCCCAGGATCCACCGCCACCGTGGGCCGCACTGGCACAGGCGGTTCGGGAAGCGTCGAACTGGGCTCCCCGGGCCGTCGGACGGGTGACCTCGCGGGCAGCGGCACAGAGGGGGCACCACGTCGCACCAGCCGCACCCCGGCGCGTTGTCGTGTCTGCGGGCGCACCCTGCGGGACGCCGGCGAGATGAAGCTGATGCGCTGCGAGGACTGCCCCTCCGACATGGACGAGGGCCTGTACGAGCGCTTGCGGGAGTGGCGCGCGATCCAGGCCCGTCTCAGTGGCCAACCCGACTTCTGTGTCTTCACGGACCGGACACTGATGGCGATCGCGGAAGCGGGGCCGAGCACTCCGGTTGAACTCGGTCGCATCCCCGGCGTCCGCTCCCGCAAGCTGCAGCGGTACGGCGCCGATGTTCTCGACATCTGCGCAGGTCGGGAGCCTGAGCGCGAGGACGGGAACGACTGATGCGAACTCGTCGAAAAAATAGTTTGCGCATGCCCCAGCAATCCCCATAGGTTCTTAGGCACGAGAGCAGCGGCCTTCTCGAAGGCCCTGGTTTCGTGATGTACTTCATATCCGTCGGATTGGTTCGCGCCGGTCCCCCAAGACGCCGAGAGGAGGCGAATCCAGTGATCAGCATCAACACCAGCTACATCAGCACGGTCAAAATGACCGATCGCTCGGCCGTCTCCCTGTGCATGCTCGGCGTCTCGAACCTGGGCACCGGTCTGTCCGCCATCAGTGGCGGCCGTCCGGCGTCCTCCGTGTCTCTGGCGGGTCTCCCCGTCCGTGAGCGCAATGAGCGACCGACCAAGGCACTGGAAGCAGCAGTAGAGGCACAGGCCCAGGCCTATGCCTTCGCGGCGGCCGGTGCCGGATTCCGGAAGCAGACGACGCAGCACCACCTGATGTGGGCCTTCCGTGGGCCTGAACCCTGGAGTGATCCAGCCTGATCGACGATCAGGCCGGCGCCTTCAGGGCCGCGGAACCCCATCCGGGATCCGCGGCCCTTCTGTTTGTCCCCGACCGGGGACTACAGAGCGAAGGGGCCTCGGGACAAGAAAAGAACCCGGTACCAGCCGCCACCGGCCAACAGGCCGGAACGACCAGACGAGGAAGACGAACCGTGCAACTCGAAGCGCACGCCCCGTCCGTACCGCCTTCCGAAACGATCCCCCCGCCCGGCCTCACGGAGGACTCCACCTTGACCCCGCTCACCGCGCTCACCGCGCTCGACGACGCCATCGAGAACCTCGGCGTACCCGTCCCCTGCCGCTCCTACGACCCGGAGGTCTTCTTCGCCGAGTCGCCGGCCGATGTCGAGTACGCCAAGTCCCTCTGCCGCACCTGCCCGCTGATGGAGGCCTGCCTCGCCGGCGCCAAGGAGCGGCGTGAGCCCTGGGGCGTCTGGGGTGGCGAGCTCTTCGTCCAGGGTGTCGTCGTGGCCCGCAAGCGGCCGCGTGGTCGCCCGCGCAAGAACCCGGTCACGGCATGAACATCACCGGAACGATCGACCGCCCCCTCACGCACGACCCCAAGAAGCAGGCCCCGATGAAGCCGTCCACGAGCGAGCCCGTCGGCTCCGCGACACCTGATTTCACCACCACCGGCGCGAACGCCTCGCGTCAGAACAGGACCCGAGAGATGCATCTCATGCCAGAAGCCCTGGCTCGTGCGCATATGCACGAGCGCCTGCACCAGGCTGAGCAGGAACGCCGGGCCATGCGCCTGGCGGTCGCTCAGCGGATGCAGCGCAGGGCCGAGCGCGCCTCGCTGCGCGCCCGCCGTGCGCTCGCCATGGCGGTCATGCAGTAGCCGCCACGCGGCGACCGGCATGACCCGGCCTTGACAGGCACGTCACCATCACCAGCAGTGGCTCCCCGCGGGGGCCGGTTCGAAGGGACCGGCCCCCGCGGTGCGTTGTGCCCACGGATCCGCCGAGGGCGGCGATATCGTCGCCGGGTGACGAGTCTTTCCGGGGACAATGACCAGGGCGGCCCCGCCGCGGAACCCCAGACCCTCGTGTGCGCCCGCTGCGGCATCACCGCCGAAGCCCCTCGACCTCTGTGGATCTGTTCCGTGGAGAACGGCGCACGGCACTACTTCTGTGACACCTGCGCCAGGGAGAATCTGCGCGCGATCGAGGGCAGGCTGGACTCGGCCTGGTGGTGAAACCCTCTCGCCGAACCCGCCCTCGCCGAACCCGCTACGCCTCCGCGGCCGACTCGCCCTCCTCCTCTTCGTACAGGAAACCCGGTAGCCACTCCTCCAACTCGTCGCGCATACGGACCGTCGCGCCGAGTTGGCACAGGACGCCGATGGTGCTCAGGGTCACCCGGTGGATGAGGAGGTAGGACGGGGGCAGGTTGAGCTGCTTGCCCAACTGGTGGGCGGGGGAGCGCGGGTCGGCGATCCGGGCGGCCTGGCTGCGCATCCAACCGCGGGCGAAGGTGAACTCGTCCGCCCGGACCGGTTCGATGATGGGGTGCAGATAGTCAAGGACGGCGTCCGGGTCCAGGTCTATCGACTCCTTCACGAAACCCTCCGTACGAAGCATTTCGTAGACCGCCTCGGCCTCGCCCTCGATGGTCAGCCGCAGGGCCTCGCCTATCGGGGTCGGCAGGCCGCCCGGCAGTCGGTCCACCGTGCCGAAGTCGAGGACGCCGAGGCGCCAGCCGCTCTTCTCGTCCGGCAGGAGGCGGAAGTTCCCCGGATGCGGGTCGGCGTGCAGGAGGCCGGTGCGGGCCGGACCCGAGAACAGGAACCGGGTCAGCAACTGGCCCGCCCGGTCGCGCTGCTCCTGAGAGCCGTCGGTGATCACCTCGGAGAGAGGGGTGCCCTCCATCCACTCGGTCACCAGCACCTGCTCGCACTGGTGCACCACGGCCGGGACCACCACGTCCGGGTCGCCCGCGAACTCCTCCGCGTGCGCCTGCTGGGCCTGAGCCTCCAGACCGTAGTCGAGCTCCTCGGAGACACGGTCCCGCAGCTCCGCGATGAGCGGCTTGATGTCCATCCCGGGGATCAGTGGGCCCAACAGACGGGCAAACCGGCTGAGTTGACCGAGATCGGACAGGAGGGCCTCGCCCGCCCCCGGATACTGCACCTTGACGGCGACCTCTCGGCCGTCGTGCCACACCGCTCGGTGCACCTGGCCGATCGAGGCAGCGGCCGCCGGCTTGTCCTCGAACTCCAGGAACAGCTCCTGCCAGTCCGCTCCGATGCGCTCCTCCAGCACGGCGTGCACCGTGCGCGTCGGCATCGGCGGGGCCGCGTCCTGGAGCTTCGTCAGAGCCGCGCGGTAGGGGCCCGCGACCTCCTCGGGAAGCGCCGACTCGAAGACGGACAGGGCCTGCCCGAACTTCATCGCGCCGCCCTTCAGCTCGCCCAGGACCTTGAACAGCTGCTCCGCCGTGCGCTGCTGGAGTTCACGGCCCACGAGCTCCGCCGATTCGCCGACGATCCGCTTGCCGAGTCCCCAGGTGGCCCGGCCTGCGATGCCGAGCGGAAGCGCGGCGAGCTTGGCGGTCCGGGTGACCGCCTTCCGGGGAAGATCAGACATGCGCCCTCCAACTCTCAGCAGGCCGTACCGCGTGTGCCTTGCGGGACAACCTCGTTGACCGCTGATGCCCCGCCATTGTCTCGTGCGCCTCCCCCTCCTTTGGGGTGTGTTCCCCATTACCTTTCCCGGCGGCGCCATTTTCAGCGGCCGTGCAGGAACATGCAGGGTGAGCCCACACCGGACGCGGGTGCCAGTCGAACCCCGGTACCGAGACCTCCCAGCGGGCGCCCGCGCTGGACGGCGTCCGCCCGTCGAGGAAGGCGAGCGCGTGCGCCGCGGCAAGTCCGGCGACGGTCGTGGCCAGGGCCAGGTCGCACGCCTCCACTTGGTGCGGGCGTCCGGACCTCCACTGTGCGACCAGCCGGGGCCAGGTCTCGTCGCGGTCGGTACGGCTCTGTTCCAGGCAGCCCGCGCAACCCGTCTCACCCGGCAGGACCAGAGGGCCGACCACGCCCGTCCCCTCGACCACACCGGCATAGAGATGGGGCGTGCCCGAAGCGATGAGCGGCTCGGCGGCCATGGGCCGGGGAGCATGGACGTCGGCCCCGTCGCGAGGGGCGAGGATCACCAGCGAGAAGCCGGCCTCCTCGCGGAGACGGTCCACCGACAGATCCTCGGGCGGAGCCGCCGGTGGCCGGGAGCCGCGGCGACGCCGGGGCGGGCGATCGGGTGCCGCGTGGCGAGCGGCACGACGGGCCGCCGTGTCCCTGCGCTCACCGATCGACTCGGCCGGCAGCCCACCCGGCGCCACGTCACCTGGTGCGACCCGGCCGACGTCGCGGACGTCGACCTCGCCGACCCCGGCGCCCGACAACACGGAAGCGAGCATCGACCCCACCCGCCCCGCGCCCCGCACCTGCACTCTCAGTGACCGGCGCGCGGCCAGACGACTCATGGCGTCGCCCGGCTCGGAGGCGATCAGAGAGAGCGTGGCGGCGTCGGGACGCAGCCGGTCCATGACCGTCGGTTTGGCGCGCAGGTCGTCGGCGGCCGGACCGCCGCCTGTGGCGTCGTCCAGCAGGCCCGACCGCGACAGACGGTCCACCAGCCCGTCCACATGACCGTCCGGCAGGCCCATCCGGCGCCCCTCCTCGCGCAGGAGCGGCAACCCGCGTGTGCCGTCGAGCAGGGCGAGGAAACTGCCTGTCGCCATGTCCATCGGGCCCAGCACCATGGCGTGCGCCGGTGCCAGACCGAACTGCACGGTGTTGAGATCCCGCCAGCCGCGCCGTAGCGCGGGCTTCACCATCGGATGCATGATCGGCCCCCCGTAGCCAGAGATCGGTCTCGTTCGTCGACGGTGCGAGTGCCTGGTCCGCCGACGAGTGCCAGCATGCACGGACAGCGACGAGCTCTGTCGAGAGTTGTCCACAGGCGACGGCATTCGTCGTACAAATCAGGCGCTCGGAGTGCGGATCGATATCGAACCGTCCCGGAGGCGGGACTTCCCCCGTGTGCAGCGGGTAACGTCGGGGCGTGCCCGCCGACCCACTGCACCGCGCCGCAAAGCCACCGCGCAGCACGACGAGCCAGCCGCCGAGCGGCTCGGGGGCGAGCGCGATCGAGGTCCGCAGGAGCGCGCGACGGCGCAGAACGGTCTCCGCGTACCGCGAGGGCGATCGCACCGTCGTGCTCATTCCCGCTCGGATGTCCGAGGCGGAGGAGCAGCGCTGGGTGACCGTCATGCTCGACAAGCTGGCCGCGCAGGAGAGCAAACGCCGCCTCGGCGACACCGAGCTGGCCGAGCGGGCCGCCCGGCTCTCGGACCAGTACTTCGGCGGTCGCGCCCGGCCCACCTCCGTGCGCTGGGTCACCAACCAGAACACCCGCTGGGGCTCGTGCACCCCGGCCGAGGGCAGCATCCGTCTCTCGCACCGGCTGCAGGGCATGCCCGAGTACGTCGTCGACTACGTCCTCCTCCACGAACTCGCACACCTGCTCGTACCCGGTCACGGTCCCCGCTTCTGGCAGCTGCTGGACGCCTATCCGCGCACCGAGCGTGCTCGCGGCTACCTCGAAGGGGTGGTCGCCGCCGACCGGCTGCCCCACCTGCCCATCACGCGGGACGAGTGACACCTCGCGTGGCCGTTCGCCGAGAAACGGCCCCTGACCTGCGACCCGAAGGCGCCGCCAGGCCGGTGCCCCGGGCGTGAGTGCCGCGAAACGGACGCTTCACGCGCGCGTGTGCGTTTGTGGGACCGGTGACCGAAGTCGCGCTTTTGTACCGTCTCTGTACCAGCCTCGTACGCCTCAGGACTTTGCGGTTAGCCTGGCGCGACGCACTCGCAGGCGCACGCACTTTCGGGATGGGGGACGGTCGTTACGCATGGCCAGGGAATTCCAACGCGGCCACAAGGCCAAGATCAGTGACCTCACCGCGGGTACGGATCTGTACGTAGGCGTACAGATCTCCGGCCCCGGGCTGACCTTCGACATCAGTTGCTTCGGACTGGACGCCGACGAACGGCTCTCGGACGACCGCTACTTCGTCTTCTTCAACCAGCCGAAGACCCCCGAGGAGTCGATCCAGCTCCTGGGCGCCCAGTCGGGTGATACCGAGTCGTTCCGCGTCACCCTCGACAAGATCCCGCCGCAGATCCAGAAGCTGTCCTTCACGGCGACGATCGACGGCGACGGGCAGATGTCGCAGATCGCCCCCGGTTACGTCCGTATCGTCGCGGGCGGCGAGGAGGTGGCCAGGTATCCGTTCGACGGCTCGGAGTTCTCCACCGAGCGCGCCGTGATGCTGGGCGACTTCTACCTGAAGGACGTGTGGCGGTTCGCGGCCGTCGGACAGGGTTTCGACGGAGGCCTGGACGCGCTGCTGAAGAACTTCGGCGGCGAGGTCGCCGAGGAGGAGCCGGCGGCCCCGCAGCAGCCGCAGGCCGACGCCGCGCCCGGCTTCGCCCCACCCGCGTTCGGGGCCCCCTCGGCTCCCGTCGCCCCGGCGCCCGCTCAGCCGTTCGCGCCCCCGGCGCCCTCGCCCTCCGTGCACGCCGCCCCGACGATCGCCGCGCCCCTGAACACGCCGCCCGGCGGCACCGTGCCGCCCCCGGCCGCCCCCGCACCCCAAGGCGGGCCCTTCACCCCGCCCGGCGCTCCGCCGCAGGGCGGACCCTTCACCCCGCCCGGTGCCCCGCCGCAGGGTGGCCCTTTCACCCCTCCGGGTGCGGCTCCGCAAGGCGGCCCGTTCACGCCCCCGGGCGCACCCGGTGCCTTCCCCGGCCAGGCGCAGCCCTTCGGCGGCGGTACACAGCTCGCGCCGGTGCCGCCGGAGGCAGGGCTGCGAGTCGTGCTGACCAAGTACTCCGAGGCTCCCGTCGGGGACCGCTGGACCGAGCAGAACCCGCAGCTGGTGCGGGCCACGCTCACCAAGGGCGCCAACATCCTCGCCAAGCAGGGCAGCATGGTCGCCTACCAGGGCGACATCGACTTCGCCCACAAGGGTTCCGGACTGCTCGGCAAGTTGACGGGCCAGCTCACCGGCCAGGGCATGGCCCTGATGCGGTGTTCCGGAGACGGTGAGGTGTTCCTCGCCGACGAGGGCAGCCATCTCTTCGTCATCCGCCTGGAGAACGAGCAGCTCTACACCAGCGCACGCGGCGTCCTCGCCTTCGACGAGTCCCTGGACACCGAGATCCGCCGCATCGAGGGCGCGGGCCTGCCCGGTGGCGGCCTGTTCAGCATGCTCTTCTCCGGCACGGGAGCGGTCGTCGTCAAGACGCGCGGGGTTCCCGTCGTGCTGCCCGTCGGCCCGGCCACCTACGTCGACGGCAACGCCGTCATCGCCTGGTCCGCCGGCGCACAGGCCGTCACCACGACCTCGCTCAGGCTGCGCCGCTCCGGGTACGCCCGGCAGACCCAGGAGGCCATCAACCTCCAGTTCCGCGGCGCCCCCGGCAACTTCGTCGTCGTCCAGCCCTTCGAGGTGTGAGGCAGAGCATGGACCTCCAGACACTCAACGCGCACCGCTCCGCCTCCACCGGCGTCCGTATGAGCGTGCACAGCTCCAAGACGCTCAAGGTCACCATGGTCACCGGCCAGGACCTCCTGGCCAAGGCCGGCTCGATGATCGCGTACGACGGCTACGTACAGTTCGACGGCCCGCCCGCCACGCTGCGGCGCAGCGCGGAGGAGATGGTCACCGGAGAGGGCGGCAAGCTGATGCTCTGCCGGGGCGACGGGGACCTGTACCTCGCCGACTACGGCGGCGACGTCCTCATCCTCCACCTGAACAACGAGGCGCTGTCGGTCAACGGCCCGACCCTGCTGGCCTGCGACGCCTCCCTCCAGCTCTCCATCGAGCCGGTCAAGGGCCTCGCCAAGCTCTCCGGCTCCGGTCTCACCAACCTCGTGATCCGGGGCACCGGATGGGTCGCCCTGGTCAGCCGGGGCGTGCCGATCTCCCTCGACTGCGCCGAACGGGAGACCTATGTCGACCCGGACGCGCTCATCGCCTGGACCGACGGCCTCGACATGAAGGCCCGCCGCACCATCAAGGCCGGCGCGCTCATCGGCCGGGGCAGCGGCGAGGCCTTCCAGATCGGGTTCAAGGGGCAGGGCTTCGTGGTCGTCCAGCCCAGCGAGGACACCGGCGACCGTTTCAAGATCCGTGGCTGACCGGGGCTGAGGGGAGAACACCACATCATGCACAGCACACTCTTCGCGCACATCCCGGTGAACCACACCGAGCGCTACACACTGCAGAACCCGCAGCTGCTCAAGACAGATGTCACCATGGGCAGCAGCCCCGTCCTGGCCCGCCAGGGCGCCATGGTCGCCTTCGAGGGGCAGATCGAGTTCGACAGCCAGTACCGCAACCGCAGCTGGCGCAACGCCGAGCGGATGACCGGTGAGCGGCTCGAACTCATGCGCTGCAAGGGCAACGGGATCGTGTATCTCGCCAACTTCGCGCAGTACCTGCACATCATGGAGGTCGGCAGGGGCATCACCGTCGACTCCTCCGCCGTCCTCGCCTTCGACGGGTCTCTGAACGTCGGCATCGTCGCCGTGGACAGCGCCGTCGAGGTGGCCTCCGCGGGGGCGTACAACCTGGAGCTGTCCGGTGGCGGCAAGGTCGTCCTGATGACCTCGGGTGAGCCGCTCGCCCTGGAGGTGACGCCCGAGAAGAACATCTGTGTCGACTCGGACGCCGTCATCGCCTGGTCCACCTCGCTGCGCACCCAGCTCCAGGCGCCGACCTCCACGTCCGCCGTGTGGCGCCGCAGGGGATCGACCGGCGAGGGCTGGGAGATGCACTTCGGTGGCCAGGGACATGTCCTGGTGCAGCCGAGCGAGCTGCTTCCGCCGCAGCACCTGCGTACGTCCGGGGTGCTCGGACAGTTCGGCATGGGCGCGGGCGGACTGAGCGGGAACTCCCTCGGGGGCAGCCGCAACTGATCGACGGGTTCCCGGTGGGCGAGCGGTGGCCTGTGCTCATCGGTGAGTGGGCCCATGTGTAAGGGGCGTTCCGCCTTGCGGACGCCCCTTACCGCGTTCGTGCCCCCGGCGGGGGCATGCCCACCGTGCGGCGGTGTCATGCCGACAGGCCGCCGACGCCATGCGAAAGTGCGAGGTCAGAGCCGCGCGCGGGTGGCCTCCAGCAGGCGCACGACCGACTCGTCGGCGACGGTCGGCACCTCGTCGTAGGCGAACCAGCGCAGGTCGAGGGACTCGTCGCTGATCGCTTCCACCGCGTCCGCCGGGGCGAGGGCCGCGTACTGGACGTCCAAATGCCAGGCGCACGGGGTGTGGTGGCGGTCGAGGCGGACCGGACCGCCCGGCAGGAGGGACAGGCCCGTGATGCCGGACTCCTCCGTGGCCTCACGCAGCGCGGAGTCCGCGAGGGCGGTGTCCCCTGGCTCGCAGTGGCCGCCCATCTGGAGCCACATGCGCAGCTTCCTGTGGAGGGTGAGCAGCACCCGGCCGCGCTCGGGGTCGATCACGAGGCCGCTCGCCGTGATGTGCCCGGCGCCGCACGCCTTCCACATGCCGTCCGGGTGGGCCGCGAGATGGTCAAGGTAGGCCTGGCGCAGCTCGGCCTGGTCCTCGTAGCTCTTCAGTACGAGGACCGCGTCGTCGTGCAGGCTCACTCGGTGTCGTCGTCCTTCTTGTCCGAGTCCGGCTTCTTGAGGTCCGGCTTCTCGGTGGAACCGGAACCGCCCGCGGCTTCACCGAGCATCTTGTCCAGCTCGGAGAAGTCCAGCTGCTCGCGGTGGACGAAGCCGTCCGGGTCGTCCAGGTCGGAGGCGGTGGGCAGCATGTCGGGGTGGGACCACAGGGCGTCGCGGCCGTCGACACCGCGCGCGTCCGTGAGGGACGCCCACAGGCGGGAGGCGTCGCGCAGGCGGCGGGGGCGCAGCTCCAGACCGATCAGCGTGGCGAAGGTCTGCTCGGCCGGACCGCCGGTGGCACGGCGGCGGCGCAGGGTCTCGCGGAGGGCATCCGCGGACGACAGGCGCGGTTTCGCGGCCGCGTGCACCACCGCGTCCACCCAGCCCTCCACCAGCGCCAGAGCGGTCTCCAGCCGGGCCAGGGCCGCCTTCTGCGCCGGGGTGTCCTCCGGCTGGAACATGCCCTGCTGGAGCGCTTGCTGCAGTTCCTCGGGGTTCTGCGGGTCGAACTGGCCGACCACGTCCTCCAGCTTGGCCGTGTCGACCTTGATCCCGCGCGCGTAGCCCTCGACAGCGCCGAACAGATGCGAGCGCAGCCACGGCACATGCGCGAAGAGGCGCTGGTGGGCGGCCTCGCGCAGGGCCAGGTAGAGCCGCACCTCGTCCTTGCCGACGCCGAGGTCCTTGCCGAACGCGTCCACGTTCAGCGGCAGCAGCGCGGCCTTGCCGGCCGGTCCGAGCGGCAGGCCGACGTCGGTGGATCCGACCACCTCGCCCGCGAGCACGCCCACGGCCTGCCCGATCTGCTGGCCGAACATGGCGCCGCCCATCGACTTCATCATGCCGATCAGCGGGCCGGCCATGGCCTGCATCTCCTCCGGCAGGATGTCGCCCATGGCGCCGCCGACCCGCTCGGCCACCGGATCGACCAGTTCCTTCCAAGCGGGCAGGGTGGCCTCCACCCACTCCGCGCGGCTCCACGCGACTGCGGAGCCCGCGCCGGACGGCAGGGACGTCGCGTCGTCCAGCCACAGGTCGGCCAGGCGGACGGCCTCCTGGACGGCGGTGCGCTCGGCGGGGCCGACGCTCTCGTCCTTCGTGCCGTCGGCGGTCCCCTGGGAGACCGTCTGGCGGGCGATCTGCTTGGCCATGTCCCAGTTCACGGGGCCGCCCTCGTACGAGAGCATCTGGCCCAGCTGCTGGAAGGCGGCGCCCAGGTCGGTGGGGTTCATGGAACCGAACATCGCGGCGAACGGATTGTCGCCGCCGGGGCCCCCGGCCCCGGGGAACCCGAAACCGAACGGGTTGGCCGGGCCCTGACCACCACCGCTCTGCTGGTCCTTCTTCTTGCCCTCGTCGCCGTCGTCCGGCTCCTCCGGCGGAAGGCCGAATCCGAATGGGGTGTCACTCACGGGATTCCTCGGCTGATAGGGCCATCGGATTTCTCCGACGGCACGGCTGCCCGAACACCACCCAGCGTAGACACCACGGCGGGTTAAGGCCTCGGTGCTCCGCCGACCGAAGGCCTGCGGCAGGATGGATGCCACCTGGTACGTACGCGTCACCCGCGTTCGTACTGAAGACAACCGCTGGAGACGCCCGGTGAGTTCCCCAGATCCGCAGGTTCGCGCAGCGCGAAACCACTCAACCAGTCCCGCCGCGCGCGGGCCCGTCGTCGCGGTCACCGGTGCCGCGTCCGGCGTAGGAGCGCTGCTCACCGAGCGGCTCGCCGAGTCCGACGAGATCCGGCAGGTCATCGCCATCGACGAGCGGCGCGGCGAGTGCGCGGCCGCGCAGTGGCACGTCCTGGACGTGCGCGACCCGGCGATCGCCGAGAAGCTGCGCGGGGCCGACGTGGTGGTGCACCTCGCCGTCGACCTCGACCTGGGCACGGACTCGGCGGCCCGCAGCGCGTACAACGTGCGCGGGACGCAGACCGTCCTCACGGCCGCCGCCGCTGCCGGGGTGCACCGGGTCGTGCTGTGCACGTCGGCGATGGTCTACGGGGCGCTGCCCGACAACGAGCTGCCGCTCTCGGAGGACGCCGAGCTGCGGGCGACCGCCGAGGCGACGGGGGTCGGCGACCTGCTGGAGATCGAGCGGCTCGCGCGCCGGGCGCCGCGCGCCCATCCGGGCCTCAACGTCACCGTCGTCCGCCCCGCGACCCTCGTCGGGGGCACGGACACGGCGCTGACCAGGTACTTCGAGTCTCCTCGGCTGCTGGTGGTGGCCGGGTCGCGGCCCGCCTGGCAGTTCTGTCACGTCGAGGATCTCTGCGGGGCGCTGGAGTACGCCGTGCTGGAGAAGGTCGACGGGGAGCTGGCCGTCGGATGCGAGGGCTGGCTGGAGCAGGAGGAGGTCGAGGAGCTCAGCGGGATCCGGCGCATGGAGCTGCCCTCCGCCGTCGCGCTCGGCGCCGCCGCCCGGCTGCACCGGATCGGGCTCACGCCGTCACCGGCGGGGGACCTGGCGTACACGATGTACCCGTGGGTCGTGAGCGGCAGCCGGTTGCACGACGCCGGGTGGCGGCCGCTGTGGACGAACGAGGAAGTGCTCGCGGAGCTGCTGGAGGAGGTCGCCGGGCGGCACACCGTGGCCGGACGTCGGCTGGGCCGGAAGGACGCGACGGCCGCGGGCGCCGCCGGCGCGACGGTCGCGCTGCTGGGTACGGCGGCGCTGGTGCGGCGGGCGCGGAAGGCTCGGGGCAGACGGTGACGGGCGCCCGGCTGGTGCGGGGCGCGGGTGAGGCACGATGGGGGTATGGCTGTGAATGATGATCACCCTGGTGAGCGGGGGGCCGCGGAGCCCATCAAGCTGATCGGGATCCGGGAGACAGCGCTCTCCCTCGACGAGGTGTTCCGGGCGGTCGGGGACGACGTGGCCGGGGGGACCGCGCTGTTCGTCGGGACCGTGCGGAACCACGACGGCGGAGCCGATGTCGACGAGCTCGGCTATTCGTGTCACCCCACGGCCGAGGCCGAGATGCGGCGGATCGCGGAGAAGGTGGTCGCCGACTACCCGGTCCGGGCGCTCGCGGCCGTGCACCGGGTGGGCGACCTCAAGGTCGGGGACCTGGCCGTGGTCGTCGCCGTGTCCTGTCCGCACCGGGGCGAGGCCTTCGAGGCGTGCCGGAAACTGATCGACGATCTCAAGCACGAGGTGCCCATCTGGAAGCATCAGCGGTTCTCCGACGGGACGGATGAATGGGTCGGCGCCTGCTAGGTCGTGACCGGAATGCGCCCGTGCGCGTTCCGGTTGCGTAACCCGCCCCCCGGCGAGAGCGTTGACGGGGCGGACGGATAATCTGCTGATCAGTCAGTTGTGGTTGCTTCATAGGGGTTGGGAGGCCGGAATGGCGGCGCTCGCCTGGTTGCTGATTCCACTGGTGGCCGCGATCGGTGCCGGACTGTGGGGTGGCTGGGCCAGCCGGAACCGCAGGAGCATCGAGGACGGCTCCGAACTCGCGGGATACTCGCGCTTCCGCGAGGCCATGGAGCGGTCCCACACCGGCGGCTGACGCCCCCGCCGTCGCCCCCGGACGGACGGCCCCGACGGTGCACTGACAGGCCTGTCCCGTACTGTCGTTCCATGCCACGCCGCACCGCGACGATGCTCGCCTCCACCCTGATGCTGATCGCGCTCCTGTGCGCGGGAGTGATCATTCCCGTGCCGTATTCGGAGATGTCGCCGGGGCCGACGGTGAACACGCTCGGGGAGCACGACGGCGAACCGGTGCTGCAGATCTCGGGACGCAAGACGTACGCGACGACCGGCCACCTGAACATGACCACGGTCCGGGTGACCAGCGCCGACTACCGGATGAACCTCGTCGAGGCCGTGTACGGCTGGCTGGCACACGACAACAAGGTCGTACCGCACGACACGCTCTACCCCGACGGCAAGACCGAGGAGCAGTCGACCCAGGAGAACGCCGAGGAGTTCAGCCAGTCCCAGGAGAGCGCCAAGGTCGCCGCCCTCAAGGAGCTGGACATCCCGGTGAAGTCCTGGGTGATCGTCTCCACCGTTCTCAAGGACTCGCCGGCCGAGGGAAAGCTGCACGCCGGTGACGTGATCAAGTCCGTCGACGGTACGGCGGTCAAGGCGCCCGAGGACGTCGCGAAGCTGGTCACCAAGCACAAACCGGGCGAGGACGTCGAGTTCGTCATCGTGCCCGCCAAGGCGCAGGCCGCCGCCGAGAAGGCGAACCGGACGGCGACCGAGACCGAGAAGGTCACGATCACCACGGCCAAGTCCGACGACACGGGCGAGGAGCGGGCGATCGTCGGGATCTCCGCCGGGACCGACCACACCTTCCCGTTCACCATCGACATCAAGCTCGCCGACGTCGGCGGCCCGAGCGCCGGACTGATGTTCGCCCTCGGCATCTACGACAAGCTCACCCCCGGCAATCTGACGGGCGGCACGTTCGTGGCCGGTACCGGCACGATCGACGACGAGGGCAAGGTCGGCCCCATCGGCGGCATCGAGATGAAGACGGTCGGCGCGCGCGACAAGGGTGCCGAGTACTTCCTGACGCCCAAGGACAACTGCGCCGCGGCCGCCAAGGACATCCCCGACGGACTCACCCTCGTCAAGGTCGACACCATCGAGGACGCGCTCGGGGCCCTGAAGGACATCCGCTCCGGCGACACGGCCGACCTGCCGAAGTGCACCACCAAGGGCTGACAGGAGCAGGGGACGGCGCACGCGCGCGTGGGGGCGCCCTCCTGGTCGGAGAGCGCCCCCACAGTCGTAGATCGGATCGGCGTGGACCGGATCGTCGCAGATCCGAAGGTCAGTCCACGAAGGTCGCGGAAAGGGCCTCTGCCAGGCCCGGGACCAGTTCGGGGCCGGTGAGGACCTCCGTCGGGGTGTCCTTCTCGCGCAGCCGCAGGGCAGAGTCGCGGGAGCCGTCGCGCAGGACCGCGACCGTCATCCGGACCTCCTGGCGGTCCGGGTGGGAGGCGACCCACTTGGTCAGGCGGGCCCCGTCGAGGTTCTCCGGGACGGACGCCTCGGCGGTCGGCGGCAGCATCAGCCGCTCCACGGTCAGCGCGCAGCCGACCACCGCGTCGGGCCAGGCGATGGTGCCGAGGAACTCGTCCAGCGCCTTGCCCGCGGGAATCTCGTCCTGCTCGATCGGGGTGAGACCGACGGTCTCGGACTCGTCCTGCAGACCGAGCTGGGCCGCGAGGGCGGGTTCCTGGGTCCGCAGACGCGCGGTATCCACGAGGGCGAAGAGGCGAGCGGGCTGGTCCCAGCCGAGGCCCGAGGCGTACTCGTCGATCTCGAGCACCGCCCGGGTGAGGGGGTTCGCTGCCATGGGAGTGTTGGACATGGTCACAATCCTGCCTCGTTCGTTCCCGGAAGCGGGAACCGAGTAAAGCGTGAGTAAGTTGCATAGGTGAGGCCCCTGCGATCACGGGGCCCGCTGGAGGGTCCGTAGACGCGGGCCTGACGTATCGACAGCGAACTTCGAGGTGCGCACCTTGGCTTTCCAGATGCCGGACCGCGGCGGAGGCCCGACGGGGCCGCGGATCAGAGTGGGCCGACCGTCCCGACGGGTCCGGACCCTGCTCATGACGCTGGGCGTCCTTGCCGTCCTCGGCATGGCGTTCGTCATGTTCGCGGGGTTCTGGACGGACTGGCTCTGGTACCGGTCGGTGAAGTACTCGTCCGTCTTCACCACCACACTGTGGACGAAGATCGGGCTCTTCTTCGTCTTCGGTCTGCTGATGTCGGCCTCGGTCGGCTTCAACATCTGGCTGGCGCACCGGCTGCGGCCGCCGCTGAGCGCGATGTCGATGGAGCAGCAGAGCCTCGACAGGTACCGCATGGGCATCGCGCCCTACAAGAAGTGGCTGCTCCTCGGGATCACCTCCCTGGTGGGCCTCATCGCCGGCGCCTCCGCCTCCGGGCAGTGGCGCACCTGGCTGATGTGGGTGAACGGGGTGTCGTTCGGGCAGAAGGACCCCCAGTTCCACCTGGACGTCTCCTTCTACGCCTTCGACCTGCCCTGGTACCGCTTCCTGCTCGGCTTCGGCTTCGCCGCGGCCGTGCTCTCGGTGATCGCCGCCGCGCTCACGCACTACCTGTACGGCGGCCTCAGGGTCACCTCCCCGGGTGCGCGCGCCACCGCCGCGGCCACCGGGCACCTGTCGGTGCTCCTCGGCATCTTCGTCGCCCTGAAGGCGGTCGCCTACTGGCTCGACCGGTACGGGCTCGCCGTGAAGTCCAGCGACTTCAAGGCGACGGGCAACTGGACGGGCCTGAGGTACGTCGACGCGAACGCGTACCTGCCGGCCAAGACGATCCTGTTCTGCATCGCCGTGATCTGCGCGCTGCTGTTCTTCGCCACCATCTGGCGGCGCACCTGGCAGCTGCCCGTCATCGGCTTCGGGCTGATGGTGCTCTCCGCGATCCTCATCGGCGGGCTGTACCCGGCCATCGTCCAGAAGTTCCAGGTCCAGCCGAACGAGCAGGCCAAGGAAGCGCCGTACGTCGAGAAGAACCTGGCGGCGACCCGGCAGGCCTACGGCATCGACGGGACCGACGTCGAGGAGTACTCGGGTGTGAGCGACACCACGGACAAGGCCAAGCTCCGCAAGGACGCCGACACCACGGCCAGCATCCGCATGCTCGACCCGAACATCGTCTCGCCGACGTTCCAGCAGCTCCAGCAGATGAGGAACTACTACGCGTTCCCCACGAACCTGGACGTCGACCGGTACAGCAATGAGGACGGCGCGGAGCAGGACACGGTCATCGGTCTGCGCGAGCTGAACCTCGCCGGTATCCCGAAGAACAACTGGATCAACGACCACTTCCGCTACACCCACGGCTACGGCGTGGTCGCCGCCAAGGGCACCGAGGCCACCTCCGGCGGCCGTCCGGTGTTCACCGAGTCGGACCTGCCGTCCAAGGGCGACCTGGGCAAGTACCAGCAGCGGGTCTACTACGGCGAGAAGACCACCCAGTACTCGATCGTCGGCGGTCCCCAGGACGAGATCGACTACTCCGACGACAGCGGTGAGAAGACCACCAGCTACAAGGGCAACAGCGGGGTCAACCTCTCCAGCCCGGTCAACCGGGCCGCGTACGCGGTGGCGTTCAACGAGCCGCAGATCCTCTACTCCGGCGCCATCGGCGAGGGTTCGCGGATCCTCTACAACCGCACGCCCAAGGAGCGCGTCGAGGCGGTCGCCCCCTGGCTGACCATCGACGGCGACGCCTACCCGGCCGTCGTCGACGGCAAGATCCAGTGGATCGTCGACGCGTACACCACCACCAATGGCTACCCGTACGCCTCCCGCACCACCCTGGGCGACACGACGGCCGACTCGTTGACCGCGGACAACAGCCAGCGCGCGGTGGTGGCCCAGCAGAACCAGGTCAACTACATCCGCAACTCGGTGAAGGCGACCGTCGACGCGTACACGGGTCAGGTCAAGCTCTACCAGTGGGACACCCAGGACCCGGTCCTGAAGACCTGGATGAAGGCGTTCCCGGGCACGGTGGAGTCGAAGGACGACATCTCCGACTCGCTGCTGGCCCATCTGCGGTACCCGCAGGACCTGTTCAAGGTGCAGCGCGAACTGCTGACCCGCTACCACGTGAAGGACGCCGAGACGTTCCTCAGCGGCAGCGAGGTGTGGCAGGTCCCGGACGACCCGACCAACACCTCGGGCAACGCGGTCCCGCCGTACTACCTGAGCATGAAGCTCCCGAACCAGTCGGAACAGGCGTTCTCGCTGACGACGACACTCACGCCGAACGGCCGGGACAACCTCAGTGCCTTCGTGGCGGTCAACGCCGAGGCGGGTACCAAGGACTACGGCAAGATCAGAATTCTGAAACTGCCGACCAGCGAACCGATCGACGGACCGAAACAGGTCCAGAGCCAGTTCAACTCCGAACAGGACATCGCCGAGACGATCAGCCTCCTCAAGAGAGGTGACTCACAGGTCGAGTACGGCAACCTCCTGACGGTCCCGCTCGACGGCGGCCTGCTGTATGTGGAACCCGTCTATGTGCGAGGCGGCGGACTCAAGTACCCGCTGCTGCGCAAGGTTTTGGTCACCTACGGCGGCAACACGGCGTTCGAGGACACCCTCGACGAGGCGCTCAACAAGGTGTTCGAGACCGAGGGCGCGCCCACCGAGCCACCGGCGGACGACCCCGACGAGGGCACCGACGAGCCGCCGACGTCCGGTGATCCGACGGTCCAACAGGCCCTGCAGGAAGCCCAGAAGGCGTTCGACGAGGGGCAGCAGGCCCTCAAGGACGGCGACTGGGAGGCGTACGGCCGGGCCCAACAGGACCTGGAGGACGCGCTGAAGCGGGCCGAGGACGCGCAGTCCAAGGCCGACGGGACCGGCGGCAGCGGCGGCAGTGAGGAGAGCGACCAGAGCGGCGACGGAGGCTCCGGAAGCGGCTGATGCAAGGCTCCCTCCCGCGCCGTGGTACGGTTGCAACACAACGGCGCGGGGTGGAGCAGCTCGGTAGCTCGCTGGGCTCATAACCCAGAGGTCGCAGGTTCAAATCCTGTCCCCGCTACTGAAGTTGAAGGCCCGGATCCTCCAAAGGATCCGGGCCTTCGACGTGTTGCCTGGGACGGTCGGCAGATCTGTGTTTGACTTGTCGCTCTGTGGGCATGTCGACAAAACGCTGTAGTGACCTCAATGGCTGCGGTATACCAGGTGTACCCAGGTTGCAGGTGGTGCGACGATGGACGTTATGGGGGACAAGGCAACTCTGTTGGAGACAGGGCGGTTTGCGCAGCCTGCCGACATTGCGCTGCCTGCCGACTTCGTGGTGCCCGCCGAGTCCGCCTCGTCGGTCGAGTCCGTGCGCGCGGGGGACGAGGACGAGACGGCGGACGCCGTCGAGGAGGCGCGCCAGCGGCTCGCTGCCGAAGCCGGTGACACCGAGGCGATGAGCGTCCTCGGCGCCATGCTGCTGCGCCGCGGCGACCTCGACGGAGCCGAGCCCTGTCTGCGGGGTGCCACCGCGGCCGGGGACCGCGCGGCCGCCAACAACCTGGGTGTCCTGCTGCACCAGCGTGGGTACGCCGACGAGGCCGCCAGCTGGTGGCGGGTCGCGGCCGTCGCCGGTTCCGCCGCGGCCGCGCACGCGCTCGGCCGACACCACCGCGAGCGCGGGGACGAGCCGGCCGCCGAGTACTGGCTGCGCCAGTCCGCCGAGCAGGGGCACGCCCTGGGCGCGTACGCCCTCGCCGACCTGCTGGAGCACCGCAGCGACGCCGCCGCCGAGCGGTGGATGAGAGCGGCCGCCGAGCGCGGGCACCGTGAGGCCGCGTACCGGCTCGCACGGACGCTCGACCAGCGCGCGGAGCAGGAGGAGCGCACCGCCGTGCGCGAGGGGCGGAGGATCGCGCGCGCGGCGCTCGAGATCGGGAGCGGCGGCCGCGAGGGCCGAGCTCCCGTGCGGGACGGGCGGGCTGTCGCGCGTGCCGGTGGCTCTGCCGTGGGCGCGGGGGAGCGTGGTGCTGACAACGGTGTCGGGGCGGGCGCCGCCGAAGAGGCCGAGCAGTGGTACCGGCAGGCCGCCGCGCGCGGGCACCGGCGGGCCGCGCTGCACCTCGGGGCGATCCTGGAGCGGCGCGGGGAGCTCAAGGAGGCCGGGCGCTGGTACCTGACCTCCGCCAAGCACGGCGAGCCGCGTGCCGCGTGCGCGCTCGGGTTCCTGCTGCGGGACGCGGGCGACACGGAGAGCGCCGCCGTGTGGTGGCTGAGGGCCGCCCAGGACGGCGACGGCAACGCGGCGAACGCGCTGGGCGCGCTGCACGCCGAGCGCGGCGAGACGCAGACCGCCGAGCGCTGGTACCGGGCCGCGATGGACGCCGGTGACGTCAACGGCGCGTACAACCTCGGGCTGCTCTGCGCCGAGCAGGGGCGGACCGCGCAGGCCGAGCAGTGGTACCGGCGCGCCGCGTACGCCGGGCACCGGGAGGCGGCGAACGCTCTGGCCATCCTGCTGCTCCAGGTCGGCGACGCGTCCGGTGCGGAGCCGTGGTTCTCCAAGGCCGCGGAGGCCGGGAGCGTCGACGCCGCCTTCAACCTGGGCATTCTGTTCGCCGGGCGGGGCGACGACGCGACGGCACTGGTCTGGTACGAGCGGGCGGCAGCCGCCGGGCACACCGAGGCGGCGCTCCAGGTCGCCATAGCGCGACTGCGGGACGGTGACGAGCGGGCCGCCGAGCGGCATCTGCGGTGCGCCGCCGGTGGGGGCAGCGCGGAGGCCGCGTACCGGCTGGCCGCCGTGCTCGACGCGCGCCGTCCGCCCGCGCCCGCGCATGAGCTGGGGGAGCCGGTGCGGGAGAAGAACGAGTGCGAGGAGTGGTACGAGCGGGCCGCGTCGCAGGGGCACCGGCGGGCGCAGGTGCGGGTCGGGATGCTGGCGGCCGGGCGGGGCGACGTGGTCGAGGCCGCGCGGTGGTACCGGGTCGCGGCGGAGTCCGGGTCGCGGAACGGGGCGTTCAATCTGGGGCTGCTGCTGGCTCGGGAGGGCAGTGAGCCGGAGGCCGCGGTGTGGTGGGCCCGTGCCGCCGACGCGGGGCATGGGCGGGCGGCGTTGCGGCTCGCCCTCGTCTACGCGCGTCGGGGCGAGCTGGTGGAGGGGAAGCGGTGGGCCGACCGGGCCGTGGCGCTCGGGCCGGCGGAGGTGGCGGAGCGGGCGGCGCGGTTGCGGGATGCCTTGCGGGACGAGCTGTCGGCGTAGGGGGCGTGGGCGGGGCGGCGGCTCTGCGGTGCGGGGGTGTGAGGGCGCCCGGGGGTCGTGCCGGGCGGGGCGGGGTTTCGCTCACCCGCGCTTGCGGGGTGCCGCTGCGCCCACCCGCGCCGCCCCAGCGGCACGACTGCCCGCAGTTCGGGACGGGCGCAGAGGCGGCGCGTGGGAGTCGCTTGCCGGTGGAGGTGCTGGTCAGGGGGCGGGCTTAATGGATTTGCTCTGGTCGGTCGGGGTGACGTAGTGTTCTGTTCATCGCCGCGGGGTGGAGCAGCTCGGTAGCTCGCTGGGCTCATAACCCAGAGGTCGCAGGTTCAAATCCTGTCCCCGCTACTGAAGGCCGATGGCCCGGAACCTGTTAGGTTCCGGGCCATCGGTGTTTTCGTGCACGCGCGAAGAAGAGCCCCCGGCGTCGTGGCGCCGGGGGCTTCGTCGTGCGGGGGTGGGGCTACGCCTTGGTGCAGGTCGGGCAGACGCCCCGGTAGGTGACCTCCACGTCCGAGACGGTGAAGCCGAAGCGCTCGGAGGTGGGGAGGTCGGCCAGCGGGTTGCCGGTCGGGTGGACGTCGCGGATCGTGCCGCACTGGGCGCAGACCAGGTGGTGGTGCGGGCGGTGCGCGTTCGGGTCGTACCGCTTGGCACGCCGGTCCGTGGCGACCTCCAGCACCTCACCGAGGGAGACCAGCTCACCCAGGGTGTTGTAGACGGTCGCCCGGGAGATCTCGGGCAGCTTGGCGACAGCGCGCGCGTGCACCTCGTCGGCCGTCAGATGGACGTGTTCGCCGTCGAGGACCTCGGCCACGACGCGCCGCTGCGCGGTCATACGCCATCCGCGTCCGCGCAGCCGCTCCAGAAGGTCACTCATACCGGCCAGCGTAACAGCAAGCGGAAACAGAATCCGAACGGGTGTGACTTTAGAACGTGACTTGACTTGGATCGTGTCCAATGCGGTTCACCGCTGCCGTCGGGGCGGGCCGGGGTCTCTTGGGAGGCTCCGGCCCGTTCGTGCGTCCGAGGCCGGGGGCTATGCCGGTGCGTGCTGTCGGGCGGGTGCCCAGCAGCGGATGATGTCGCGGACCGAGACGATGCCGATGGGGGCGCCCTGGTCGAGGACGATCAGATGGCGGAAGCCCCCGTGCGCCATGGCGCGGGCCGCCTCCTCCAGGGTCCAGGACGGCGTGGCGAACACGACGTCGGTGGTGGTGTGGGCGTGGGCGCGCTCGGCGTCGGGGCTCTGGCCCAGGCCGACGGAGATGAGGACGTCGCGTTCGGTCAGGATGCCGAGTCCGCCGGCGTCCGGGTCGAGGACCACGGCCGCGCCGATCCGGCGAGCCGCCATCAGGGCGGCGGCCTGGCGGAGGGTGTGATCGGGGCCGATGGTGAGGACCACTGTGCTCATGGCGTCGCGGACGAGCATGGAGTTCAGCCACCTCCTAGGGAATCCGGTGAACTGATTGTTCAAGGATTCACAAGTTCACAAGTGGGGGGACTCTCAATGTGGCAGGCAAAGCGGAGGTCAACAAGAGGGCGTGCGTGGTCAGTTCGGGGCACTCCGGATCGTTCCAGGGCTCAGTAGCGCTGGTTCAGATAGCCCAGGAGCTCGTCGTGGAGCAGGCCGTTCGAGGCTGCCGCGTTGCCGCTGTGCGGGCCGGGGCGGCCGTCGAGGCCGGTGAAGCTGCCGCCCGCCTCCGTGACGATGATCGCGTTGGCGGCCATGTCCCAGAGGGAGAGCTCGGGTTCGGCGCAGATGTCCACGGAGCCCTCGGCGACCATCATGTACGGCCAGAAATCGCCGTACGCGCGCGTGCGCCACACCTCGCGGGTCAGGTCCAGGAAGCCGCCCAGGAGGCCGCGCTCCTCCCAGCCGCTGAGGGAGGAGTACGCGAAGGAGGCGTCCGGCAGATCGGCGACACGGGAGACGCGCAGGCGGGAGGCCGAGCTGAGGCTGCGGCCGGTGAAGGCACCGTGGCCCTTCGCGGCCCACCAGCGGCGGCCGAGCGCGGGGGCGGAGACCACGCCGACGACGGGCTGGTAGCCGCCCTCCGCCGCCTCCATGAGGGAGATCAGGGTGGCCCAGACGGGGACGCCCCGGACGTAGTTCTTGGTGCCGTCGATGGGGTCGACGACCCAGCGGCGGGGGCCGGTGCCCTCGACGCCGTACTCCTCGCCGAGGATGGCGTCCCGGGGACGCGCGCGCTGGAGTTGGCCGCGGATGAGTTCCTCGGCGGCCTTGTCGGCCTCGCTCACCGGGGTCATGTCGGGCTTCGTCTCGACCTTCAGGTCCAGGGCCTTGAAGCGGGACATGGTGGTCGCGTCGGCGGCGTCCGCGAGGACGTGGGCGAGGCGGAGGTCGTCGAGGTAATCGGCCATGTGGCGAACGGTATCCGCCGAGGTCGGTGCGTTGCCATAGGGGGCCGGGGTAGGGGGGTGCCCAAGGGTGCCGCAGGCGGGGCGGAGGGGGCGGGGGCGGCGGTACGACCGCCCCCCAGCCGCGCCGGGCGGTACGTATGGGGATCGTGGTGCTGGGCACACGAGTTGGGGCTGTCATCACGGGCCCGGCGAGGGCCGCGCACGTTGGCCGGAGTGCGCCCCTGGGGAGCGCCGTGAACCCTTGACAGTGACCTGATGCGCGTCAAATCTGAGGGCCAGAGCCGCCCGCTCGCTTTTAGGGAGGCGATGATGCCTGCAGCGCGGGAATCCTTGTTGGACGCCGCTTACACGGCGCTGGTGCGCCGGCCGTGGTCCGCCGTGCGCATGGTGGACGTGGCGGCGGTGGCCGGAGTGTCACGTCAGACGCTGTACAACGAGTTCGGCAGCAAGGACGGGCTCGCCAGAGCCCTGGTCCGCAGGGAAGCGGACGGCTATCTGGCGGGCGTCGAGCGGGCGCTGGCCACCCCCGTGGACTCCCGGGACCGGTTGGCCGCGACCGCCGAGTGGACCGTGGCCGCCTCCCGCAACAACGCGCTGATTCGCGCCATGCTCACCGGCTGCTGGAGCGAGCGACTGCCGGCACCGCCGCTCGCCGCCGTGCGCTCGCCCTCCGCGGTGCCCGCGCAGCGCCGCGCGGACGGACCGCTGCCCGCGCCCACCGACTTCGTGGCCCTGGTGCGCGAGCGCGCTGTGGCCGTGCTGTCCGCGCCCGGCACCCCCAAGTCGGACACGGCGGAGCTCGCCCGCTCCTGCGAACTCGCGGTGCGGCTCGCCCTCTCGTGCGTGGCGGCGCCCCCGGTCGAGGGCGGGGTCACGGACCTCGTACGGACGGCGTTGCCCCGTCAGCTCAGCCGGACCCTCGGCTAGCCGCCGCCGGAAGCGACACGCGGGCCGAACTATTGGGCCGAGCCCGACAGTTGGAGTCCCACGACGCCTACGATCACCAGGGTGATCGAGACGATCTTCAAGGTCGACACGATGTCACCGAGGAAGATCATCCCGTAGATCGCGGTGCCGGCCGCGCCGATGCCCGTCCAGACAGCATAGGCGGGGCCGACGTCGAGCTTCTTCAGGGAGAGGGTCAGCAGGCCGAAGCTGCCGAGGGCGAAGACGCAGAAGGCGACCGTGGGCCAGAGTCTGGTGAAGCCGTGCGAGAGTTTCAGACAGACGGCGAATCCGGTCTCCAGAAGCCCCGCCACGACCACCAGCAGCCACGCCATGTCTCGTCCCTCCCGTGTCCCACGTTCCGTGACCGCTTCGTCTGTTCTCGGCTGATCTCGTCTGGTCTGGGTCCGACTCGGTGCGATTATGCACTTACCGGGTGGGCGGGGGCGCAAACAACGCGGAGGTCAGTCGCCTTCCCGCCGTTCGCGCGTCGAGAGCAATCGGCGCAGGGAGTAGAGCCGGGCCGGGTCGGCGTGCCCGTCCGCCACCCACTGGTCCAGCGCGCAGTCCGGCTCGTCGTGGCCGCACGCGCGGGGGCAGCCCTCCGTGCCCGGGACGAGGTCCGGGAAGGCGTTGATCACCCGTGACGGATCGACGTGAGCGAGGCCGAAGGAGCGCACGCCGGGGGTGTCCACGACCCAGCCGCCGTCCGAGTCCGCGAGGGGGAGGGCGAGCGCGGAGGTCGTGGTGTGCCTCCCCCGGCCCGTCACCGCGTTGACAAGGCCCGTCGTACGGCGGCGGTCCTCGGGGACCAGAGCGTTCACCAAGGTCGTCTTGCCGACACCCGAGTGGCCGACGAACGCCGTGACCTTGCCGGCCAGGTGTGCGCGGACGCGGTCGGCGGCGCCGCCCGTCTCCAGTTCCTCGCGGCTCGTCACGACGTACGGGATGTCGATGTCGCCGTAGAGCTCCAGGAGCTTGTCGGCGGAGGCCAGGTCCGACTTCGTGAGGACGAGGAGGGGCTCCAGGCCGCCGTCGTAGGCCGCCACCAGGCAGCGGTCGATCAGGCGGGGGCGGGGTTCGGGGTCGGCCAGGGCGGTGACGATGGCGAGTTGGTCGGCGTTGGCGACGACGACGCGTTCGTACGGGTCGTCGTCGTCGGCGGTGCGGCGCAGCACCGACGTACGGTCGGCGATGCGGACGATCCGAGCGAGGGTGTCCTTCTTGCCGGAGAGGTCGCCCACGAGGGCCACAATGTCGCCGACGACGGCCGCCTTCCGGCCCAGTTCACGGGCCTTCATCGCCATCACCACACGGTCCTCGACCAGACAGGTCAGCCGGCCGCGGTCGACGGTGAGGACCATGCCCTCGGCGGCGTCCTCGTGCTTCGGGCGGATGTGCGTACGGGGACGGTTGCCCTTGCGGTTCGGGCGGCTGCGGATGTCGTCCTCGTCGGTGTGCTTGCCGTAACGGCGCATGATCCCGGTCCGCCCGTCAGTTCTTCCCCAGCATCCCGGCCCACATGTCGGGGAAGTCCGGCAGCGTCTTGGCCGTCGTCGCCACGTTCTCGATCCGCACACCCTCCACGGCCAGGCCGATGATCGCACCGGCGGTGGCCATGCGGTGGTCGTCATAGGTGTGGAAGACGCCGCCGTGCAGCGGGCGTGGGCGGATGTGGAGGCCGTCGGCGGTCTCGGTGACGTCGCCGCCGAGTTCGTTGATCTCCTTGGTGAGGGCGGCCAGGCGGTCCGTCTCGTGGAGGCGGAGGTGGGCGACGCCGCGCAGCGTGGAGGGGGAGTCGGCGAGGGCGGCGACCGCTGCGATGCCCGGGGTCAGTTCGCCCACCTCGCTCAGGTCCACGTCGATGCCGTGGATCGCGCCCGAACCGGTGAACACCAGTCCGTACTCGGTCAGTTCGCAGAGGCCACCCATCTCCGTGAAGATCTCGCGGAGCTGGTCACCGGGCTGCGTGGTGCGCGCGGGCCAGTCGGGGACGACGACCTTGCCGCCGGTCACCAGGGCCGCCGCCAGGAACGGCTGCGCGTTGGAGAGGTCCGGCTCGATCGTCAGGTCGCGGCCCAGCAGGGCGCCCGGGGTGACCCGCCAGACGTTCGGCTCGCCGCCCGACTCCGGGGTGTCCACCTGCGCGCCCACCGAGCGCAGCATGTCGACGGTCATCCGGATGTGGGGGAGCGAAGGCAGGGTCGCGCCCGTGTGGCGGACCTCGACGCCCTGGTTGAAGCGGGGGGCCGAGAGGAGGAGCGCCGAGACGAACTGCGACGACGAGGACGCGTCGATGGCCACCGGGCCGCCGTCCAGGGCGCCGCCGCCGTGGACGGTCAGGGGGAGCGCGCCCCGGCCGTCGTCGTCGATCCGGGCGCCGAGGACGCGCAGGGCGTCGATCACGCCGTTCAGGGGGCGCTCGTAGGAGCGGGGGTCGCCGTCGAAGCGGACGGGGCCGTCCGCCAGGGCCGCCACCGGGGGGAGGAAGCGCATGACCGTGCCCGCGTTGCCGACGTCGACCGTGGCCGGGCCGTGCAGCCCGGTGGGCAGGACACGCCAGGCCTCGCCGGAGCCGGCGGAGGCGTCCGTGGCGGCGGAGCTGGACGAGACGGTCTCCTCGATGCCGACGCCCATCGCGCGCAGGGCGCCCGCCATCAGAAGGGTGTCGCGGGAGCGGAGGGGGCGGCGCAGCCAGCCTGGTTCGCTCGCGAGGGCGGCGAGGACGAGGGCGCGGTTCGTGACCGATTTGGACCCCGGGACGTGGACCGTCGCGTCGACGGCTCCGCTCGCGGTGGGGGCGGGCCAGAGGGCGGGCTGTGCGTTCAGGGCCATGCGGCCACTTTAGTAGGGGTTCGCCCACGGGGGTGCCTCGTGATCGCCGGGGGCGGCTGAGGGTCCGGCGGGGCTTCTCGCGCGGTTCCCCGCGTTCCTTGAGGGGCGCCCCCGCCATCGGATCCGAGGCGCTCAGAGGTTCAGCAGCCAGCGCCCGCCGCCCATCAACGCGCACAGCGACACCACGTGGAACATCACCAGCCAGACCGTCGCCGGGAGGTGGGTCAGCCGGGAGAGCTGGTCGGCGTCGGAGTCGCCGGCGTTTCCTCGGCGGCGCTTCGCCTGGAGTTCGAAGGCCGGGCGTACGCCCCCCAGCAGCAGGAACCAGACGACCGCGTAGGCGAAGGCGGCCTGGACCTGGGGGCCCGCCAGCCAGGAGACGACGACGAAGGTGCCGCCGGTGACGAGGACCGTCAGGGCGCCGTAGGCGTTGCGGATCATGACCAGCATGGCGACCAGCAGGATCGTGGCGAGCCAGAGGAGCAGGGTGATGCGGCCGGAGCCGAGGAGGGCGGCGCCGCCGAGGCCGAGGAGCGGGGGAGCCGTGTAGCCGGCGGCGGCGGTGAGGATCATGCCGATGCCGGTGGGCTTGCCGCGGCTGACCGTGAGGCCGCTGGTGTCGGAGTGCAGTCGGATGCCGGTGAGGGTGCGGCCGGTGAGCAGCGCGACCAGCCCGTGGCCGCCCTCGTGCGCGATGGTGATGGCGTTGCGCGAGAGCCGCCAGACGCCGTGCGGGACGATCGCGGCGAGCGCGGCGACCGAGGTGGCTATGACGACCCACAGGTCGGGGTCGGGCTGGGTGCCGAAGACTTCGTCCCACAGGCTGGCCAGGGAGGTGGCTGCGGTGCTTTCCATGTTCTGCGGTGGCTCCCTCGGGTCGCGATCAACGGGGGCTGGCGCGTAGCGCCATCGTTGGGGGGTGGTGGTCGGGTGACGGGTGGGCCTGGCAGTGTGGCATTTATGTGCGGACGGTATGCGTCGAGTCGTAGGCCCGAGGATCTCGCAGGAATCTTTGAGATCGAGAAGTGGGAGCCGGAGGAGACCCTGGAGCCGGATTACAACGTGGCTCCCACCAAGGAGGTCTACGCGGTCCTCGACCGTCCTTTGAAGGACGCCGACGACAAGCGGCCGGTTCGCCAGCTGCGGAAGCTGAAGTGGGGGCTGGTCCCTTCCTGGTCCAAGAACCCCGAGGGCGCGGCGCGGATGATCAACGCCCGCGCGGAGACCGTGCACGAGAAGCCGTCGTACCGCCGTGCCTTCGCCACCCGGCGGTGCATCCTGCCCGCCGACGGCTACTTCGAGTGGGTCACCGGCAAGGGGGAGCGGGAGCTGGAGGTCGAGGGGAAGAAGAAGCGGCCGCGCAAGCAGCCCTACTTCGTGCTCCCGGCCGACGGTTCCGTCTTCGCGATGGCCGGGCTGTACGAGTTCTGGCGGGACAGGACGCTGCCGGACGACCATCCGGGGGCCTGGTGGGCGACCTGCTCGGTGATCACGACGGAGGCCGAGACGACCCCGCTGGCGGTGGCGCCGGAGGACGGCCCGCACGCCTTGGCCGAGATCCACCCCCGGATGCCGCTGATGCTGACGCCGGACCGCTGGGACAGCTGGCTCGATCCGGCGCGTACGGATCTCGACGACTTGCGCGGGCTGCTCGAACCGCCGCCCGCCGGGCTGATGCGCGCCTACCCCGTCACCACGGCCGTCAGCAACGTCCGCAACAACGGCCCGGAGCTGCTGAAGGAGCTGGAGGGGCCGGAGGAGGGCACACTCTTCTGACGTGACCGAGATCGAGGCAGCAGCGACGGAAGAGATCGACACCGAGGCCGGTACGGGCCGCGTCAGCTGGTACAAGGCCAAGGGGCCGGAATTCGTCCTCGCCGTCAGCCATGGGGCCGGTGGCGGGATCGAGGCCCGTGATCTGCGGGCCCTCGCCGCCGCGCTCCCCGCGCACGGTGTGACCGTTGCCCTGGTGGAGCAGCCGTGGCGGGTGGCCGGGAAGAAGCTCGCGCCCGCGCCGAAGACGCTGGACGTGGGCTGGCGGGGCCTGTGGCCCGCGCTGGCGAAGCCGGGGCTGCCGGTGATCGCGGGCGGCCGCAGCGCCGGGGCCCGGGTCGCCTGTCGTACGGCGGCGGAGCTGGGCGCGGCGGCCGTACTGGCGCTGAGCTTCCCGCTGCATCCGCCGGGGAAGCCGGAGAAGTCCCGGGCCGACGAACTGCTCGGGGCCGGGGCGCCCACCCTCGTCGTCCAGGGCGGCAACGATCCGTTCGGGAGGCCGGAGGAGTTCCCGGCGGGGACGTACGGGCTCGTCGAGGTGCCGTACGGCGATCATGGGTTCGCCGTGCCGAAGCGGGCGCCCCTCGGGCAGGACGAGGCGCTGACCGTGATCACCGACGGTGTCGTGGAGTGGATCGCGTCACTTCGCTGACCCGTCCGGCGGTGTCCGGGAATGTGGAGCGACGGGCCTTGGTTGTGCGGATCAGACAGCGCGAAAGACCGTGCTGACCGCCGTAGGAGAGGAAGTCCGCCGCATGGGTTCGACCTATTGCCCGAGCCGCAGCAGCCGCGCTGACCTGGACTGGACGGTGCTGCACGCGGCCAAGAGCGGCCCTGTTCGGGCGGCGGCGGGCATGGATCGTCGTCTATCCTCCGATTCTGGTGGTACCGGTTTCGGTATCGCACAGACGCTGGAGGAGGTGGGTCCGGTCACTGGGACCGACGCAGGGACCGAACGGGGCCAGGCGGAGCAGCCCGAGGGCACCGAGACCGCCGCGGAGCGCAGCGCCCGGTTCGAGCGGGACGCTCTGGAATTCCTCGACCAGATGTACTCGGCCGCGCTGCGCATGACGCGCAACCCGGCCGACGCCGAGGACCTGGTGCAGGAGACGTACGCGAAGGCGTACGCGTCCTTCCACCAGTTCCGTGAGGGCACCAACCTGAAGGCCTGGCTGTACCGCATCCTCACGAACACCTTCATCAACTCGTACCGCAAGAAGCAGCGCGAACCCCAGCGCAGCGCGGCCGAGGAGATCGAGGACTGGCAGCTGGCGCGCGCCGAGTCGCACATGTCGACCGGGCTGCGTTCCGCCGAGTCGCAGGCGCTCGACCACCTGCCCGACTCGGATGTGAAGGCGGCGCTGCAGGCGATCCCCGAGGAGTTCCGCATCGCGGTCTATCTCGCCGATGTCGAGGGCTTTGCGTACAAGGAGATCGCCGACATCATGGGGACACCCATCGGTACGGTGATGTCCCGGCTGCACCGGGGCCGCCGTCAACTGCGCGGCATGCTCGAGGACTACGCCCGTGACCGCGGGCTTGTCCCGGCCGGCGCCGGAGAGTCGAACGAAGCGAAAGGCTCGGGCTCATGAGCTGCGGAGAGCCGCATGAGACGGAGTGCAGCGAGATCCTCGATCATCTCTACGAGTTTCTCGACCGGGAGATGCCCGACTCCGACTGCACCAAGTTCGAGCACCACTTCGAGGAGTGCTCGCCCTGCCTGGAGAAGTACGGGCTCGAACAGGCCGTCAAGAAGCTGGTCAAGCGGTGCTGCGGGCAGGACGACGTGCCCACGGATCTGCGCGCCAAGGTGATGGGCAGGATCGATCTGATCCGATCGGGACAGACCGTTCCCGAGCATGATGTGACGGCTTCGCCGGTCACACCGCAGGAGAGCTGACGTACTTCGCCGGCTTACTTCTGAGCCCGTTTCGGGGGCGGTCGGACGGCCGTTCCCGAAACGGGCTCAGTCGTGTGCGGAGCGCGGTGGTGGAACGAAGTGGAACGGGCTCAGACCTCCAGGCCGTTCTCGATGCGCTTCAGGCCGTGCCGGGCCAGCGCCAGGTTGCTGCGGGAGCGGTCCAGCGCCAGGTAGAGGAAGAGCGAGCCCTTGCTGCTGGTCAGCGGGCGGATCAGGTGGTACTGCCGGCCCAGGGTGATCAGGATGTCCTCGATCACGTCGTCCATGTCCAGCGAGGCCAGGGTGCGCATCTTGGAGCGCACCACCTCGGTGTTGCCGGCCGCCGCGAGTTCGAGGTCGAGGTGCTGCCCGCCACCGAGGGCGCCTAGTGACATACCGCTCTCGTAGTCGACGAGCGCGACACCGATCGCGCCGTCGAGGGCCATGGCTTCCTTGAGCGCCGTCTCGATGTTCATTTGCTGCCCCAATTCCTCAGTGCTGCTGACCGGTCACTGTCCGGCCAACTACGATCGACGCGAGTGACCTACCGGTCACAAACATCAACTTTTCTGTGTGTTATGGAAGTTGGCGTTCAAAGTACTGTGCGGCGCGTCAACGTGGAGGGCGAATGGGGGGACTTGAGGAAAGGAAGCCCGCGCTCCAGGCCTCCCTGGACCGGCTTCTCGACTCGCCCGGCGTCACCGGCCTCGCCCTGATCGACGCGGTCACGGGCCTCACCTACGCCGTCGCCGGCGACGCCGCCCAGGCGGGGACGGGGGCGGAGTGCTCGGATCTCGCCACGCTCATCTCCGATCGGCTCGGCGCGGCCGGGGCCGAGGGTGAGTTGGAGAGCGTGGTCATGACCAGCAGACGACGCCATCATGTGCTGCTCTCGGTGGACCGGTCGGCCGGTGACCCGCTGCTGCTCGCGGCCGGCCTCGACCGTGACCGGGCGAACGTGGCGCTGGCCCTGCGCAGCCTCGGCGACCGGGCACGCGAGGTGCTGGCGTGAAGACTCCCTCGGCACGCAACGTCCCCGCCCTGCTGCAGGCACTGCACCAGGAGGGCTACACCGGCACGGTACGGGTCGCGGGGTCCCCCGGTGGAACGATTCACCTGCGGGACGGGCTGATCGGAGCGATCGAGACGCCGGGCGCGCCGACCGCGACGTCCACGCTGCTCGCCTCCGGCCGGATCGACGACGAGGCCTGGCTGGCGGCCTGCGCGGCCGAACCCGACGCGGACCGGCTCGCTCCGCACCTGATCGGCGCCGGTCTGATCGGCGCCGCCGAGCTGGAGGTCGTCTGCACGGCGGCCGTGTTCGACGGGGCCTTCGCGATGGCGCTCAGTCCGCCCGGCGGCTGGGAACTGACCGAACGCCGGCCCACCCTGCTGGCCCGGCCGGGAGTCGAGCCGCGACCGCTGGCCGAGGAGACCACCCGCCGCATGGCGCTGCTGACCCGGCTCTGGGGTCCCGCGGGCGAACTGGCCCGGGTCCGGCCCCGACCGGTCGGCGATCGCGGCACCCCGGAGTCCGACGGGCGGCTGACCCGACGCCACCGGGACGTCGTCGAGAGCGCCAACGGCCGCCGTACCCCACGGGACATCGCCTTCGCCCGGGGGCGCGGACTGTACGCGGTGATGCTGGACCTCGTCCGGCTGGAAGCGCGCCGGGCCGTCCACTGGGAGACCAGGCCGGCCCCCGACAGCCGGCCCAGCACCGCGCCCCGGGTCCACCGGGGTCAGCCGGCAGCAGACGAACCGTCACCGAGAGCCGGTCCCCTGCCGAGACGCAGGCCCGGTGGAGGCTCTCCCACCGGAGACCTCGGAGCGAAGGGCGGGTAGTGAGCCCCCACAAGGACCCGGCCCGCAAACGCCGTATACGCAGCAAGGTCGCCCGCCTCCGACGGCGTCAAGTGCCGAGAGCGCCCGCGGACGACCACCCGGTCCCGCCCGCCGAAGCCCCGCCGTCCGCCGCGGACGTCCCCACGAAGACAGCACGACCGCCGTCCACCGAGCCCGGTGGCGGCACACCTGCCGAACCGCCACCGTCCGGGGGGACGGCGGAAAAATCGGCACCGCTCGCCGAGAACGACGTCCCGGCCGTGGAACGGCCGTCGCGCGCCGGACCCGGTGAGGTCGCCGCGAAGCCGCCACCGTTACCCGTGCGGGGCGCGTCGCGTCTTCCCGCAGACGCCGGTGACGGCACGTCGGACAACCCGGCCGTGCCGTCCCCCTTCCCGCCCATGCCCCCGCTGTCGGCCGAGGAACTGCTGGCCGACCAACCCTCCGTCGAAATGCTGCGGCGTGTCCGCCGCGGGCTGCGGGCTCTCCCCGAGTCCGACCGGCACCTGCCCGAGTAGCGGGCGCCGGGCAGTCCCGCAAGCACCCCCTGCCGCTCGGACCGCACACCCACCGCAGACGTATGGACCAAGGAGCACGTGCTCATGACCGCACACGCATCGACCGAATCGCTGACCGGGATCCTGGCCTCGCTGCGTGACAGGGTGATGGGCGTCGCCGAGAGCGTCCTGTCCACCGTGGACGGGCTCCTCGTCGTCGCCGACGTCGACAAGGTCCACCCCGAGTCCGTCGCCGCCCTCGCCGCGGCCACCCTCGGCGTCAGCCGTCGGATGGCCGACCAGTCCGGGGCCGGGGCGCTCCGCGAGGTCGTCGTCCGGTGCGGTGCGGGGCACGTCATCGTCGTCGCCGTGGGCGAGCGCACGCTGTTGACGGTCATGGGCGACGACGGTCTCGACCTCGCCGCCTTCCAACGTGAGTCCCCGGCGACCGTGGAGCAGCTCAACAAGGTGCTCGCGGCGGATGTGGCGCACTGAGGGGGCTCGGTGATTCGAGCGAGGCTTCGACGGTTCCTCGCTCGGGCCGGTCAACTTGAGAGTGCTGCTTCACTCGAAGGGGTTAATCCGGCCGTCGTGGCGCGATGGATTCATCCGTAGCCGTCCCCTCCGGTTCCGGCCCGTCCTAGGCTCCGGAGCCTGAACTCGGGAGGGTGCCATGGGGTCGGTGCCGACAGGGGCACGTGTGTACGTCGCCTGTGTCGTCCTCGGCGCCCTGGCCTGTCTCGCGGCCCTGCCGGGCGGCCATGTCCCGTGGGAGGCGGTCGCCCTGCTCGCCGCGCTGTACGCCGCGTGCGAGCAGATCACCCGCTGCCCCTTCATGGGCCACCGTGCGCCCCAGGGCATGGGCACCTTCTTCCCCGTCCTCCTCGCCGGGGCCTTTCTGCTGCCGGTGCCCGCCGCCGCGCTCGTGGCCGTGCCGGGCGCGTTGGTCTCCCGGGTCGAGCAGCGGCCGCGAGGGCTGCGGCGGATCTGGCGGGCGGGCCGGCTGGTGCTCGCGGTGTGGGCCGCGGCGCACGCGCACGCGGCGCTCGGCGGCCGGGACGCGGTCGCCGGCCCCGACTTCCCGTACGCGCTGCTGCCCGCCGGGGCCGCGGCGGTGGTGTTCTGCGCGGTGCTCACGCTGCTCGACGGCGGGATCCTGGCGCTCGCCGAGCGGGTGCCCGCACGTGCCGCCTGGCGCGGGCTCTTCTGGCGTTCGCTGGCGCCCGTCACCGTGCACGGGCTCGCCGGGCTGATGATGGCCGTGCTGTGGCGCAGTCCGCACGGGCCCGTCGCCGCGCTGCTCGTGCTGCTGCCGATGTACCTGTCCTGCTGGGTGTTCGCGCAGTACCACCGGGAGCGGGCGGCGCACCGGGCAACGATTCGCGCGCTCGTCCAGGCCGTCGACATCAAGGACGGGTACACGCGCGGGCACAGCGAGCGGGTCGCGCAGGCGTCCCTGCTGATCGCGCGGCAACTGGGCATGGACGACGAACGGGCCGAGGTCCTCCGCTTCGCCGGGATCCTGCACGACGTGGGGAAACTGGGGGTGCCCACGCGGCTGCTGCGCAAGGACGGGCCGCTGACGCCCGAGGAGCGACGGGTCGTCGAACTGCATCCCGAGTACGGCCACGAGATGGTGCGCGGGATCGCCTTCCTCGGGGAGGCCCGGGCGGCCGTGCTGCACCACCACGAGCGGCTGGACGGGAGCGGGTACCCCTACGGGCTGGTCGGGGGCCAGATACCCGAGTTCGCCCGGATCGTCGCGGTCGCCGACGCCTTCGACGCGATGACGTCCACCCGCTCCTACCGCCGGGCCCGCCCCGTCGCCGCCGCGCTCGCCGAACTGCGGCGCTGCGCGGGCGCGCAGTTCGACCCCGTCATGGTGACCGCACTGACCCGCGCCCTTGCCCACCACGGCTGGACCCCGACCGTCACCGCGGACCCCAGCGGAAACATCCCGGCCGGCGAGATGCCGAGGGAGGCGGGGCCGGGGGAGGCGGAGGCGGCTGGGGACACGGGGGCCGACCCTCGGGCGGACGGTCCGCGGGCGGGCCTCGCTCCGGCGGACGGTGGGCAGGCACGGGGCCGTGCCGGTGAGGGGCGGGTGCCGTGACGTCGCTCCTCGGGTTTCGCTGTCTCGCCGGGGGCCTTGCCCTGCTGGCCCTCGGCCATACCCTCTGGCACGGTCTCGACGACCCCGGTGTCGCTCTCGCGTTCGGGGCGCTCGTGAGCGTGGGGGAGCTGTCGCGGTGGCGTGGGGCGGAGGGGCGTGACGTGGCCCCGCTCGGCGCCGCCGGGGCGCTGGCCTACGCGCTGCTGGGGGAGAACGGCGGGGTGCCGACGGGTCACGGGGTGCTCCAGGTCGTCGCCGTCGTCGTCGGGGCCGCGCTGCTGGGATGTGTGCCGCATGTGGCCAAGGGGCGCGGTTCGACTGTCGATCACCTCACCCGGCGCGTCCTCACCGTCGCCATCGCCGCCCTCTGCCTCCGGTCACTGCACCACCGGGGCCTGTCGGCGGAGTGGAGCGGCCCCTCGTACGCCCTGCTGCTCGTCGCGCTGCTCGTACTGACCGCGCTGTGCGACGCGATGCTGGCGGCGGCCATGGCGCACGCACGGACCCGGTGGCCGTTCGGCCCGCTCCTCGGGGACGAGCTGCGGGCGCTGGCCGGAATAGGGTCGGCGGTGTGCGCGACGGGGGCCGTCATGGCCCTCGCGGTCGGTGTCGCCGGACTGTGGGCGCTGCCGGTCTTCTCGCTGCCGCTGCTGCTCACCACGCTGTCGTTCCGGCGGTACGCCCTCGTCCGGACCACCTACCGCCAGACCATCGCCTCCCTCGCCCGCGCCACGGAGATCGCCGGGTACACGCCTGCCGGGCATGCCCGGAGGGTGGCCCTGCTGAGCCGCGAGGTGGGCCGTGAGCTGGGGCTCTGCGAATCCCAGCTGATCGTCGTCGAGTACGCGGCCCTGATGCACGACATCGGTCAGCTCAGCCTCGTCGACCCCGTCCCCGCCGGGGCCACCGCCGGGCTCCCGGCGGCCGAACAGCGCCGTATCGCGCTGCTGGGCGGCGCCGTCGTACGGCAGACCGGGGTGGACGCCGAGGTCGCCGTGGTGGTGGAGCGGCAGGCGGATCCGTACCGTGAACAGCCGGTCGGCGCGCGAATCGTGCGCGCCGTGAACGCATACGAGGAGAAGGTCAGGGAAGCAGGGCCCGAAGGACCGCTCAGGGCGTTGGAGGAACTGCGGCTGGGCACGGCTCGGGACTATCACCCGGAGGTGGTGGAGTCGCTCGCGCGGGTACTGTCGAGAGACTGTCTGACCTTGCCCGCGGTGGGGTAACCCATGGGTAATGAGCGCCTCTCCATCCGGTCGTGGTTGGATGCGAGGGAGAGGGTGTACCGGGGGCGACGGCCAGCCCACTCCGACGGAACTGGCAGGCGGGAACCGTAACTGGCAGGCGGGAATCGTGAGGATCTTCGGCAAGGGACGGCATCGGCCCTCCGCCTCTTGGCGGCAGGCCACCGATCGTGCGTTCACGCTGATCGGCGACGGTCGGTACGAGGACGCGGGGGCGCTGTTGACACGTGCCGCGGACCTGGAGCCGTGGCTGTCCGAGTCCTGGTTCAACCTGGCCCTGCTGCACAAGTTCCGGCACGACTGGGAACAGGCGAGAGCGGCAGGTCTGCGGGCCGTCGCGCTGCTCGACCGCGAGACCGGCGCGCCCGACTGGTGGAACGTGGGCATCGCCGCCACGGCCCTCCAGGACTGGCCGCTGGCCCGCCGGGCCTGGCAGGCGTACGGGCTGCGGGTGCCCGGGGGCGCGTCCCGGCCGAAACCCGGAAGCGGACCTGGGGACTCCGGGGAGCCGGTGGGCATGGACCTCGGCAGCGCGGCCGTACGGCTCTCGCCCGAGGGCGAGGCCGAGGTCGTGTGGGGGCGGCGGCTCGACCCCGCCCGGATCGAGGTGCTCTCCATCCCGTTGCCGTCCTCCGGGCGGCGCTGGGGCGAGGTCGTCCTGCACGACGGGGTGCCGCACGGGGAGCGGACCACGGCCGCGGGGCACGCGTATCCGGTGTTCGACGAGATCGAGTTGTGGGCGCCGTCCCCCGTCCCGACCTGGGTGGTGCTGCTGGAGGCCGCGACCGAGGCGGACCGGGACGCGCTGGAGCGGCTCGCGGCGGACGCGGGATTCGCGGCGGAGGACTGGTCGTCCTCGGTGCGGTTGCTGTGCCGGCTGTGCTCGGAGTCGCGTATGCCGTCCGACGAGGGGGACGGGGAGCATCTCGACCCGCACGATCACAGCGAGCCCGGGCATCCCGGGCCGTTGCAGCACGTGACGGACGGGCAGCTGTGGGCGCCGGAGCGGGAGTGCGGCATCGCCGCGCCGGCCTCGCTGGTGCGGGGGTTGCTGGACGGGTGGGTCGCCGACAGTCCGGATTCTCGTGATTGGCGGGATCTGGAAGAGGTCTGCTAGGGGGCGTACGGTTCGGCTCTCGGCCGCGGGTTCGAGGTGGTTGCTCGCGCAGTTCCCCGCGCCCCTTACGGGGCGCGGTCCCCGTACCCTGTATCAGCAACTTCATCGCTTGTTGTTTTGAGGAAGGCGTACGTCTGTCATGGCCCAGCAGGACACCGATCAGCAGCACGTGGGCGTGCTCCCCGTCGATGACGAGGGGTTCGTCATCGACACGGAGGACTGCGAGGAGCGCGAGCAGGCCTACCGCGAGCGCGGCACGTCGTTGCCGATCACCGTGGTCGGGAACCCGGTGCTGCACAAGGAGTGCAAGGACGTCACGGAGTTCGGCGACGAGCTGGCCAAGCTGGTGGACGACATGTTCGCCAGCCAGCGCACGGCGGAGGGCGTGGGCCTGGCCGCGAACCAGGTCGGCGTCGATCTGAAGGTGTTCGTGTACGACTGCCCGGACGACGAGGGCAAGCGCCACACCGGTGTCGTCTGCAACCCGAAGCTGGTCGAACTGCCCGCCGAGAAGCGCCGGTTGGACGACAGCAACGAGGGCTGCCTGTCCGTGCCGACGGCGTACATGCCACTCGCCCGCCCCGACTACGCCGAGGTCACCGGGCAGGACGAGAAGGGCAACCCGATCAAGGTGCGCGGCACCGGCTACTTCGCGCGCTGCCTGCAGCACGAGACCGACCACCTGTACGGCTACCTCTACATCGACCGGCTCTCCAAGCGCGACCGCAAGGACGCGCTGCGGCAGATGGCCGAGAACGAGCCCCGCTACCCCGTGGTCGCCAACGACTGAGCCGGTGCGGCGCCGCCCTCAGGCGGCCTCCGGGCCCCGGAACGTCCGGCGGTAGGCCTGCGGCGTCGTGCCCAGGGACCGGACGAACTGATGACGCAGGGCGGCGGCGGTGCCGAAGCCGGTGCGCCAGGCGATGGCGTCCACCGTCTCGTCCGTCGCCTCCAGCAACCGCTGGGCCAGCAGCACCCGTTGGCGCAGGATCCAGCGGTACGGGGTGGTCCCGGTCTCCTGCTGGAAGCGGCGCGCGAAGGTGCGCGGGGACATGTGCGCGCGGGCGGCGAGCTGTTCGACGGTGACCTCCTCGTCGAGATGTCGCTCCATCCACACGAGCACCTCGCCGACCGTGTCGCACTGCGAGCGCGGCAGCGGCCGCTCGATGAACTGGGCCTGGCCGCCGTCGCGGTGCGGTGGTACCACCATGCGCCGGGCGATCCTGTTCGCCACCTCCGGCCCCTGTTCCTTGCGGACGATGTGCAGACAGGCGTCGATACCGGCCGCCGTGCCCGCCGAGGTGATCACCGGGTCCGCGTCCACGTACAGCACGTCCGGCTCGACCACCGCGCGTGGATACTGCCGGGCCAGTTCCTCGGAGTGCTGCCAGTGGACCGTGCAGGGCCGGCCGTCCAGCAGTCCGGCCGCGCCGAGCACGAAGACGCCCGAGCACACACTCAGTACCCGGGCGCCCCGGTCCGCGGCCCGGCGCAGCGCGTCCAGCAACTCGGCCGGGTAGATCCGGTGCACATAGCTGTCGCCCGCCGGTACGACCACCAGGTCGGCCTCTTCGAGCCGGTCCAGGCCGTGCTGCGTGGAGACGGTGAAGCCCGCGTGCGTCCGCAGGGTCGGGCCCTCCGCCGACGCGACCGCGAAGTCGTACACCGGCAGGCCCTCGTCGCTGCGGTCGAGGCCGAAGACCTCGCAGACGACGCCCAGTTCGAAGGGATGCACGCCGTCCATGAGGACGGCGGCCACGTTCTTCAGCATGCTGCCAGTGTGCCTTGGAAGTGGCAGTAATTCGAGGGGATGCGGCAGTCCTGCCACTGTTTGTCAGGAGTGTTCGGCGCGACAGTGGTGTCCATGGATACGACACAGCTGCAAGGACTCATCGGAACACTGGCCGTCCTCGGACTCCTCGCCCTGGTGGTGCTGCCCGCGGTCGTCGGCGCCGTGCACGACCGGCGCGTCGACCGGCAGCTCGAACGGGCGGCGGAGGAGCGGCGGGCGTCGCACCGCGTCGCCCGCCCCGCCTGATCGCGTGAAGAGCACGGATCCCTGCCCGTTCGAGCAGGGTCGCCGAGCTAGAAGTCCTCGTCCAGGTCGACGGTGCCCTCCACCGCGACCTGGTACGCGGACGGACGTCGCTCGAAGAAGTTGGTCAGCTCCTGCACGCCCTGCAACTCCATGAAGGAGAAGGGGTTCTCCGAGCCGTACACCGGGGCGAAGCCGAGGCGCGTGAGCCGCTGGTCGGCCACGCACTCCAGGTACTGCCGCATCGACTCGGTGTTCATGCCCGGCAGACCGTCACCGCACAGGTCGCGCCCGAACTGCAGCTCGGCCTCGACGGCCTCCCTCAGCATGTCCGTGACCTGCTGTTGCAGCGCGTCGTCGAAGAGCTCCGGCTCCTCCTTGCGGACGGTGTCCACCACCTCGAAGGCGAAGGACATGTGCATCGTCTCGTCGCGGAACACCCAGTTGGTGCCGGTCGCCAGGCCGTGCAGCAGACCCCGGCTGCGGAACCAGTAGACGTACGCGAAGGCGCCGTAGAAGAAGAGGCCCTCGATGCACGCCGCGAAGCAGATCAGGTTGAGCAGGAACCGGCGGCGGTCCGCCTGGGACTCCAGCCGGTCCAGCTTCTCGACCGAGTCCATCCACCGGAAGCAGAACTCCGCCTTCTCCCGGATGGAGGGGATGTTTTCCACGGCCGCGAAGGCCGCCGTTCGGTCCTCCGGGTCGGGGAGGTAGGTGTCCAGGAGCGTCAGATAGAACTGGACGTGCACGGCCTCCTCGAAGAGCTGGCGGCTCAGATAGAGGCGTGCCTCCGGGGAGTTGATGTGCTTGTAGAGGGTCAGCACGAGGTTGTTCGCCACGATCGAGTCGCCCGTCGCGAAGAACGCGACCAGACGGCCGATCAGGTGCTGCTCGGCCGGGGAGAGCTTCGCGAGGTCGGCGACGTCCGAGTGGAGGTCGACCTCCTCGACGGTCCAGGTGTTCTTGATCGCGTCCCGATAGCGCTCGTAGAAGTCCGGGTAGCGCATCGGGCGGAGCGTCAGCTCGAAGCCGGGGTCGAGGAGATTCTGGTTGCTGGGCATCACTGGCAGGCCTCGCAGGACTCGGGGTTCTCAAGGGAGCAGGCGACGGCATCCGGGTCGGCCGACTGCTGGACGGGGATGGTGTTCTCGGGCCGGGCCGGGGTCTGCGCCCGGCCCTGGCCCTGTGCCGCGCGGGCGATGCGGGTCGCCGGGCGGGAGCGCAGGTAGTACGTGGTCTTCAGGCCCGACTTCCAGGCGTACGCGTACATCGAGGAGAGCTTGCCGATGGTCGGCGTCTCCAGGAACAGGTTGAGCGACTGCGACTGGTCCAGATACGGCGTGCGGGCGGCGGCCATGTCGATCAGACCGCGCTGCGGGATCTCCCAGGCCGTGCGGTACAGCGCCCGGACGTCGGCCGGGATCCACGCGAAGTCCTGCACCGAGCCGTTCGACTCGCGCAGCGCCTCACGGGTGCGGGCGTCCCAGACGCCCAGCTCCTTCAGGTCCTTCACCAGATACGAGTTGACCTGGAGGAACTCACCGGACAGTGTCTCGCGCTTGAACAGGTTCGACACCTGCGGCTCGATGCACTCGTACACACCGGCGATCGAGGCGATGGTGGCCGTCGGCGCGATGGCCAGGAGCAGGGAGTTGCGCAGGCCCGTCGTCGCGACGCGCTCGCGCAGGGCCGCCCAGCGCTCCGGCCAGGTGGTCTCGACGCCGTAGTGGTCGGGGTGCAGCACACCGCGTGCCGTACGGGTCTTCTCCCAGGCGGGCAGCGGGCCGACCCGCTCGGCGAGGTCGGCGGAGGCCTCGTACGCGGCGAGCATGATCCGCTCGGCGATCCGGGTGGAGAGCGCCTTCGCCTCGGGGGAGTCGAAGGGCAGCCGCAGTTGGAAGAAGACGTCCTGGAGACCCATCGCGCCGAGCCCGACCGGACGCCACTTGGCGTTGGAGCGGCCCGCCTGCTCGGTCGGGTAGAAGTTGATGTCGACCACGCGGTCGAGGAAGGTGACGGCGGTGCGGACGGTCGCGTCCAGCCGCGCCCAGTCCATGTCGCCCGTCGCCCGGTCGACGAACGCGCCCAGGTTCACCGAGCCCAGGTTGCAGACCGCCGTCTCCCCGTCGTTCGTGACCTCCAGGATCTCCGTGCAGAGGTTGGAGGAGTGGACGACATGGCCCGGCTCGGCCGTCTGGTTCGCCGTGCGGTTGGCCGCGTCCTTGAAGGTCATCCAGCCGTTGCCGGTCTGTGCGAGGGTGCGCATCATCCGGCCGTACAGGTCACGGGCCGCGATCGTCTTCTTCGCCAGGCCGTCCGCCTCCGCCCTGCGGTACGCGGCCTCGAACTCCGCACCCCACAGGTCGACCAGCTCGGGCACGTCGGACGGGGAGAACAGCGACCACTGCTCGTCGGCGGCGACCCGGCGCATGAACTCGTCCGGGATCCAGTGCGCCAGGTTCAGGTTGTGCGTACGCCGGGCGTCCTCGCCGGTGTTGTCGCGCAGTTCCAGGAACTCCTCGATGTCGGAGTGCCAGGTCTCCAGGTAGACCGCGGCCGCGCCCTTGCGTCGGCCGCCCTGGTTCACGGCGGCGACCGAGGCGTCCAGCGTCTTCAGGAACGGCACGATGCCGTTGGAGTGCCCGTTGGTGCCCCGGATCAGCGAACCGCGCGAGCGGATGCGGGAGTACGACAGACCGATGCCACCGGCGTGCTTCGAGAGGCGGGCCACCTGGTGGTAGCGGTCGTAGATGGAGTCCAGCTCGTCCAGCGGGGAGTCGAGGAGGTAGCAGGACGACATCTGGGGGTGTCGCGTACCGGAGTTGAAGAGCGTGGGGGAGGAGGGGAGGTAGTCCAGGCGGCTCATCAGCCCGTAGAGCGCGGCCACTTCGTCGAGGGCGCGCAGGCCCGCCTCCGCGTCGGCACCCGTGTCCTCGGCGAGGCCGGCGGCGACCCGCAGCATGAAGTGCTGGGGCGTCTCGACGACCTTGCGGGTGAGGGGGTGCCGGAGCAGATAGCGGCTGTGCAGGGTGCGCAGACCGAAGTAGCCGAAGCGGTCGTCCCCGGCCGGGTCGATCAGGGCGTCGAGACGCTCGGCGTGGGCGCGGACGAACGCGGCCGTACGGTCGGCGACGAGACCCTCCCGGTGGCCCACGGCGATGGACTCGGTGAACGTCGTGACACCCTGCGAGGCCGCCTCGGCACGGATGCCGACGGCCAGCAGCCGGGCGGCCAGTCTCGAATAGGCGGGGTCCTCGGCGATGAGGCCCGCGGCGGCCTCCGTGGCCAGCTCACGCAGCTCCGCGACCATCTCGGCGGAGGACGCGCGCACCGACCGGCCGCGCAGCGCGGCGGTGGCGACCCGGCCGGGGTCGGCGTCGGGGAGGTCGGCGGTCAGCTCGGTCAGGATCCGCAGCAACGCGGTACCGGGACCGTCGGTCTCCGTCACCGGGTCGACTGACACCGGGTCGGCTGACACCGGCTCGGCTGCGGTCAGGTCGGCTGACACCGGATCGGCTGGCGCGATGGTCACGTGGGGCTCTCCCTCGCTCGGCTGGGGCCTTGCGGAGGGCAGGCGGCAGCACACGAGCGCACGGGAGCGTCGCGTCCACCGGCCCATTCCACGAGGCCCGGACGTCACGGCACCCGGACCGGACGGCCGGGCGCACTGTCGGCAGGTGTTCGGACTGAACAGGCGTGCACACATGGCGATGTATGCACGCAAATACACCGTTGCGGGACAGTTCCGGATTCACACCGGATTCCCCTGCGGCGACAGCGAGCATGAGCATACATCTAGTGCCGGGGCGCGGTGTCACCCCCACATGTTGTGTCGCATTCGGCTTCGCAGGGTGTCAGAGCGTCAACTCATAGGTGATCAGAGTGATGTCGGGCTGGTCGGGGAGGGGGTTCCAGTCGCGCTCAGGTGTGCGAGTGAAGCCCAGGCGTCCGTAGATGCGATGGGCCGCGTGCATGCTCCGCTGGGTCGACAGCACGACACGCACACAGCCCTCGACGGTGCGGGCACGCTCCAGGCAGGCCCGCACGAGTGCCTCGCCGACACCCCGCCCCCGGGCTTCGGGGGAGACGGCGAGCATCCGTATCTCGGCCTCTCCCGCGCGGGCGATGTCGGCCATGGGCCCGCCTGCGGGGACGAAGGTCACCCCGCCCAGCACCTGCCCGTCCGCGGCCGCCACGAGCACCTCGGCCTCGGCCGCCCGCTTCGCCACGTTCCGCAGCTCGTCGAGGTACCGGTCGCTCTCTCCGAAGTCCAGCAGTCCGTCGCCGAGGTAGGCCTGGGCGGTGATCTCGCCGAGCGCGGCGTACTCGTCGGGAGCCGCCGGCCTGATCGTGATGTCCATGCGTCGCAGTGTGCACGAGGGGCGGCTGCGCGGGTCGGCGGTTTTCCACAGGGGCCGCCGTCCGTCGGACTATCGGATTTGTCAGGCCGTCGCAGGCCACCTGGGCAGGGTCGTCACGAAGTCCTCGCTGAAGTCGCGGGTGCCCGGCCCGAGCGCGACGCGGCCGGTGGCGCGCAGACGGGCGGTCAGGGCGGGGGACTCGGAGTAGTAGACGCGCCGGGCGGCGGCCGGCACGAACACGGTCTGGCCGCGCGTGAGTTCGCTCGCGCACTCCACGACGACGGCACCCTCGACGGCCTCGACGAACGCCTCGTCGCCGCACACGCCCACGGCCAGCGGATCGTGCAGCGGACAGGTGCCGTCCCCGCCGTGGCGGGTGTAGGCGTCCATGTAGGTCCGCATCAGCCGGGCGGCGAGGGCCGTACCGGGGCCCGCGGCCTCCAGCGCGGCGAGGTCCTCGGGACGGAAGAGCCAGCGGTGCGAGGCGTCCAGGTCGACCATGGTGAACGGGATGCCGGAGGAGAGGACGATCTCGGCGGCGTCCGGGTCGGCCCAGATGTTGAACTCGGCGACCGGGGTGAAGTTGCCCGGGACCTGGGCGGCGCCGCCCATGAACACGAACCTGCGGACGCGGTGGGCGAAGTGCGGGTCCTCCAGCAGGGCGATGGCCACGTTGGTGAGGGGACCGGTGGCGCAGACCGTCAGCTCGCCCTCGTACTCCCTCGACAGGCGGATCAGGGCCTGGGCGGACGACTCCGTCGGGTGGGGGGCCGTCGAGTCGGGGAGGGTCTCGTCGCCGAGGCCCGCGGGGCCGTGGAAGGCGGATGCCTCGCGGTAGGGGAGGCGGGAGAGGGGGCGGCCGGCGCCTCTGTGGACCGGGACGTGGGGGGCGATGCGGAGGGCTCTGGCCAGGGCGCGGGCGTTGGTGTAGGTCGCGTCGGCGGGGAGGTTGCCGCCGACGGAGGTGTATGCCTTGAGGTCCCACAGGCCGGTTCCCAGGAGGTACTGGAGGGCTACGGCGTCGTCGATGCCGGGGTCGCTGTCCAGGACGATCGGGGGGCGGGTCACCGCTTCAGCGTAGCCGGGTGTTTTGCGCCCCCGCCGCCCCTACCCGTCCCTCCCCCACTCTCGGCTTCGCTCGAGCGGGAGGTGCCCCCACCGAGGGGCTGTGCCCCTTCGACCCCCAGGCGTCCGTCCGGTGGGGGCTGGTCGCGCAGTTCCCCGCGCCCCTTAAGGGCCTCCGGCCCTTTCGGGCCGAAAAGCATGGGGCGCAGCCCCTGCTTTTTCAGGGGCGCGGGGAACTGCGCGAGAAGCCCCCACCCACCCGCACCCGACAACGCACCGGACGCGGGTCGGCCGGAGGCGCCCGCCTAGTGGCTCGTTCCCGCCGTCGCCGGAGGCAGTTCGACCTGGACGCCCGGGTCGCCCGCGTCCGCCGTGTAGTCCTGGGGCCTGGTCTCGTCGATGCCGTCGGGAGCCTTCGCGGCCCGCAGGACGAACGTGAGGACCACCGTGACCACGACGTTGAGGACGAAGGCCGTCAGGCCGATGTAGCCGATCTCGCCGATGCCGGGGATCTCGGCGGACGAGCCGCCGAAGTGCTTCTGGGTCGGCGAGGCCACCCCGTACGCGGCGATCGTCCCGTACAGCATGCCGACCGCCCAGCCGCCGATGAGCGCCCAGCGGTGGAACCAGCGGGTGAACAGGCCGCCGACGAGGGCCGGGAAGGTCTGGAGGATCCAGATGCCGCCCAGGAGTTGGAAGTTGATGGCGACCGTCTTGTCCATGGTGAGGACGAAGGCCAGCGCACCCACCTTCACCAGCAGGGACACCAGCTTGGAGACCTTGGTCTCCTGCGCGGGCGTGGCGTCCGGCTTGATGAAGTCCTTGTAGATGTTGCGGGTGAAGAGGTTCGCCGCCGCGATGGACATGATCGCCGCGGGCACCAGGGCGCCGATGCCGATGGCGGCGAAGGCCACGCCCGCGAACCAGTCCGGGAACATCGTCTCGAACAGTTGCGGGATCGCCAGCTGGCCGTTCTGCACCTGGATCCCGGCCGCGATCGCCATGAACCCCAGCAGGGCCAGCAGGCCCAGCATCAGGGAGTACAGCGGCAGGATCGTGGTGTTGCGGCGGATGACCTCGCGGCTCTTGGACGACAACGTCGCCGTGATCGAGTGCGGGTACATGAAGAGCGCCAGCGCCGAGCCGAGGGCGAGGGTCGCGTACGTCCACTGGGTGGCGTCGCCCGGGACGAGCGCGCCGCGCGGCTTGTCCGTCGCCGGGTTGGTCTGGCTGTAGGCCTCGCCCGCCTTGGCGAAGATGTCGTCGAAGCCGCCGAGCTTGATCGGGATGTAGATGATCGCCACCGCGATGACGATGTAGATCAGGGTGTCCTTGACGAACGCGATCAGCGCGGGGGCCCGGAGGCCGGAGGAGTAGGTGTAGGCCGCCAGGACACCGAACGCGATCAGCAGCGGCAGGTCCTTGATGAACCAGTTGGTGTCCTCGCCGCCGCCGACGCCCATCACGTCCAGGACGGCCTGGATACCGACGAGTTGGAGGGCGATGTACGGCATCGTCGCGAGGATGCCGGTCAGCGCGACCGCCAGCGACAGGCCCTTCGAGCCGAAGCGGCCGCGTACGAAGTCCGAGGTCGTCACATAGCCGTGCTTGTGGGAGACCGACCACAGACGGGGCAGGAACGTGAAGATCAGCGGGTAGATCAGGATCGTGTAGGGCACCGCGAAGAAACCGGCCGCGCCCGCCGCGTAGATCGCCGCCGGCACGGCGACGAAGGTGTACGCCGTGTAGAGGTCACCGCCGAGCAGGAACCAGGTGATCCAGGTGCCGAACGACCGGCCGCCGAGGCCCCATTCGTCGAGGCTGTGCTCGTTCTCGGCCCTGCGCCAGCGCGCGGCCAGGAAGCCCATGACCGTGACGGCCAGGAAGAAGAAGATGAAGACGGCGAGTGCCACGCCGTTCACGCCGTCCTTCACTTCGCGACACCCCCGCCCTGCGTCTCGGACTTGCGGGCGCGCTGGTCACGCTGCCACAGGACGTACGCGGTGCCGGTCAGCGCCGTGGAGATGAGCACCCAGGCCATCTGGTACCAGTAGAAGAAGGGGATGCCGATGAACGCAGGGTCCGTCTTGGCGTACGAGCCGACCCAGAGCATCGCCACGAACGGGGCGAGCAGACACACGGCGATGACCACCCTGACAGGTGTCACCACCGGTGCCCCCGGTGGTCTCACTTCGGGTGCTTCTGACATGTCCGACTCCGTCCCCTCGCTGGTCACCTGCTGAGCGCGCAGGAAATCTAAGGGACGCGTTCCGTCGTACGGAACCCCCAGTCCGGATATCGGATGCGGAGGTTGTGTGGAGTGGCGGGTGTTCGACGCAGGAGAGCTCCAGGTAGTGGCTCAGTCCTGTGGCCGCTTGAGCCGGGCCACGAACTTGTAGCGGTCGCCCCGGTACACGGACCGCACCCACTCCACCGGCTGACCGTCCTTGTCCAGCGAGTGCCGGGAGAGCATCAGCATCGGCAGACCCACGTCCGTGCCCAGCAGACCGGCCTCGCGCGGGGTGGCCAGCGAGGTCTCGATGGTCTCCTCGGCCTCGGCGAGCCGGACGTCGTACACCTCGGCGAGCGCCGTGTAGAGGGAGGTGTACTTCACCAGCGACCTGCGCAGGGCCGGGAAGCGCTTGGCGCTCAGATGGGTCGTCTCGATCGCCATCGGCTCGCCGTTCGCCATGCGGAGGCGCTCGATGCGCAGCACCCGGCCGCCGGCGGTGATGTCGAGCTGGCCCGCGAGCGTGTCGTCGGCCGTGATGTAGCCGATGTCCAGCAGCTGGGACGTGGGTTCCAGCCCCTGGGCGCGCATGTCCTCGGTGTACGAGGTGAGTTGCAGCGCCTGGGAGACCTTAGGCTTGGCCACGAACGTGCCCTTGCCCTGGATCCGCTCCAGCCGCCCCTCGACGACCAGCTCCTGCAGCGCCTGGCGCACGGTGGTCCGCGAGGTGTCGAACTCGGCGGCGAGGGTGCGCTCGGGCGGTACCGGGGTGCCGGGCGGAAGCGTCTCGGTCATGTCGAGCAGGTGCTTCTTCAGGCGGTAGTACTTGGGCACGCGTGCGGTACGGACGGTCGCCCCGTTCTCGTTCTCCGCACTGCTGACGTCGGTGCTCATGCTCCGCCTTCCCGGCTCCTCGTGGCGTGATCCCTCTGTATACCCGCACAGGCCCCGCTGGTCTAGTCCACGGAGGGGTCTCCGGTGGTCCACCTGGGAAAGGCGCAGTGGTCTACCCGAAGAGTGTGGCTCAGTCGCGCGGTTTTCGCTGGCTTATTACATAAAGGTTCCTGCATATGTAGGTCGCATAACGGCTGGTGGGAGGGGGTTCGAGCACCCTTGACACGGCGAATGGTCTGAGCCAAGCTCCGGCGTACTGGTCTACACCATTGGTCCAGGTCCTGGCCCCATGGGCGGTACGTCTGTCACCGCGGGGAGCAGGGGGGTTTGTGGCATCCCTGAGCAATGGCATCCCTGAGGAGGGTGGCGTGAAGAGGAAGCTGACGACCGCGATCTGTGTCGCGGGCATGATGGTCTCCATCGCGGCGTGCGGGGGCGGCGAGGACAAGAGCTCGGACACGGGGGCGGACACCAAGGAGCTGACGGTCTGGCTCACGGTCGACGCGCAGAACAACTGGCCGGAACTGGTCAAGGCCGCCGACACGGCGATCGAGAAGAAGCACCCCGGCATCAAGATCACGCACGAGTACTACGGCTGGCCCGACAAGAACGCCAAGCTCGACGCCGTCCTCGCCACCGACAAGGCCCCCGACGTGGTCGAGATGGGCAACACGGAGATGCTCGCCTACATGGTCAAGGGCGCCTTCGCCCCCCTCGACCAGGCGAAGTTCGACAACGCGGACGCCTGGCTGGACGGCCTCAAGGCCTCCGTCACCTACGAGGGAAAGACCTACGGCGTCCCGTACTACGCCGGTGGCCGCGTCGCCAACTGGCGCAAGGACGTCTTCGCCGCCGCGGGCGTCAAGACCCCGCCGAAGACGTACGACGAGCTCACCGCCGCCCTCGACAAGGTCCAGAAGAAGCGGGGCGACAAGTTCAGCGCCTGGTACCAACCCACCCGCGACTGGTACGCGGCCATGTCCTTCGTCTACGACGCCGGCGGCTCCATAGCCGTCGAGTCCGGTGGCAAGTGGAAGGCCAGCCTCTCCTCCCCGGAGTCCATCAAGGGCCTCAACGAGTTCAAGAACGTCGTCGACACCTACATGCACGGCGACAAGACCAAGGACGAGTCCGACCGGTACATCGTCTACGGCCAGGGCAAGTCCGGCATGATCTTCGCCCCCGCCTGGGAGGGCGCGACCGCCGCGGCCAAGGAGAACGACAAGACCGGCAAGCTCGCGGGCAACGTCGAGAACTTCGTGATGCCCGGCCCGTCCGGCAAGAACCTGCCCGTCTTCCTCGGCGGCAGCGACCTCGCCGTCCCGGTGAAGTCCGACGCGCAGACCGTCGCCGCCGAGTGGATCAACGCCTTCACCGGGCCCGCCGGGCAGAAGGGTCTGATGGAGAAGGGCAACCTGCCCAACAACAAGACCGACCTCGCCACGCTGAAGGACGACCCGGCGACGGCGGTCCCGGCCACCGCGGCCGAGTCCAACTGGTTCGTGCCGATGGCACCGGGCTGGGGCCAGGTCGAGAAGGCACAGATCCTCCAGACGATGCTGCAGTCCATCGGCACCGGCGAGCAGTCGGTCGAGGAGGCCGCGAAGACGGCTGACGCCGAGATCGACAAGGTCATCAACAACGAGTGAGGTGACCTGCCGGTCGGGCCTGGCCGTGGCGGCCGGGCCCGACCGGGGGTGCCGCATCGGCTCGGCCGGTGGGGCCTCGCGTCCGGCCGGTGCGTGCCACAGAGCCGGCCGGTGGCGATTGACGAAAGTGCCGCGATGAGGTGTCGGGTTCGGTGCCGGTGCGTCGTGGCTGGTCGCGCAGTTCCCCGCGCCCCTTCGGGGGGCGCCGCTGCCGGCCCCTCCTTCATCTGCTTAGGAGCGCGCGATGAGTGCCGCAGACACGACTGCCCCCGCGAAGGTGCCGCCCGCGCGGCCGGGGCTCCCGCCACCGCCGGCGGCCCCGGAACGTCCCGCCAGGAAGCGGACGTCCGGCGGAGCCGCCGTGCCCTGGGCCCTGCTGGCCCCCTGTCTGCTGATCCTCGCCGTCGTCCTCGGCTACCCGCTCGTCCGTCTCGGCACCCTCTCCTTCCAGGAGTTCGGCCAGTCCCAGCTGTGGGGGTTCAAGCCGGCGGAGTCGGTCGGCTTCGGCAACTTCGCCAAGGTGCTGGGCGACAGCGAGTTCTGGGCGGTCGTCGTCCGGACCATCGTCTTCGCCGCCGCCTGCGTGGTCTTCACGATGGTCATCGGCATGGCGATCGCCCTGCTGCTCCAGCGGGTCTCCGGCTGGGTGAAGACACTCATCAACATCGCGCTCGTGGCGAGTTGGGGCATGCCGATCATCGTGGCCACCACCGTGTTCAAGTGGCTCTTCGACTCCGACTACGGCATCTTCAACGCGCTCCTCAGCAAACTCCCCGGCGTCGACATGATCGGTCACAACTGGTTCGCCAGCGGACCCGAGGGACTGGCCGTCATCACGCTCCTGGTCGTCTGGGGCGCGGTGCCGTTCGTCGTCATCACTCTCAGCGCCGGACTCACCCAGGTCCCCAAGGAGTTGGAGGAAGCCGCCCGCCTCGACGGCGCCGGCGCCTGGGGCGTCTTCCGCTATGTCACCCTCCCCATCCTCAAGCCCATCATCGTGATGCTCACGACCCTCTCCGTCATCTGGGACATGGGCGTCTTCCCCCAGGTCTTCGTGATGCGGGGCGGCCACCCGGAGGCCGAGTTCCAGCTGCTCACGACCTACTCGTACGACAAGGCGTTCGTGGTCAACGACTACGCGCAGGGCTCGGCGATCGCCCTGCTCACCGTGCTGCTGCTGCTCGGCGTGATCGGCGTCTACATGCGTCAGATGCTGAAGATCGGAGAGGTCGAATGAGTACCACCACTGTCTCGGGCCCCCGGAAGTCCAAGCTCGGCTGGAACCTCCTCGGTCTGTTCGTCTTCGTCACGGCCGGCTTCCCCGTCTACTGGATGCTGAACACGGCGTTCAAACCGGCGAAGGACGCCATCGACCCGGACCCGAGCCTGCTGCCGACGTCGATCACCTTCTCCAACTTCGGCCGCGCACTGGACATCGCCGACTTCTGGGGTCCGGTCGGCCGCAGCCTCGTCGTCTCCCTCACGGTCGTCGTGATCGGCGTCGTCGTCGGCATGCTGGCCGCCCTGGCCATCTCCCGCTTCGCCTTCCGCGGCCGGAAGATCGTCATCGTCGGCATCCTGGCGGTGCAGATGGTCCCGCTGGTCGCCATGATCATCCCGGTCTTCCTGCTCCTGAACGACCTCGGTCAGTACGACCGCCTGACCGGCCTGATCATCACGTATCTGACCTTCATCCTCCCGTTCACGGTGTGGACCCTGCGCGGCTTCATCGTCAACATCCCGCGCGAACTGGAGGAGGCGGCCATGGTCGACGGCTGCTCCCGCACCACCGCCTTCCTCCGCGTGGTGTTCCCGCTGCTCGCCCCGGGCATGGTGGCGACCTCGGTCTACGGCTTCATCCAGGCGTGGAACGAGTACCTGTACGCCCTGATGCTGATGAGCCAGCAGAACCAGACCGCGACCGTCTGGCTCGGCAACTTCACCACCAAGCACGGCACCGAATACGCCCCGATGATGGCCGGCTCCACCATGATGGCCGTGCCGATCGTCGTCCTCTTCCTCCTCGTCCAGCGCAAGATGGCCGCGGGCCTCACCGCGGGCGCCGTGAAGGGATAACCACCCCGATGTCTCCGACGACATTCGCCACCGGCACGCCCGGTTCCCCGTCCGGACAGGACGGCCTCGCGCGGGACGCACTGACGGTCCTCCAGCCCGGCTTCACGGGCACCACCGCCCCCGACTGGCTGCTGCGCCGCCTCGGCGAGGGACTCGCCTCCGTCGGCCTCTTCGGCCGCAACATCGCCTCTCCCGATCAGCTGGCCGCCCTCACCGCCCAACTGCGCGCCGAGCACGAGGACGTCCTGGTCGCGATCGACGAGGAGGGCGGCGACGTCACCCGCCTGGAGGTCCGCACCGGCTCCTCCTTCCCGGGCAACCACGCCCTGGGCGCGGTCGACGACGTGGACCTCACCCGGCAGGTCGCGTTCGCCCTGGGCCGCCGTCTGGCGGAGTGCGGCGTCAACTTCAACTGGGCCCCGTCGGCCGACGTGAACGCCAACCCGTCCAACCCCGTCATCGGGGTCCGCTCCTTCGGCGCCGACCCCGAACTGGTCGCCCGCCACACGGCCGCCTACGTCACCGGCCTCCAGGCCGCCGGTGTCGCCGCCTGCACCAAGCACTTCCCGGGCCACGGCGACACCGCCGTCGACTCCCACCTCTCCCTGCCCCGCATCGACGCGGACCGCTCGCTCGTGGACACCCGGGACCTGACCCCCTTCCGGGCCGCCATCGCCGCCGGATCGCGCGCGATGATGAGCGCCCACATCCTGGTCCCGGCCCTGGACCCCGACCTCCCGGCAACGTTGTCCCGTGGCATCCTCACCGGCCTCCTCCGCGACGAACTGGGCTACGACGGCCTCATCGTCACCGACGGGATGGAGATGCAGGCCATCGCCGGCACCTACGGCATCGAACACGGCAGCGTCCTCGCCCTCGTCGCCGGCGCCGACGCGATCTGTGTCGGCGGCGGCCTCGCCGACGACGACACCGTCCGCCGTCTCCGCGACGCCCTCGTCACCGCCGTCCGCACCGGCGAGCTCCCCGAGGAACGCCTGGCGGACGCCGCGAACCGGGTCCGGGCACTGGCGCGGTGGACCCGCTCGGCAGCCGGGGGAGCGGTAGGCGCCGACGGGACGACGCACGGGCCTCTCGGGGAGACCGGCCGCGCCCATGACAGCGGTGGCATCGGGCTCGTGGCGGCCCGCCGCGCCGTGACGACGACCTTTACGGAGCCGTACGAGCCGCCCACCCAACCCGTCTACGTCGCGGCCTTCACCCCGGTGGCGAACATCGCGGTGGGCGACGAGACCCCCTGGGGAGTCGGTGCGGAACTGGCCCGCCTGCTCCCCGGCACCGAGACGGGCACCTTCGCCGGGGACAGCGCCGGTGCCTCCGCCCTGGCGGTCGCCGGCACCCGTCGTATCGTCGCAGTCGTCCGCGACGAACACCGCCACCCCTGGATGACCGCCGCCCTCGACGTCCTCCTCAGCACCCGCCCCGACACCGTCGTCGTCGAGATGGGCGTCCCCCAGTCCCCACCCCGAGCCGCCCTCCACATCGCCACCCACGGCGCGGCGAGGGTCTGCGGCAGAGCGGCGGCGGAGATCATCGCGGGCGCGCGCTAGCGGCGGGACTCGGCAGAGGCCCCGAAGCCACGGTGCGGCGGCGAGCACCCACCCGGTCACTCATGCGCCCGCTCGACGACCCGCAGCCCGCACCCACCCACACACACGCATAGGCGCCACAGCCCTCCTCAGGGCCGTGGCGCCTACTCGCATCCTCCGCCTGCCAGATCCCCTGCCTGGTTCCCTTGCCTGGTTCCCTTGCCTTAGATCCCCTGCCAGTCAGGCTTGTTGTCGTACGTGTGCCGGAAGTAGTCCGCCAGCTTCAGCTTCGACGCGGCGGCCTCGTCCACCACGACGGTCGCGTGGCGGTGGAGCTGCAGCGCCGACGCGGGGCACACCGCCGCCACCGGCCCCTCCACGGTCGCCGCGACGGCGTCCGCCTTGCCCTCGCCCGTGGCGAGCAGCACCAGGTGCCGGGCCTCCAGGATCGTGCCGATGCCCTGGGTGATGACGTGGTGCGGCACCTGGTCGATGTCGCCGTCGAAGAACCGCGCGTTGTCGATCCGGGTCTGCTCGGTGAGGGTCTTGATCCGGGTCCGGGAGGCGAGCGACGAGCACGGTTCGTTGAACCCGATGTGCCCGTCGGTGCCTATGCCGAGCAGCTGCAGATCCACACCCCCCGCCTCGGCCAGCGCCCTGTCGTACGCCTCGCTCGCCCCCGCCACGTCCTCGGCGGTGCCGTCGGGCCCCATGAACGCGTCCATCCCGAGCCCCAGCGGCTCCAGCACCTCCCGTCGCAGCACCGAGCGGTACGACTCGGGATGCTCGGCCGGCAGCCCCACGTACTCGTCGAGCTGGGCGACGCGTGCTCGGGAGACGTCCACGGAGCCCGAGCGCACCTTCTGTGCCAGCGCCTCGTAGATGGGCAGCGGGGTCGACCCCGTGGCCACCCCGAGCAACGCCTCGGGCTTCCGTCGGAGCAACTCCGCCATCGCCTCGGCTATGAGCTCGCCACCCGCCTTGGCATCCGGAACGATGACAACTTCCACGCTTGGGCCTGCCGATCTGGAAAGTAAGGACTCAAGAGGACTCAACCGGAACCCGCGGGGTCAAGCACCTTCATGTGGTGTAGACCAATCTAGCAGGGGTGGCTCCTTCTCCACAGGGGGCGATCGACCCGCCGTTCCGGTCCGCGCCCGGGCCGAAGCGGGCTACCCTGCGAGTGAACCGTCCGTGGGTGGCGGACAAGGGAACAACAACAAACATCCGCCAACGCATGGACACACGCAGTGGTCTAGTCAACAATGCGTGGTAGAGCGTGTGATCGATCAGCGGCCCCGCCGCCGGAGACCGCACGTGACGACAAGCCTCCGTCTTCCCCGCACAGGAAGGCGGACCGAGGACCCGGCGCTCTCTGCCCTGACTGCTCCGGATCCTCATCCTTCGGCCGAACGGGACCGCACACCCCGCGGCCGATGTTGCTCCGGGCTGCGGTGCCGGGAGGGTTGAGGGTCCCTCTCAGGCGCCGCGGCCCGCGGGTGTCCCCGGGCCCGTACCGGCCACACCAACCGCTGTTTCCGGTCATGTCCGTACCGCCAGGTACGCTCGCACTCGTGCCCTCCATGAACGAACTCGTCCGCCAGCACACCGCCCTCAGCGACTCCGACCTGGAGTGGCTGCATCTGCTGGTGTCGGAGTGGCAGTTGCTGTCCGACCTCTCCTTCGCCGACCTGGTCCTCTGGGTCCCCACCCGCGACGGCACCCGTTATGTCTCCGTGGCCCAGATGCGCCCCAACACCGGCCCCACCTCGTACCAGGACGACATGGTCGGCCACCTGGTCCCGCGCGGCCGCCGGCCCCTGCTCGACGCCGCGCACGACGAGGGCCGGATCGTGCGCGAGGGCGATCCGGAGTGGCGCGAGGAGGTGCCCGTACGGGTCGAGTCCATCCCCGTGCGCAGGGAGGGGCGCGTCCTCGGTGTCATCGCGCGCAACACCAATCTGCTGACCGTGCGGACCCCGAGCCGGCTGGAGCTGACGTACCTCCAGAGCGCGTCCGACCTGGCCCAGATGATCGCCGCGGGCGCGTTCCCGTTCCCCGACCAGCAGGTCGACATGGACGCCTCGCCGCGCGTGGGCGACGGGCTGATCAGGCTCGACGCCGACGGCATCGTCCAGTACGCCTCCCCGAACGCCCTCTCCGCCTACCACCGCCTCGGCCTCGCCGCAGACCTGGTCGGCTGCCACCTCGGCCGGACGACCGCCGAACTCGCCCCCTCCCGAGGACCGGTGGACGAGGCGCTCGCCAAACTGGCGAGCGGGTGGGCGCCGCGCGAGTTCGAGATCGAGTCCAGTGAGGGGGTGATCCAGTTCCGCGCGATTCCCCTCAAGCCCAAGGGCCCGCGCATCGGTTCGCTGGTGCTGCTGCGGGACGTAACCGAACTGCGGCGCCGCGAGCGTGAGTTGATCACCAAGGACGCGACCATCCGGGAGATCCACCACCGGGTGAAGAACAACCTCCAGACCGTGGCCGCCCTGTTGCGTCTCCAGGCCCGGCGCATCGAGTCCGAGCGCGGCCGGGAGGCCCTCGAAGAGGCCGTACGACGGGTCGGGTCGATCGCCATCGTGCATGAGACGCTGTCCCAGAATCTGGACGAGCGGGTGGAGTTCGACGAGATCGCCGACCGGGTGCTCGCGATGGTCGCCGAGATCTCACCGGGCAAGGTCACGGGCCGGCGCACCGGGCGCTTCGGCATCCTGGACGCGGAGGTTGCCACCCCGCTGTCGATGGTCCTGACCGAGATCCTGCAGAACGCTCTCGAACACGGTTTCCGCGAGGGCGACACCGGCACGGTCGAGGTCTCGGCGGTCCGCGGCGGCAGCTCCAAGGACACCCGGCTGCTCGTCACCGTCCAGGACAACGGCGTCGGCCTCCCCGAGGGCTTCGACCCGCACCGCTCGGGCAACCTCGGCCTGCAGATCGTACGGACGCTGGTGGAGGGGGAGTTGGGCGGCACCTTCGACATGGTCCCGGCGCCGGAGCAGGGCACCCAGGTGATCCTGGACATCCCGGTGCGCGCTCAGAAGTAGGTCGTACCGGAAACAGCACCGAGCCCCGGACCATCAAGTGGTCCGGGGCTCGGGCAAAGTGGCTGATTAAGCGCACCGGGGGTACTGCGCGCTGCGGCTCGGGGGCGGGAGAAGCGCACTCGCTGTGCGCGCCGCCAAGCTCAGGCTATTGCTGGGTGGGATGTCAGGCGGATGCCTGACGGGCCCGGTTGCGGGCGGCGCGGCGCTTCATGGCGCGGCGCTCGTCCTCGCTGAGACCACCCCAGACGCCGGAGTCCTGGCCGGACTCAAGCGCCCACTGCAGACACTGCTCGATAACCGGGCAGCGACGGCAGACAGCCTTGGCTTCCTCGATCTGCAGCAGCGCAGGACCGGTGTTGCCGATGGGGAAGAAGAGCTCGGGGTCTTCCTCGCGGCAAACGGCGTTGTGACGCCAGTCCATGGCTGCTACCTCTCCTTGGTATTACATGCACGTTAGCTTGTGAATGTGAACGCTTTCACGAATCCCTCAACAAGTGAAGGGCCGATCACCAGACGGACTGGTGTGGTCCTGTGGGTTGAGGAGGGGTTCTGGCGCTTGCTTGAGCCGGTGTTGCGGGCTGTCCCGAGCGCCACGTAGAGACTCGCAAACCTCAGCGGCGGATACAACCCCTTCCGGAAAGTTTTTTTTGATTCCTCGGTGTCGACTGTGTCACAGCCGTACTTCCATGGGGTGGATCCTGGCCTAAACGTTCGAGTGGAAGGACTTTTGCCCGTTCCGCTCACACAATCACACGCAGTGCACGGCGTACGCCTGTGAACGTCACGCTCGTTCGCAGTCCGAGGTGGTCGCCGTCCATCTGGAGGGGGAGGGGGGCCTTCGAATGCAAGGTGAAGTCGGTCAGATCGTGCAGGGTGGTGGCGTGCTTGCCCTGGGGTCCCCGCTCGGGGGACGAAGTGAGCAACTGTGTGCCATATCGGGCGAGCGCGGGCGTCGACATACGGCTGAGACCGAGCACGTCGAGACCCTTATCGAACGAGGCCTTAGGCGATGCGTACACCGGGCGATTACCCAGAAACGTCCACGGGGACGTGTTGCAGACTATGGACAGCACAAGATCGGAAATCGGGTCCTCGCCGGCCCGCTCCAAAGTGATCGTGCCGAGTCTGCGGTGGGGCTCTTCCAAAAACTGCCGGAAAGCCTGACGCAGGTAAAGGGCGTGTGTGGATTTCCGTCCGCGTTCCCGCTGTTGCTCGACCCGGCCGATCACACCCGCGTCGAATCCGAGGCCGGCGCAGAACGTGAACCAGCGGGACGGCACCGCCTCGTCCTCCGTGCCCGGGGTGCCCGAGGCCATGCCCAGGCCGACCGTGCGCTCGCGGCTCTCGCGCAGCGCGTCGAGCAGGGCGCCGGTCGCCTCAACGGCGTCGTTGGGCAGGCCCAGGGCGCGCGCGAAGACATTGGTGGAGCCGCCGGGGACCACGGCGAGACGGGGGAGGCGGTCGGGGTCGGGGCCGTGGTGCAGCAGGCCGTTGACGACCTCGTTGACCGTGCCGTCGCCGCCGAGCGCGACGACCAGTTCGATGTCGCCCTTGCCCTCCGCGGCCTGGCGGGCCAGGTCCCGGGCGTGCCCCCGGTACTCGGTGGTCACCGCCTCCAGCTTCATCTCGCTCGCGAGAGCGTGGATGAGCACATCGCGCGTACGTGCGCTTGTGGTGGTTGCCGCCGGATTGACCACGAGAAGTGCACGCATGAGTTGCAGGGTACCTACTGGGTGGTACCCGGCCCATACCGAGGTGCGGATCAAGGGGGAGATCGGGTAGTGACGATGAGCACGTGGGGGCGCGCGTACCCGGGGTACGGGCCGGACGACGGGGGCGGAGCGAAGGCCGGGTACGTGCGGGACGCCAGGGGCGGAGCGGGCGGCGGGGCGAGGGCTACCCTTCAGGGGTGAGCCCTGAGCAGACCCCCACGCCGGACACCCCCGACGCCGAGCCCCGCCCCGGGCGGCTGACCGCCGCGGCGGCGCTGGCCGCGCTGGAGGGGGTCGCCCTGCTGGTGGGCGGCGGGGCCATGCTGGTCGTCGGCCTCACCGGTGACTCGGACGACCTGAGCACCGGCGTCACCGGCGGCATCACCCTGATCGCGCTGGCCCTGCTGCCGCTGATCGCCGCACGCGGGCTCCTGCTGCGGCGGAGCTGGAGCCGGGGGCCCGCCGTCATCACCCAGATCATGGCGCTGCCGGTGGCCTACAACCTGCTGCGCGCCGACAGCGTGGCGATCCCGGCGGGCATCGCGCTCGCCGTGGTCGCGGCGACCGCCCTGATCCTGCTGATCAACCCCGCCACGACCCAGGCCCTCGACATCCAGGGCCCGGGCCGCACCCAGGAGCCGAAGGCGTAACGGGGGGCGCCGGACCGCCATGCCTTCCTGAAGCCGTGTCCCACCCGAGGCGGCGTGGCCGACGGGGCGAACGGCATCCGGGGGCGTATCCGATCAGGCGTGCCGCTGAGGTGCGCGTTGTTCGGCGGGGCGGGAGCGTTTCGTGCGGTGCGGTCGAGGCGGCGGCACGGTCAGGCGTCGGTGCTGTCCGCGCGCGCGTGCCTGTGCTCGGCCCTTCCCGTGCCTCTCCGTCGCTCCCGGCCGCTCCCCGCTACTCCTCGACCAGCAGCTTCTCCCGCAGCTGAGCCAGGGTCCTCGCCAGGAGCCGGGAGACATGCATCTGGGAGATGCCGACCTCCTGGGCGATCTGCGACTGGGTCATGTTGCCGAAGAACCGCAGCAACAGGATGCGCTTCTCGCGCGGCGGCAGATCCTCCAGCAGCGGCTTCAGGGACTCCCGGTACTCGACCCCCTCCAGCGCCTCGTCCTCCGCGCCGAGCGTGTCCGCCACGGCCGGGGACTCGTCGTCGGTGTCGGGGACGTCCAGGGAGAGCGTGGAGTACGCGTTGGCCGACTCCAGGCCCTCCAGGACCTCCTCCTCGGAGATGGCCAGCTTCTCGGCCAGCTCGTGCACCGTCGGGGAGCGCCCGTGCTGCTGCGACAGCTCGGCCGTCGCCGTGGTCAGCGCGAGCCGCAGCTCCTGCAGCCGACGCGGCACCCGCACCGCCCAGCCCTTGTCGCGGAAGTGCCGCTTGATCTCGCCGACGACCGTCGGGGTCGCGTACGTGGAGAACTCCACGCCGCGGTCCGGGTCGAAACGGTCCACCGACTTGATCAGGCCGATGGTGGCGACCTGGGTCAGGTCGTCCAGCGGCTCGCCGCGGTTGCGGAACCGGCGTGCGAGGTGCTCCACGAGCGGCAGGTGCATCCGGACGAGCCGGTTGCGCAGCTCCGCGTACTCGGCACTGCCGTCCGGCAGGGCGCGCAGCTCGACGAACAGCGCGCGCGCCCCGCTGCGGTCGTGAGGGTCGTGCTGTGCGCTCCGCACGCTCTGCGCGCCCGCCTCGTCGTGTCGCTCGTGCTCGCTCATAGTCCCGCCCGCCGTCACCGTTCCCCCAGCTCTCGACTGTGCTCGAGCGGGGGAGGCCCCAGTCCGCCCTCGTGAGGACGTGGTGCTCCGTAGGGCACCCTCCGGATCCTGTTGCCCGTCGGAGGGCGCCTCGTCGTCGGACGGCTCCGTCCACCGAGACGCTCCGGCCGCCGAGGACTCGTCCTCCGGGTGCGGCCGGGCCTGCTCGGGGATGCCGTCGACGCCGTCCGCCAGATGCGCCGGCCCACTCGGACCGCCGTCATCCTCCGCGGGCAGTTCCCGTGTGCCGCGTTCTTCGTCCCGCACCGGCCCGTCCCCGTTCCTCACGCCGGCCCGGGTCCCGCGCCGCGCTGTTTGTAGAGGCTGATCGAAACGGTTTTGTCGTCGGCCACCGCGGAGGAGACCTTCCCCGCCAGGGCCGACAGCACGGTCCAGGCGAAGGTGTCGCGCGAAGGGGCGTGGCCGTCCGTGGTGGGGGCCGAGACCGTGACCTCCAGCGAATCGTCGACCAGTCGGAAGACACAGCTGAGCACCGAGCCGGGCACGGCCTGCTGAAGCAGGATCGCGCAGGCCTCGTCGACCGCGATGCGCAAATCCTCGATCTCGTCGAGGGTGAAGTCCAAACGGGCCGCGAGGCCGGCCGTCGCCGTACGCAGCACCGACAGGTAGGCACCCGCGGCCGGCAGCCGGACTTCGACGAAGTCCTGGGTCCCGGGCTCGCCTGCGATCTGGGACACCCTCACCTCCAAGGTGGTACAAGCTTTTTCGGGGGCCGAGGGTCGCCCCCCGGGGTAACGCGCTACGTGGTTCAGCGGTGACGCTATCGCGCTACCGAGCGCCGTGTCCTCGGGGTCCTGAGGACCCCACCCCATGCTGTCACTCATAGTAAGCCTATGAATACGCTCGGTGGCTAGAGGTCTGCGGGCCTCAAATAGGAAGAGCGCGCGCCGGATTGACGTACCCAGGCGCCGGACCGCCGAACCGTGTCACACGAGTACGTCGACGTGTCACGGGGTGACATGGTTCCGTCGTACGACGTCTCGGCCGTGTTCGTCAAACGAGTACATGGTCCACGAAGCACCAGCGCCAGGTCTCGCCGGCCTCGAACGTTCGCATGATGGGATGGCCGCTCTCCTTGTGGTGCTCGGTGGCGTGCCGCATCGGCGAGGAGTCGCAGCACCCCACGTGCCCGCACTCCAGGCACATCCGCAACTGCACCGGGTGGGTCCCCGCGGCCAGGCACTCCGGGCAGGTGTCGCTCAGGGGATCGGGCTCGGGGTGCGGCAGCGCGTCCGTGTGCGTGCACTGTTTCATGATTGCCAGGTTACGACGGGCGCGCTGAACCACGCGCGGAAACGAAGGCGGCGGAAGCGATGCACTTTTTGCCCTTGCTGTTGCTGGTCGCAGGGAGTGCGACGGTCGCCGGGGCCGCACGGCGTACGCCGGTGCCCGCCCCGCTGCTGCTGGTCGCGGTGGGGCTCGTGGTGTCGTACCTGCCCGGGGTGCCGCACTACGAACTCGACCCCGAGATCGTCCTGCCGCTGATCCTGCCCCCGCTGCTGTACACCGCCGCCCGCGACAGTTCCTACCTCGACCTGCGGGCCCAACTGCGGCCCGTGGCCCTGCTGTCGGTCGGTTATGTCCTGTTCGCGACCCTCGCCGTGGGCTGGGCCGCGTACCTGATCGTGCCGGGGATGCCGCTGACCGCCGCGCTGGTGCTCGGCGCGGTGGTGGCGCCACCGGACGCGGTCGCGGCCACGGCGATCGCCCGGCGGGTGGGGCTGCCGTCGCGGATCACCACGATCCTGCAGGGCGAGTCCCTGGTGAACGACGCGACCGCGATCACCGCCTACCGGGTGGCCCTCGCGGCCACCGTCGGCGAGGGCGCGAGCTGGACCGGCGGGATCGTGCAGTTCCTGGTGGCGGCGGTCGGCGGTGTCGCGGTGGGCCTGCTGCTGATGGTGCCCCTCCACTGGCTGCGCACGCACCTGGAGGAAGCGCTGCTGCAGAACACCCTCTCCCTGCTGATCCCCTTCGTCGCCTACGGGCTCGCCGAGTGGGTGCACGCCTCCGGGGTGCTCGCCGTGGTCGTCGTCGGCCTCTATCTGGGCCACCGCAACTGGCAGGTCGACTTCGCCACCCGTCTCCAGGAGGAGGCCGTCTGGAAGATGGTCGCCTTCCTGCTGGAATCCGCCGTGTTCGCCCTCATCGGACTCCAGCTCCCGGTCGTCCTCGAAGGGCTCGGCGAGTACGAGGGGGTCCGCGCCACCTGGTACGCCGTGGCCGTCTTCCTCGTGATCGTGGCGTCCCGGTTCGTCTGGGTCTATCCGGCGACCTTCCTGCCGCGCATATTGTCGCGACGCATCCGGGAACGGGAGGCCGACCCCACCTGGAAGGGCCCGTTCGTCGTCGCCTGGGCCGGCATGCGGGGCGTCGTCTCGCTGGCCATCGCCTTCTCGATCCCGCTCACCGTGCACGGCGGGGAGGACTTCCCCGAGCGGAACCTGATCCTCTTCCTGACCTTCACGACGGTCATCGGGACGCTCGTCATCCAGGGGCTCACCCTGCCGCCGCTGATCCGCTTCCTGAAGCTGCCGGGACGCGACCAGCAGGCCGAGACCCTCGCCGAGGCCAACGCCCAGGCCCAGGCGTCCCGAGCGGCCGAGGCCCGGCTGGACGAACTCCTGGCGAACGAGAGCAACGAGCTGCCGCCCCCGCTCGTCGACCGCCTCCGCACGGTCCTCGAACGGCGCCGCAACGCCGTCTGGGAGCGGCTCGGCGCCGTGAATCCGGTGACCGGGGAGAGCGCCGACGACACCTACAGCCGCCTCTCCCGAGAGATGATCGGCGCCGAACGCGCGGTCTTCGTCAAGCTCCGGGACGGCAGGTACATCGACGACGAGATGCTGCGCACGCTGCTGCGGAGGCTGGACCTGGAGGAGGCGGCGGTCTACCGGGAGGCCTCCTAGGCCGGGTCGGCTCGGCCCGGATCCGTCCGGCGCGGATCGCTTTGGGCCGCGTGCTCCGGGAACGGGCGGCCGGTGATCACCGCGGCGACCGTCGTCCCGCGCGGGAAGGCACCCTCCGCCGCGAGGGCGACAAGTCCGTAGAGCAACTTGGCGACATAGAGACGTTCCACCGGGAGGGAGTGGCGGATCTCGAAGTCGTCCGCGAAGGCGTCCAGTTCGGGCGAGGTCCGAGCGTAACCGCCGAAGTGGAAGCGGTCGTCGAGACTCCAGTTGTCGCGCGGGGCACCGAACGCCCTGTCCTGGAGCTGTCGTATCTCCTCGGCGAGGAAGCCACCCTTGAGAACCGGAATGCCGAGGGCGCGCTGGTCGGGGGCCAGCCCCGCGGCCAGTCCGGCGAGGGTGCCGCCGGTGCCGCAGGCGAGGGCCACCACATCGGCCCGGTCACGCAGTTCCGCGCCGAGGTCCTGGCAGCCGCGCACGGCGAGGGAGTTGCTGCCGCCCTCGGGGACCACGAACGCGCCCTCCGCGTCGGCTGCGCGGAGGACGGCCGCCAGGGTGGCCGGGTCGGACTTGCGGCGATACATCGACCTGTCGACGAAGTGGAGCCGCATGCCGTCCGCCGTGCAGCGGGCCAGCGACGGGTTGAGGGGGCGGTCGGCCAGTTCCTGACCGCGCACCACACCGATGGTGGGCAGGCCCAGGAGGCGGCCCGCGGCGGCCGTGGCGCGCAGATGGTTCGAGTAGGCGCCGCCGAAGGTGAGCAGCGGGCGGCCCGCCGCCGCGCGCAGGTTCGGCGCCAGTTTGCGCCACTTGTTGCCGACGAGCCACGGGTGGATCAGGTCGTCGCGCTTGAGCAGCAGCCGGAGGCCGTGGCGCGCGAAGCGCTCGTCCGCGACCTCCTGGAGAGGGGACGGCAGCCGGGGATTCAGGGCGGCGGTGAGGTCGTCGGGGGCGGAGGAACTGTCCAGGACGGTGGGGTCGTCCGGGGCGGAGGGCTGGCCGGTCACGTGCCCATTGTCGGACACATGACCGGTCGGCGTCGGGCCCGCCCGCCGTCGGTCCTATTTCAGGCGGTCCCGTACGCGCTCTCTCATGTGGGCCATGGTGAAGCCCCGGGGGTCGATCTTCCCCGGCTGCCATTCGAGATGGCCGATGACCGACCGCTGGTTCCAGCCGTGGTGGCGGCAGACGGCGGCGGATACCCGCTCGATGGCGTCGAGCTGTGCCTCCGGCCAGGGGTCCTCGCCGTTGCCGAGGTTCTCGCACTCGAAGCCGTAGAAGTGGCGGTTGCCGTCGGTGTTGGCCTCGTTGTCCAGGGGCAGCGCCTTCTCGGCGATCACGGCCCGCAGCACGTCGTCGTCGCCCAGACCGGCGTGGTTGGCCCGGCCGTAGCCGACGAGGTGCACCCGGCCGTCCTTGGTGATCACACCGTGGCACAACGGGCCGGGCAGGCCCGAGTACCCGTTGCGGCAGATCCGGACGGTGCGTTCGCTGCCGGAGGTGACGGTGTGGTGGATCATCACGCCGTGGACGGGCCCCCACGGGCCCACGTGGTTGCGGTTGTGATGTTCCCAGTCGCCCACCTCGACGACCCGGACGCCCTCGTTCCTGAGGACGGTGAGAAACCTGCTCGCGGACATGGGTGGGGCCATGGCCGACTCCTTCGTGCCGTGCGACGGCCGCTGGTCGTGGCCGCCTCGTACGCACGCTTGTACCCCTGACTCCCGACAGGGGCCAGTCGACTGTGGGCCGTACGAGTCGATCCGGTCAGATTCGGGGAGGGCCGCGACGGGCGCACGCGTGGTCGACAAAGTCCGCGGAGATGCCCAGTCTTCAAAGATCCATTCCCGCTCTTTCGGGTAATAGCATCAGCACGCTCCGTGATGCAAGGGTGGGTCGCGAGATCGGTGACCGCGATCAGTGCTGTCAGTGCATACCCGGAGGGGAATCCGCATGTCGGTAGGCGAAGAGGTTCGCTCGCAGCAGGACAGGCCGCAGCAGAGTCTCGGCACGGCCGCTGCCCGGAACCTGGCCACCACCACCAAGTCCACGCCCCAGATGCAGGAGATCAGCTCGCGCTGGCTGCTGCGCACCCTGCCCTGGGTGAACGTGCAGGGCGGCACGTACCGGGTGAACAGGCGGCTCACCTACGCGGTCGGCGACGGCCGCGTCACCTTTGTGAAGACCGGCGACCGGGTCGCCGTCATCCCCGCGGAGCTGGGCGAACTGCCGGTCCTGCGGACCTACGAGGACATCGACGTCCTGGGCGAGCTGGCCCAGCGGTGCGAGCAGCGGGAGTTCGCCCCCGGCGACGTGCTGGCCGAGTTCGGCAGCCAGGCGGGAGAGGTGTTCCTGCTCGCGCACGGCAAGGTCGAGAAGATCGGCACCGGCCCCTACGGCGACGACGCGGTCCTCGGCGTACTGGCCGACGGCGCCTACTTCGGCGAGCAGGCCCTGCTCGACCCCGACGCGATCTGGGAGTACACGGCCCGCGCGGTCACCGCGTGCACGGTGCTCGTCCTGCCGCGTCAGGCCGTCGAGCAACTCGCCGAGCGCGCCGAGACCCTGAGCGAGCACCTGCAGGAACAGCGCTCGATCCCGTCGCAGCGCACCAACAAGTACGGCGAGAAGGAGATCGACCTCGCCGCCGGCCACAGCGGTGAGCCGGACATCCCGCACACCTTCGTCGACTACGAGGCCGCGCCGCGCGAGTACGAACTCAGCGTCGCCCAGACCGTTCTGCGCATCCACACGCGCGTGGCCGACCTCTACAACCAGCCGATGAACCAGACCGAGCAGCAGATCAGGCTGACGGTCGAGGCGTTGAAGGAGCGCCAGGAGCACGAGCTCATCAACAACCGGGAGTTCGGCCTCCTCCACAACTGCGAGTACGACCAGCGGCTCCAGCCGCACGACGGCGTGCCCAGCCCGGACGACCTGGACGAGCTGCTCTGCCGGCGCCGGGGCACCAAGTTGCTGCTCGCCCACCCGCGCGCGATCTCTGCGTTCGGCCGCGAACTGAACAAGCGCGGACTGGTCCCGGAGACCGTCGACATCGCGGGCAACCGCATCCCCACCTGGCGCGGTGTGCCGATCTACCCGTGCAACAAGATCCCGGTGACCGAGGCCAGGACCACGTCGATCATCGCCATGCGTACCGGCGAGGAGGACCAGGGTGTCATCGGTCTGCGGGCCGCGAGCATCCCCGACGAGATCGAGCCCAGTCTGTCCGTGCGGTTCATGGGCATCAACGAACAGGCGATCATCAAGTACCTCGTGACGGCCTACTACTCGGCCGCGGTCCTGGTCCCCGACGCGCTCGGCGTGCTGGAGAACGTCGAGATCGGCCGCTGGCGGTGACCCTGTCCGACCGGACGCCGTGTCCCCGCCCGACGGGGCGGGGGCACGGCGCGAGCACGCGCCCACCCACCGCGGAACCGCCACCGTCCGCGGCCTCGACGAGGCGACCCCATGGGTGAGTTCGTGACGGAGACCGAGCGGAGCCCCGTCGGCGGGGTCCCGAGGCCGGCGGCGGTCGTCGAGCGGAAGCGGAGGGGAGTTCTGGAGCCGGGAGGGGACGCGGAACCGGAGAAGACCGAACTCGGTGCGGGTGCGGGTGCGGGTGCGGGTGCGGGTTTGGGCTTGGGTTTGGGCTTGAGTGCCGACGTCGGCGGGTCGGTCGGCCCGGCCGGCGCGGCGAGCGGACTCGAAGGACACGAGGCGGCGGGGATCCTGGATCGGGCGCGGAGGTCGGTCGATCCCGAACTGCGCCGGGCCGTCGGGTCGTTACCCGGTTCGATGCGCCGCGTCGCGCGCTACCACTTCGGCTGGGAGGACGCGGACGGCACCCCGGTCACGGGGAACGCCGGCAAGGCGATACGCCCGGCGCTGGTCCTGGCCGCGGTCTCCGCGCTCGGCGGGCGCGAGTCCGCCGCCGTGCGGGCAGCCGCGGCGGTGGAGCTGGTGCACAACTTCACGCTGCTGCACGACGACGTGATGGACCGGGACACCACGCGCAGACACCGGGCCACCGCGTGGACGGTGTTCGGGATTCCCGACGCGATCCTGGCCGGGGACGCGCTCCAGGCCCTGGCCCAGCGACTACTGGCCGAGGACCCGCATCCGGCGTCGGCCGCCGCCTCCGCCCGCCTCGCGACCTGTGTCGTCGAACTGTGCGCGGGCCAGCACACCGACACCGAGATGGAGGGGCGCCGGCCGGAGGAGGTCACTCTCGACGAGGTGCACGTCATGGCCGAGGCCAAGACGGGTGCGCTGCTCGGCTGCGCCTGCGCGGTGGGCGCGTTGTACGCGGGCGCCGGTGAGGAGGACGTCGAGGCTCTCGACGCGTTCGGACGGGAGGCCGGGCTGGCCTTCCAGCTCATCGACGACGTGATCGGGATCTGGGGCGACCCGAGCCACACCGGCAAGCCGGCCGGAGCGGACCTCATGGTGCGCAAGAAGTCCCTCCCGGTGGTCGCCGCGCTCGCCTCCGGCACCCCCGAGGCCGTCGAACTCGCTGAGCTGTACGGACTGCCCTACGCGGAGGGGGACCTGGAGCGCACGGCCTCGGCCGTGGAGCGGGCCGGTGGACGCGACTGGGCGCAGAGCCAGGCCGCCGATCGCATGGCCAGGGCCATGCACGAACTCTCTCGCGCGGTCCCGGACCCGGAGTCGGCCGGCGGGCTGCTCGCCCTCGCCGAGTTCGTGACGCGCCGCAGCAGCTGAGGTGGGGTTCGAGGGGCGGTTGATGCTCCGGAGGTGTCGCGCCGTGCGGACCTGACCCCGTACGGCGCTGCCGCCTTCGGGTGGTCGGCGGGTCCCGCACATCCCCACGGTGTGCGGGGCCCGCCGGTTCTTGTTCACGGGACGATCGTCCGCACGACGCGTTCCATCAGGCCCTCGGGGGCGGTGACCCCGGGAAGGGCGCCGTCGAGGACGTCCGGCAAGGTCAGGTGTTCGAGCAGGAGGCCCTGCATGGCCAGGTAGAGCACCATGACGGTCTCGTCGCCGCCGGGAAGGCCCGCCTCGCGGTGGAACCGCATGCCGAAGTCCAGCTCGCCGCGCACCGACTCGGTGTACGAGGCGTACAGGGCCGGGCGGCGGGTGGCTTCGAGGCGTAGTTCGAGGTGGGCGAGGTAGCCGGTGCGGTCCCCGGTGACGCGCGCCAGCAGATCACGCATGAAGGCCTCGACCAGGGTCCGGTCCTTCGGCGAGGCGAGCAGTTCCTCGACCACGGCCGGGTCGGGGACCAGGCGTTCCTTCAGCCGAGCGTCGATCTGGTGGAGCAGGGCGTCGCGGTCGGCGAAGTAGTTCGACGCGGTGCCCACCGGGACGGCGGCCTCGGCGTCCACCGCGCGGAACGTCAGTCCGCGTGCTCCCTCCCGTGCCAACACCGCCACCGCCGCGTCCAACAGAGCGCCTCTGCGCTCGGGGTTCCTGACCATCCGGGCTCCTGAGTGTGTAATTCCCTTGCAACCACTACGACTGAAGTACTATAACTGACGTGGTTGCGGGGGATGCGGCGTCGGATGGCTGCCGCCGGCTCTGACGCGACTTGTCTGTCCGACGAGGAGAAGAGACCGATTTGCGCAAGCTCACGTACTTCATCGCGTGTTCGATCGACGGGTTCATCGGAGACCCGAGCGGTGACGCGTCGTACATGTATCCCTACGTCGTGGGTGAGTACGCCGAGTACGTCATCGCGGAGTACCCGGACACCAACCCGGTCCATGTCCGTCGGCTCATCGGCATCGACGGTCTGCCCAACAAGGACTACGACACGATCATCCAGGGCCGTGCCAGCTACGACGTGGCGCTGAAGGAGGGCATCACCAGCCCGTACGCCCATCTGCGCGAGTACGTCGCCTCGCGCACGCTGAAGGCGTCGCCCGACCCGAACGTCGAGATCATCTCCGACGACCTGGTCGGGAAGGTCCGCGAACTCAAGGCGGAGGACGGCGATCTCGGGATCTACCTCTGCGGCGGCTCGGTGATCGCGGGAGAGCTCGTGAACGAGATCGACGAGCTGATCATCAAGACGTATCCGGTCGTGCAGGGCAGCGGCATGCCGATGTTCGGCTCCGGATTCGCCCTCACCGAGTTCACGCTCGACGAGGTGCGCGGCTTCGACAACGGGGTCGTCGTGCGGAAGTACAGCAGGAAGCGCTGAGCGCCGAGTGCCCTGCCGAGCGTCCGTTCAAGCGGCGGAGATTGTCGGTGTACGGCAGGGAGCGCACCGACGGAGTCGGTCCTACCCTGAGGGCATGGGCATCGACGAGCATGTCTGCTCGGTCTGCGGACAGCCTGTGGCCACGGTCGTACGGCGACACAAGACGCTGGGCGCGTGGGTACCCGTATGGAGTCCGGGTCCGTGCAGGAATCACGAGTGTGCGGCGTACGTCGACGAGGCCGTCGAGGCCGCCGCGGAGAAGCCCCGGGCGGTGGCCCGGCGGACGCACGGGAGCCATGGTGCGCGGAGCGGTCACGGCAGTCGTACCGCCCATGTCGCCGATGCCGCCCATGCAGGTCACGGTGGTCACCCCGGTCATGAGGCACCCCCGGGCGAGGCCGAGGCGGTGGTCGAGTCGCCCGAGGTGACGGAGCCGGCTCCGGCCGAGGCGAGGACCGAGGAGAAGGCCTGACCGGGTCGGACCGGGCTCGGCCCTCGCTCAGGCGGGTGGCGGACGAAGGAGCGGACTCATGAAGTTCCTGATGATGGTCCTGGGCACGCAGGCGGACTACGAGGGCATGCGGGGCAAGGCATCCGAGCACTCTCCGGCCTGGACGCAGGAGCAGTTGCGGGCCATGTACGCCTATATGAGCGCCATCAACGACGACCTCACCGAGACCGGGGAGATGATCGACGGGCAGGGGCTGGCCGAGCCGGCGAGCACCCGGTTCGTCACGGCGGACGTTGACGGCAAACCGGTGGTCAGGGACGGGCCGTACCCCGACACGGCTGAACTGCTCGCCGGCTACTGGCTCCTGGACTGCGCCGACCTGGACCGGGTCACGGAGATCGCGGCCCGCGTCGCCCAGTGCCCCGGCCCCGAGGGGATCAAGGAGTATCCGGTGGTCATCCGCCCGGTGCTGGAAGGGGCGGAGGACATCTGAGCCGGCGGGTGTCTCGGACGGCCCGGTGCGTGTCTTGGACGGCCGGTGCGTGTCTTGGACGGTCGGCGCATGTCTCGGACGGTCGGCCCGTCCGGCTCACCTGTCCTCCTCCCGGAGCCCCGGCCTCAGCCCGCCGTCAGGGGCAGCCCGCCTGTCTCCGGGGACCGGCCCGTCAGGCAGTACGTGGCGCCCGCCGGGTCGCGCATCACGGTCCAGTGGGGGTGGCGTGACACGCACGTCGCGCCGAGGGATTCGTGGTGGGCTCGCGTGGCGTCGATGTCGGCGCAGGCGAAGTCGAGGTGGGCGGAGGCCGGCCGTGGGGTGTCGAGGCGCTGGAGGAGGATGCGGAGAGGGAGACCGGCCGGCGGTCGCAGTACGTGGAACTCCGGGCGGGAACCCGGACGGGAGTCCCACCCCGTCAGGGTCGCCCAGAAGGTGACCTCCCCTGCGAAGGCGGCCGGTGGCACGTCGAGGCACACCTGGTCCAGCCGGCTCCCGTCGACCACGGGCGGCCGCTTGGTCTCTCCCTGCCACGGCACCACGCAGAAGAGCTGCCCGGCGGGTGAGCGCAGCACCGCCCAGTCGTCGTGCGGGGCGACGACCTCCGCGCCGAGCCGGACCGCCCGGTCGACGAGCGAGCGGACGTTCTCGACCACGAGATCCAGGTGAGCGCCGCCGTCGCCCGACCCGACCCCCTGCGCCTTCACGCACGCGTCGCCGTTCTCCGGCAGCAGGGTGACGAACTCGCCCTGATCGCCCCGTGGCGCGGACAGCCGCGTCGCCGTGACCGCCGTCCAGAAGGCGCAGGCCCGCTCGAACGAGGCCGTCGGCCGGTCGACGAACGCGTAGGTCCACCGAATCGGCCCACCGGACATCGGCCCACCCGTCTCGCCCACTCCACCCACAGCGCCGCCCCTCGTCGTACGGTCCAGCCCCCACGGCTGAACGACTCGTACGGTCCCTTGCCGTCCCGTTCAGCGCAACGCCGTTTCCGTGGGGCCGGGCCGCTGCGGCGGTACCCGGATGATCAGTCCCGGCGCTGCATGAAGCGCAGCATGTTGCCCGCCGGGTCGCGGAACGCGCAGTCGCGGACGCCGTACGGCTGGTCCGTGGGGGCTTGGAGCACGTCGGCGCCGGAGGCTTCGACGCGGGCGTAGAGGGCGTCGCAGTCGGAGGTGGTGAAGTTGACGCCACGCAGGACGCCCTTGGCGAGGAGGGTGGCGATGGTCTCGCGGTCGGCGGGGGAGATGTCGGGGTCGGCGGCGGGCGGCTCCAGGACGATCTCCACGTCCGGCTGGAGCGGGGAGCCCACGGTGACCCAGCGCATGCCCTCGAAGCCCACATCCCCGCGGACCTCCATGCCCAGGACGTCCCGGTAGAAGGCGAGCGCCTTGTCATGGTCGTCCACGGCGAGGAAGCACTGGGCGAGCTTCACGTCCGGGGCGGGGCGGCCGGGCGCGGTGTTCGGATCGTTCGTAGCCATGTCCTCACACTAGGTCGGTCCGCACAGTCCCGTCCGGGCGCGACCTAGGACGGGTCGCCCGGTTCCGCCGTGCGTATGCGGTGTCGGGTCGGTCGGGTCAGACGCTTCGCCACGCACGCGGGGATGGCAGCGCCCTCCTCGTGCGAGCGGGCCCGATAGGCGCTCGGTGTCTCGCCGACGAGCTCCGTGAAGCGGGAGCTGAAGGAGCCCAGCGACGTACACCCCACGGCCATGCACACCTCGGTCACCGTGAGGTCGCCGCGGCGCAGCAACGCCTTGGCGCGCTCTATCCGGCGGGTCATGAGATAGCCGTACGGAGTCTCGCCGAACGCCGCGCGGAAGCTGCGCTGGAAGTGTCCGGGGGACATCAGCGCGGTGCGGGCGAGCGCGGTCACGTCCAGCGGCTCGGCGTACTCGCGGTCCATGCGGTCGCGCGCCCGCCGCAGCCGCACCAGATCGTCCCGGTTCATTCCCACAGCATCGCACCCACCACTGACAACCCCGTCGCTCCTTCACCCCGTCACCCCTTCACCGCCGAGCTGGCCACCCCCTGGACGAACCATCGCTGGAAGAAGGCGAAGACGATCAGCACGGGCAGGACGAGGAGGACGCCGAAGGCGAGGATCTGGCCCCAGTCCGGGGGCTGCTGCCCCTGGAAGACGCTCATCTCCAGCGGCAGCGGACGTACCGACGGGTCGGAGACCATCAGCACCGGCCAGAGGAACGAACCCCACTGGGTGAGGAAGGTCAGGATGGCGACCGAGGCGAAGGCCGGCTTCGACATCGGGACGATGATCGCGAAGAAGGTGCGCCACGGGCCGGCGCCATCGAGCCGGGCCGCCTCCTCGATGCTCGGCGGGATCGAGCGGAAGAACGTGTGGAACTGGTAGACCGAGAAGGCGTTGGCGACGAAGGGGAGCGCCTGGATGAAGAGCGTGTTCCGCTGGTCGTTGAACATGTAGAACAGCGGCACGGCCACCGACTCGAACGGCACCAGCATCAGCAGCAGCACCAGGGTGAAGACGGCCTCCCGGCCCCGCCACCTCAGCCGCGAGAGCCCGTACGCCGCCATCGAGTTGACGAACAGACCGCCGGTCACCACCACGAACGCCAGCAGCAGCGAGACGCCCATGAACTGCCAGAAGTGGCCCGTGCTGTCGGAGTTCAGGCTGTCGAGGACGGCGGAGTAGTTGTCGAAGGAGAGATGGGTGGGGAGGAAGCCGGACAGCCCGTTCAGGACCTCGTCGGACGGCTTGAGGCTGCCGAGGAGGAGATAGAGGACGGGCAGCGCGAAGACGAACGCCAGGACCGAGAGGACGGCGTAGTCGAGGAAGCGGCGCAGCGGTCCCCGGGACAGGCCGCCACCCGCGCTCCCGCCCACACCCGTGTGCGTGCTCGTGGTCGTGGTCATGCTCAGTCCTCGTTGTCGGGCCGGACGACGCGGCGCTGGATCAGGGTCAGGACGACGACGATCAGGAAGAACACGACGGTGATCGCGGACGCCTGGCCGATGTTGTTCTGGTCGAAGGCGGTGGTGACGGCCTGGTACATCACCGTGCGGGCCGCGTCCTCGTCGAGCCCACCGCCCTTGACCAGGACATACACCTGGTCGAAGACGCGGAAGGACAGCACCGAGGTGAGCATCACGACGAAGACGAGCGTGGAGCGGATGCCGGGCAGAGTCACGTGCCGGAACTGCTGCCAGGGCGTGGCCCGGTCGAGCTGGGCGGCCTCGTAGAGCTCGCCCGGGATCTGCTGGAGCCCGGCGAGCAGGATGACCATCTGGAAACCCACGCCCTGCCAGACGGACAGGACGATGATCGAGGCCATCGCGGTCAGACCGTCGCCGAGCCAGTCGAACGCGCCCCAGTTGCCGAGGCTCACCGCGTCCAGCGCCGAGTTGAGCATGCCCTGGTCGCTGCGGGCGAGGATCAGCCGCCAGATCACCGCGACCAGGGCCATCGGGAAGACCACCGGCATGAAGAACACCGACCGGAAGATCCCGATCGCCTTCAGCTTGCGGTTCAGCAGGATCGCCAGGCCCAGCGCGAGGCCGGTCTGGAGGGGGACGACGACCACGGCGAAGGTCAGGTTGTTGAGCAGCGCCCGCAGGAAGGGGCCGGAGAGGTCGGGGTCGGTGAACAGCCGCCGGTACTGCTCGACGCCGAAGAACGTGGGCTCCAGCGGGGAGCCGAGGCGCACGTTGTAGAAGGAGAGCACGACGGCGTAGCAGAAGGGGATGCCGACGAAGGCGATCAGTCCGGCGACGGCGGGGGCGGACATGAGCAGTCCGTGCAGCCATGCGCGGTCGCGGCGTGACGGCCGTCGTGCCGGCGCGCCGGGGGGTGAGGCCTGCTGCCGGCCTGGGGCCGCCGCGGGCGCGGGTTCCACGGTTTTCACGGAGGGGTCCTCTTCCCGGAGGGGCGGACGGACACGGAGTGCGCGCCCGCCCCGGCCGATGGGTTCGGCTGAACCCGTTGACTTCGACTGGACCGATGGGTGCGATGCGGCCGACGGGGCGCGTCGCTACGGGATCTCGTAGCCGGCGTTGTCCGAGAAGTCCCGGTCGATGGCGCGGGCGGCCTTCGCCAGGGCCTCCTTCGGGTCGGCGCCCCCGTAGATCGAGTTGACGGCCTCGCTGAACTTCGCGGTCACCACGGGGTATCCGGCGGTCACCGGACGGGTGACGGCGACACACGACGTGCTGATCTCACGGTCGCCGCAGGGCTTGGCGAGCTGGTCGGCGAAGAGCTGGAGCGGGCCGCCCTGCTGGTAGAGGGGGCTCGCCGCGAGGGCGGACTTGGTGGCCGGCGGAGCACCGTTGGCCTTCGTCATGGCGCCGACGTTGGTGTCGTCGAGCAGGAAGTCCAGGAAGGTGCCCGCGGCCTTGGCGTTCTCGCTGTTCGCGCCGACACCCCAGGACCATGAGCCCTGGCCGGTCTTCGGGCCGTCGCCGAAGTCGGGCAGCGGCAGCACGACCAGGTCGTCACCGAGCGCCTCGCTGTAGGCGGGGTACATCCAGTGCCCGACCCAGCTCAGGGCGACCCGGCCCTTGGCGAAGGCATTGCCGTCGGTGTTGGCGTCCGTCACGGCCTTCCAGGACTGGAAGGTCTTCATGGCCGACACCACGGCGGGGGTGTCGAGGGCGCCCTCCGCCTTGCCGTCCTTGAGCAGGGCGCCGCCGGCCGACCAGACGATCGGGGCGAAGCCGTAGGTCCCCCACTCGTTGGCGTAGCCGTTGCCCTCCTGGAGGTCGATGACCTTGCCGTCGGAGTCCTTCGCCTTGAGCGCCTTGAGCGCGGCGTCGAACTCCTGCGCGGTCCAGGCGTCGTCCAGGCCCTTCGGGTACGTCACCCCGGCCGCGTCCAGCAGCTTCTTGCTGCCGTACATGCCGAGCCCGGAGTCGAACATGCCGAGGCCGTAGTGCTTGCCGTCGATCTCGCCCTGCGCCTTGCTCGCGTCGGTGGCGTTGGCGAGCGTCTTGGCGGAGACGTGGTCGTCGATCGGGGCGAGCTTCTTGTTGTAGACGAAGTTCGCCATCGTCGGGCCGTCGAACTCCATCACGTCCGGCAGTTCGCCCGCGTCCGTCGCGGTGATCGTCTTGGTGTAGTCGGTCTCCGGTATCAGCTTCAGCTCGACCTTGACCTTCTTCTGCGAGGAGTTGAACGACTTCACCGCGTTCTGCAGCGCCTCCGACTCGCTCTTCTGACCCTGGTGGGCCCAGACGCTGATCGTCCCCTCGCCGCTGCCGGCCTCGGCGGACGTGTCGCCCCCACCGCCCCCGCCGCAGGCGGCCAGTGCCGCCAGGGGGAGGACCAGGGCCAGTCCCGTGCGGGCGGTGCGGCGGAACCTTCTGCTGGTCGAGCTGGTGGTCGGGTTCATGGTGTGTGCCTCCGTGCGGGGTGAGGGTGCGAGGGCGGGGGATTCGGGAGGTGGGGGCGTAGGGGAAGTCACTGGGGCCCGCGCGGGCGAGGCGGCGCCGTCGTCTCGCGCAGGACGAGCCGGATGGGCATCTCCACCCGGCCGGGCGGCTGTTCGATGTCCGGCTCGTCCAGTTGCCGCAGCAGCAGCCGGGCGGCCTCCGCGCCCTGCCCGGCGACCGGCTGGGCGACGGTGGTCAGCCCGACCACATCGGCGAGTTCGTGATCGTCGAAGCCGACCACGGACACGTCCTCCGGCACCCGGAGCCGATGCCGTCTGAGCGCGCGCAATGCCCCCATCGCCATCTCGTCGGACTGGGCGAACACGGCGGTCGGCGGCCGGGACGCGGCCAGCAGCTCGGTCATCGCCCGCTCGCCGCCGTCCACCGTGTAGTCGCCGTCCGCCACCAGCGCCGGATCGTGCTCGATCCCGGCCTCGGCGAGGACGTGCAGATAGGCGGCGCGACGGTCGACGGGGGTGGTCCAGTGCAGCGGCCCGCTGGCCCCGGAGATCATGCCGATCCGGCGGTGGCCGAGGTTCACCAGATGCCGTACGGCGCTCTCCGCGCCCGCCCGGTCGTCGATGCCGACCACCGTGAAGCCCGGCCGGGCGCCGCCGACCGTGGAGGCCAGCGGCACCCCGAGGGAACGCAGCGCGGCGGACTCGTCCTCGTCGGGGATGAGCAGCGACAGCACCGCGTCGACCCGCTTGCGCACCGGGAGCTTGGTGAAGAACCGCTTGCGCGCCTCTGCCGAACCCAGGTTGTAGAGCAGCACGTCGTACCCGGCGGCGCTGAACACCTGCTCGGCGGCGTCCAGCACGGTCCCGAAGAACCAGCGGCCGATGTACGGGGCGACGACCCCGATCGTGTACGTGCGCCCACTGGCGAGGCTGGACGCGGAACGGGACGCGGTGTAGCCGAGTTGTGCGGCGACGGCCGCGATCTGGGTGCGCACCTCGTCCGAGACGCCCGGCCTGCCCCGCAGCGCGCGGGACACGGTGGACGCCGAGACGCCGGCGGCGCGGGCGACATCGGTGATGCTGACCGTCACGGCGGATTTCTCCCGTCGGGTTCACGTCGGTGTGTGTCTGGGGGTGACGTGACCGTAAACCCGGCCTCCCTGTTGCGCAAGCGTTTGCGTTCAGTTTTACTTGCGCTGATTCTCAAGCGATACCGATCCGATCCATGGTCAGCGCACGCGTTTGGGCGCTACGAGCCGACAGGACTGCTGCGCATGCGATACGCCCCGCCCGGCCTCTGCGTGAACGACTTCGCCCTGCTCCGCGAGGACGACGGCACCTACACGGTGCTGCATCTCCAGGGGCCCTGGACCGCCGAGTTCGACCATCTGCGGATGGAGACCTCCTACGGTCGGGCCACCTCGGTCGACCTGGTCGGCTGGCGGCCCGAGGGCACCGCCTTCGGCAACGGTCTGCCCGGCCGCTTCGACCAGCAGGCGGTGTGGACGATGCACCCCGTCCGCCACGGCACGGGGAGCGCGATGTTCTACACCGGGGTGAGCGGGCTGACGCCGGAGGGCTGGCCCCTCCAGTCCGTCGGCCTCGCCCACTCCGACCGCACGGACGGCACGGGCTGGCGGCGCCACGGCACCGGACCGGTCGTCGAGGCCGACCCCCGCTGGTACCGCACCGCCGACCGCATGGGCTGGCGGGACCCCTTCGTCGTACGCGACGACGAGGGCGAGGGCTGGGTCATGGTGATCTGCGCGAGCGACGCCTCGCTCCCCGTGGAGGTCAGCGGCTGCGTGGCCTGGGCCACCTCCCCGGACCTCGAACAGTGGACGGTCCACCCGCCGTTGATCTCCCCGGGCGACGTGGACGAGTTGGAGTGCCCGGTCCTGGAACGCCTCGACGACGGCACCTGGCTCCTCCTCGGCTCCATCGGCGCGACGCGCGGCTTCGACGCGTGGACGGCCCCCCGCCTGCGCGGCCCATGGACGCGGCACGGCCAACTCGGCCCCACCGGGGCGTACGCCCCCCGCGTCATAGCCGACCCCGACGGCGCCCGAGTCGTCCTGCACACGACCCCCCGCCGGGTCGGCCTCACCGACGCCGGCGACCCCTGCCGGGGCATGCTCGCCCAGCCCAAGTCCCTGGTCGTGGGGGCGGATTCGCCCCCGCACCTGGCCTGGTGGCCCGGCCTCGACGCCTGGCTCGGCGATCCGACGACCGCCCCCGCTCTCCACGCGGTCGGCGACATCGCCCTCGGCGACCGCCCCGTCGAAGTCGCCCTGCGCACCGAGGCGGCCGACCCCGCCCGCCCCGCCCTCACGGTCACCTGCGACGGCAAGAACGTCCGCGTCACGGGCCCCGCCGGCGCCCCGTTCGCCGAGACGGTCCTGCGCGAACCCCCCACGTCACTGCGCATCCTGACGGTCGGCGAGTACGTCGAGGTCTACGCGGACGGCGTCTTCGCCCTGACCGCCCTCTGCTACTCCGGCCGCCCCGCCCCCTGGACGGTCACCACCGACGACCACACCGCCCCCGTCCCCGTCCGCCCCCTCCGCCTCCCGAACCCCGACCGCGACGACGCGTCCGCGATCTGGCCCGGCCCTGATCCGACCCCCTGACCCCGGCCGGGCGACGGCCCGTACAGGCCCCGAACACGACCGCACCCGGCCCGTCACACCGTCGTTCGGGACGGCGGTATGCGGACCGGGTGCGGACGAGAGAGGCCGGGGTCAGGCCTTCTTGGTCTCCCAGAAGATCTTGTCGATCTGGGCGATGTAGTCCAGAGCCTTCTGGCCCGTCGCCGGGTCGGTCGAGCCCTTGGCGGCCGAGAGGGCCTTGAGGGTGTCGTTGACCAGCTGGTGCAGCTCCGGGTACTTCTCGAAGTGCGGGGGCTTGAAGTAGTCGCTCCAGAGGACCGACACATGGTGCTTGGCGAGCTCGGCGCGCTGCTCCTTGATGACGGTCGCGCGAGCCTGGAAGTGCGCGTCGTCGTTGGCGGCCATCTTCTCCTGCACGGCCTTCACCGACTCCGCCTCGATGCGGGCCTGGGCCGGGTCGTACACACCGCAGGGCAGGTCGCAGTGGGCGCTGACCTTGACCTTGGGGGCAAACAGGCGGGAAAGCATGGAGCATTCCTTCCTCGTGATCGTCTTCTCAGGTGGGAGATTACTCCCTGCGAGAGAGGTTTTCGCGAGTGCCCCCATGGGCTTAGGACAAAAGTCCGGGGTCAGACTGGGACTGGTGGAGCACTGGAGAGGAACGGACCGGGGAGGTGCCGGGTGATGCAGGAGCCGTCGCTGGAGAGCGAGCGGGGCAGGGCCCTCCTGCCCTTCGGGGTGGCCGAGGTCACGGGGCCGTCCATGGTTCCCACCCTGCGCCACGGGGACCAGCTGCTCGTTCACTACGGGGCACGCCTGGGGGTCGGTGACGTGCTCGTGCTGCGCCACCCCTTCCAGCAGGACCTGCTCGTCGTGAAACGGATCGCCGAGCGGCGCGACGGCGGTTGGTGGGTGCTCGGGGACAACGTGTACGCGGGCGGGGACAGCACGGACTACGGGGTCGTCCCCGACGAACTGGTGCTGGGGAAGGTGCGGTTCCGGTACCGGCCCAGGCCCGACGGTCAGCGTTCGCCGTTCGCGCTCGCCCGCTGGGCGTTCTCGGCGGCCCGGCCCGTGTTCGGCGACCGGTCCGCCTCCAGGCGCTTGCGGGCCCGGTAGGCCGCCACGTTGGCGCGGGTCGCGCAGCGGTCCGAGCAGTAGCGCCGGGAGCGGTTGGTGGAGGTGTCGAGGTAGGCGTTGCGGCAGGGTGCGGCCTCGCACAGGCCGAGCCGGTCCACGCCGTACTCGGTGAGGTGGAAGGCCAGGCCCATCGCGGCGATGGCGGCATAGCCCGCCGTCGCGTTGGAGGGGTGGTCCGCCAGGTGCATGTGCCACAGCGGGCTCCCGTCGTCGTCCCGGAAGTCGTGCCCCGAGATCTGCGGGTTCACCGGGAATTCGAGCAGCAACGAGTTCAGCAGGTCCACCGCGAGGGTCTCGTCGCCGTCGTTCGCCGCCTCGAAGACCGAGCGCAGCCGGGCCCGCACCGACCGGAACCGGGTGACGTCGGCGTCCGTCGCCCGCCGCGCCGCCTGCCGGCTGGGCCCGAAGAGATCGCGGACGGCCTCGACCGAGGTGAGCGTGTCCTTACCCCGGGCCGGCTCCTCGGTGTTGACGAGGCGTACGGCGTAATCCGAGTAATGGGCCAGTTCCACTTGTAGTCCTTACGGGGGCGCTCTAATGTCGTCGTGCGGGTCAAGTAATGGCTGCTCGTACTTACAGGGTATTACGTAGTAGTCGGAAGAAGCGGTACAAGCGGTACACCGAGGAAGGGGACCCCATGACCACCACGGCCGGAACCGACTGGCAGGCCTGGCAGGAGAGCTGGGACCGGCAGCAGGAGCTGTATCTGCCGGACCGTGAGGAGCGGTTCCGGGTGATGCTCGACATGGTCGAGGCCTTCACCGGCCCCGAGCCCCGCGTCCTCGACCTCGCCTGCGGTACGGGTTCCATCACGTCCAGGCTGTTCGCGCGGTTCCCGAAGGCCGTCAGCACCGGCGTCGACCTCGACCCGGCCCTCCTCGCCATCGCCGAAGGCACGTTCGAGTGCGACCGGCGGGTCACCTTCGTCACCGCCGACCTCACCGACCCCGACTGGCCGACCCGGCTGCCGTACGACTCGTACGACGCCGTCCTGACGGCCACGGCCCTGCACTGGCTGCACAGCGAACCCCTCGCCGCCCTCTACGGTCAGGTCGCGGAACTCCTCCGCGACGGCGGTGTCTTCATGAACGCGGACCACATGATCGACGACTCGACGCCCCGGATCAACGCGGCGGAGCGCGCGCACCGGCACGCGGGTATGGAACAAGCCAAGGCGGACGGTGTCGTCGACTGGGCCGCATGGTGGCAGCTCGCCGCCCAGGACCCCGTGCTCGCCGCGCCGACGGCCCGCCGTTTCGAGATCTACGGCGAGCACGCCGACGGCGACTTCCAGAGCGTCGACTGGCACGCCCGCGTCCTGCGCGAGCGGGGCTTCGCCGAGGCCCGCGCGGTGTGGTGCTCGCCCTCGGACTCGATGGTGCTGGCGGTGAAGTGACCGACCGAGCCGGCCGGCCCGTGACATGAGCGAGGGCAGGCCCGTGACACGAGTGAGGGGCGGTACGGGATGTCCGTACCGCCCCTCGTCCGCTCGTGTGTCCGGTCGGTCAGAGGACCTTGGACAGGAACGACTGCGTCCGCTCTTCCTGCGGGTTCGTCAGCACGTCACGGGGGTTGCCGGACTCGACCACCACACCGCCGTCCATGAAGACCAGGCTGTCGCCGACCTCACGGGCGAAGCCCATCTCGTGGGTGACGACGACCATCGTCATCCCGGACTCGGCCAGGTCGCGCATGACGTCGAGGACGTCGCCGACCAGCTCCGGGTCGAGCGCCGAGGTCGGCTCGTCGAAGAGCATCAGCTTCGGCTCCATGGCCAGGGCGCGGGCGATGGCCACCCGCTGCTGCTGACCGCCGGAGAGCTGCGAGGGGTAGTTGCCCGACTTGTCGCCGAGGCCGACGCGCTCCAGCAGCTCATGGGCGCGCTCACGGGCCTGGGCCCTGCTGACGCCCTTGACCTGGATCGGCGCCTCCATGACGTTCTCCGCGGCCGTCATGTGCGGGAACAGGTTGAAGCGCTGGAAGACCATGCCGATGTCCCGCCGCTTGAGCGCGACCTCGCTGTCCTTGAGCTCGTACAGCTTGTCGCCCTTCTGGCGGTAGCCGACCAGCTCGCCGTCGACGTACAGCCGTCCGGCGTTGATCTTCTCAAGGTGGTTGATGCACCTGAGGAAGGTCGACTTGCCGGAGCCGGACGGACCGATGAGGCAGAACACCTCGCCCGTCTGCACCTCCAGATCGATGCCCTTGAGGACCTCGACGGGGCCGAACGACTTGTGGATGCCCTCGGCCTTCACCATGGCGGTCATGCCGAGACTCCCTTCGGACGGCGCAGCGGCAGCAGGGCCGTCTTGAAACGCTGCATCGGTGTAGGCGGCAGGGACCGGGAGGACCCCTTCGCGTAGTGCCTCTCCAGGTAGTACTGGCCGACGCTGAAGATGCTGGTCAGGATCAGGTACCAGGCGGCGGCGAGGAACAGCATCTCCACCGTGGAACCGGAGCCCTGGCCGATGTCCTGGGCCGCCTTGAGCAGATCCACGTACTGCACCGTCGAGACGAGCGACGTGGTCTTCAGCATGTTGATGACCTCGTTGCCCGTGGGCGGCACGATCACGCGCATCGCCTGCGGGATCACGATCCGCCGCAGCGTCTTGGCGTGGCTCATGCCGAGCGCGTGCGACGCCTCGGTCTGGCCCTCGTCCACCGAGAGCAGACCGGCGCGGCAGATCTCCGCCATGTACGCGGCCTCGTTGAGGCCGAGGCCGAGCAACGCCGTCAGCAGCGGCGTCATGAAGGACGACCAGTAGTCCTTGTAGATCGGCCCGAGGTTGATGTACTCGAAGACCAGGCCCAGGTTGAACCAGACGAAGAGCTGGACCAGGACCGGCGTGCCGCGGAAGAACCAGATGTAGAACCACGCCACCGACGAGGTCACCGGGTTCTTGGACAGCCGCATCACGGCGAGCAGGATGCCGCCGACGATGCCGATCACCATGGACAGCACGGTGAGCAGCAGGGTGTTCAGGACGCCTTCGATGATGCGGTCGTCGAAGAAGTAGTCGGGGACCGCACCCCAGTTGATCTTCTTGGCCTGCGCGAACGCGTAGACGATCGAACCGAGGAGGGCGAGTGCGATGGCCGCGGACACATAGCGCCCCGGGTGCCGGACCGGAACGGCCTTGAGGGCCTCCGGGCCGGCGGGGGGCGTGTCCGAGGGACCGTCCGTCTTGCTGACGTCAACAGTCACGGGTGGAGCCTTTCAGAACCGAGCCGAGAATCAGGAGCCGCTGTGATCAGGAGCCGCCGTTGACCTTGGCCTCGGTGACGGCGCCGTCCTCGACGCCCCACTTCTTGATGATCTTCTCGTACTCGCCGCTGTCGATGATCGCCTGGACGGCGGCCTGGAGCGCGTCACGCAGCTCGGTGTTGTCCTTCGCCACGGCGATGCCGTAGGGGCCGGCCTCGACCTGGTCGCCGACGATCTGGAAGTAGTCGCCGCCGCCCGAGGTCTTCACCGAGTACGCGGCCACCGGGTAGTCGGCGGAGACGACGTCCGCGCCCTTGGAGCGCATCCGGGTCTCGGCCTCGGGGTTGGTGGCGAAGTCCTCGATCTTGAGCGCCTTCTTCTTGTCGTCCTTGCACTTCTTCGCCTGGTCCTTGGCGAGGTCGTGCGAGAACGTGTTGCGCTGCACGGCGATCGTCTTGCCGCACAGGTCGTCCCAGGTCTTGATGGACTGGTCGTCGCCCTTGTTGGTGTAGAGCGAGACACCCGCGGTGAAGTAGTCGACGAAGTCGACGCCGGCGCCGACCTTCTTGCCGGTGTCGGCGTCGATGCCCTCCTGGCGGTCCTTGGTGTCGGTCATGGCCGACATCGCGATGTCGTACCGCTTGGCGGCCAGACCACCGATGAGGGTGTCGAAGGTGGCGTTCTGGAACTTGAAGTCCACACCGAGCTGCTTGCCCATCGCCGCGGCGATGTCGAGGTCGATGCCGACGACCTTGCCGGACTCGTCCTTGTACTCGACCGGGGCGTACGCGATGTCGGAACCGACGTTGATGACGCCCTTGTCCCGTACGGAGGCGGGGAGCTTGTCCGCCAGCGGCGCCGCGCTGGTGGAGGCGCTCTCCGAGCCGCCTTCCTTCTTGGTCTGGTCACCGCAGGCGGTGAGCAGCAGGGTGCCCGCGACCGCGATCGCTCCGACCGCGGCTGTACGGGAACGCAGGCCGGTCGTACGACGGGTGGTGCTTGCGGTCATGGTGGGTTCCTCCGGCGGGGGTGGTGTGGAGTTGCCGACAGGTCGACGATTAACACGCGTCTTCGAGTGTGGCGACCTCGTGTGATTACGGCATCTTGCCATTCGGGCATGTGCAATCAGATGACCAGCCATGTCAAAATCGGATAACGGGTGACCCCCGAATGACCTACGAACCGCTGCGGACCAGGTGATCACACCGGACCATGTGCGGGATTCCCCTCTTCCGACCGGAAGATCTTCGGTGCATCTCAGGATGCGGTCGGCTGCTAACTCCGCACACGTGGCCGTACAGGACTTGTCGTGATATGACCCGACTTGTCCCGTCATCCGTCGATGAGTCGAACGAACCATGATCGTCTTCAAATGACCTTCGAGTTGTGACCTTCGAGGTATGAAGACGTATGGACTCGTCCTCGGCGCCGTCCGTCCGGTAAGAAGGTTCCTTACACCCCTCATCCGGGGCCCAGGGCGCGTGTGCGGCGCGCCCGTCGCGTCTGAGCCCGCAGGCGTCGCCGTACGTACCGGTGACCTGGGCCTCACGCGGTGCCCGCCCGCCTCCGAACCGGGAGCGGTCACCCTCAAACCATGCAGACCTAAGGGGTACAACAAAGTGGCAGCGGAGATTGTCAATCCTCGCACCGACAACGGCGACGGCAGTACGGGCCAGGAAGGCGGCGGGGAGCCCCTCAATTCCCTCGACTCCTTCGACCCCGCCTTCGCCCTGCACCGCGGCGGCAAGATGGCCGTGCAGGCCACCGTGCCGATCCGGGACAAGGACGACCTGTCCCTCGCCTACACGCCCGGCGTCGCGCGGGTGTGCACCGCCATCGCCGAGCAGCCGGACCTGGTCAACGACTACACCTGGAAGTCCTCGGTCGTCGCCGTCGTGACGGACGGTACGGCGGTCCTCGGCCTCGGCGACATCGGCCCCGAGGCCTCCCTCCCCGTGATGGAGGGCAAGGCGATCCTGTTCAAGCAGTTCGGCGGCGTCGACGCGGTGCCGATCGCGCTCGCCTGCACGGACGTCGACGAGATCATCGAGACCGTGGTCCGCCTCGCGCCCTCCTTCGGCGGCGTGAACCTGGAGGACATCTCCGCGCCCCGCTGCTTCGAGATCGAGAAGCGGCTCCAGGAGCGCCTGGACATCCCGGTCTTCCACGACGACCAGCACGGCACGGCGGTCGTGACGCTGGCGGCGCTGCGGAACGCCGCCCGGCTGACCGGCCGTGGGCTCGGCGACCTGCGCGCGGTGATCTCGGGTGCGGGTGCGGCGGGTGTGGCCATCGCCAAGATGCTGCTGGAGGCCGGTCTCGGCGACGTCGCGGTCGCCGACCGCAAGGGCATCGTCTCCGTGGACCGCGAGGACCTCACCCCGGTCAAGCGGGAGCTCGCCGAACTGACCAACAGGGCAGGCCTGTCGGGCTCCCTGGAGGACGCCCTCGCCGGCGCGGACGTCTTCATCGGCGTCTCCGGCGGTACGGTCCCGGAGGAGGCGGTGGCCTCCATGGCGGAGAACGCGTTCGTGTTCGCCATGGCCAACCCCAACCCCGAGGTGCACCCGGACGTCGCCCACAAGTACGCGGCGGTCGTCGCGACCGGGCGCTCCGACTACCCGAACCAGATCAACAACGTCCTCGCGTTCCCGGGGATCTTCGCGGGGGCCCTTCAGGTGCGGGCCTCCCGGATCACCGAGGGGATGAAGATCGCGGCGGCGGAGGCGTTGGCGTCGGTCGTGGGTGACGATCTTGCGGCGGACTATGTGATTCCGTCGCCGTTCGACGAGCGGGTTGCTCCTGCCGTGACTGCGGCGGTTGCTGCGGCGGCTCGGGCGGAGGGTGTGGCTCGGCGTTGAGCCGTGGGGGTGGTGGGGTGTGTTCTTCGCCCCCGCCGCCCCTACCCGTCCCTCCTCAAGGGGCTGCGCCCCTTTGACCCCCAGGCGTCCGCCCGGTGGGGGCTGGTCGCGCAGTTCCCCGCGCCCCTGAAAAAGCGGGGCTGCGCCCCTGCTTTTTCAGGCCCGCAGGGCCTGTTTCTTTTAGGGGCGCGGGGAACTGCGCGAGAAGTCCCCGCCCCCGTGGAGGGACGGGACGCGTGTCACAGGGCTTCGCGGTTCCATCGGGTCCGGCATCCCCCTATGGTCAGGCGCATGTTCGCTGCCTATGCCGCCCGCATCGACCGTGACCAACCGCTGAACGGACTGGAGTTGGGCGACCGGCCCGTGCCGGAATCGAGGCCCGGCTGGACGACCGTCAGGGTGAAGGCCGCCTCGCTGAACCACCACGACCTGTGGTCCCTGCGCGGGGTCGGCCTCGCGGAGGACAAGCTGCCCATGATCCTCGGCTGTGACGCCGCCGGTGTCGACGAGGACGGCAACGAGGTCGTCCTGCACTCGGTGATCGGACAGTCCGGCCACGGCGTCGGCCCGGACGAGCCCCGCTCGATCCTCACCGAGCGCTACCAGGGCACCTTCGCCGAACTCGTCTCCGTCCCCACCTGGAACGTCCTCCCCAAGCCCGCCGAGCTCTCCTTCGAAGAGGCCGCCTGCCTGCCCACCGCCTGGCTGACGGCGTACCGCATGCTCTTCACCAACGCCGGGGTACGACCCGGCGACTCCGTTCTCGTCCAGGGCGCCGGCGGTGGTGTCGCCACCGCCGCGATCGTGCTCGGCAAGGCGGCCGGACTGCGGGTCTTCGCCACCAGCCGGGACGAGGCCAAGCGCAAGCGGGCCCTTGAGCTGGGCGCGGTGGAGGCGCTGGAGTCGGGGGCGCGGCTGCCGCAGCGCGTGGACGCGGTCATCGAGACCGTCGGAGCCGCCACCTGGTCCCACTCGGTGAAGTCCCTGCGCCCCGGCGGCAGTCTCGTCATCTCGGGCGCCACCAGCGGCGACCGACCCTCCCACGCCGAACTGACCCGCATCTTCTTCCTCGAACTCAAGGTCGTCGGCTCCACGATGGGGACCAAGGACGAGCTGGAGGACCTCCTCTCCTTCTGTGCCACGACCGGTGTCCGCCCCGTCATCGACGAGGTGCTGCCCCTGGACCGCGCCCGCGAGGGCTTCGAACGCCTGGCGGCGGGCGACCAGTTCGGCAAGATCGTGCTCACCAGCCCCTGACGGCTTCCGTTCTCTCGGTATGGCGACGGCCGGCCCGGACCCCCGGGCCGGCCGTCGCCATGTCAACCGGGGTTGACGCGACCGGGCGCGTCAACGTAAGTTGACAATATGACCGAAGCAACGGATCTCGCCGAGCGCGCGGGCGACCGTGACCCCCGGATCGGACTGCGGGCCGTCGCCGCGCTGCGGAGGCTGCTGGAGCAGTTGGAGTCGGTACAGGTGCGCAGCGCGCGCAATCAGGGCTGGTCGTGGCAGGAGATCGCCGCGGAACTCGGTGTCAGCAGGCAGGCCGTCCACAAGAAGCACGGGAGGCATTGATGTTCGAGCGGTTCACCAAGGATGCGCGGGCCGTGGTGCTGGGCGCGGTCGAGCAGGCCGAACGTGCCCGTGCGGGGGAGGTGACAGAGGAGCATCTGCTTCTCTCCCTGCTGGACAGGAAGGCCAGTCGTGCCTCGTTCGCCCTGGGCGCGCTCGGGCTCGCCGAGGGCGAACGCTGTGACTCCGTCGCGCGGGCCCTCGCCGAAGCCCGCCGCCGGGGCGGCCTCTCCCGTGCGGACACGGACGCCCTCTCCGACCTCGGCATCGACCTCTCGCAGATCGTCTCCCGCGTCGAAGAGGCCCACGGGGTGGGGGCGTTGGAGTCGGGCGGGGCAGGTCGGCGGCGTCGGTCGTCGGGGCATCGTCCCTTCACCCGCGATGCCAAGGACGTCCTCACCCGCTCCCTCCGCACCGCCCACGCCCACCGCGACCGCCGCATCGGCGACGAGCATCTCCTCCTCGCCCTCACCACCCGCCCCGGGGTCCCGGCCGAGGTCCTCGCGGACCATGGGGTGACGTACGAGGCGCTGGAGCGCGTTCTCTATGGGGCGGGGGAGGCCGAGGCGGGCTGAGAGGGCCGTGCACCCTCTCGGCTCACCGGTTCACCCCCTGGGCGCTCGCAGTATCACCCCGATGTGCGCCGCCGCCGTCGACAGGTGGCGGCGGGCGTCACGGAGTTGGTCCTCCGTCACGCCGTGGTCGCGGGCCGCGTCGCGGATGTCGTCGCGGAAGCGGTCCAGGAGACGGTCGAGGTCGCGGGACGGATCGCCGGTGGGCGTCTCGTGCACCCAGGCGGGCTCGTAGTCGGCCGGGAAGCCCTCGGGGGTGGTCGAGTACTCGGGCTCCCCGCCGACGGTGGCCGTCCGGGCCTTGGCCGAGGTGTCCCCGGCCCCCGTACCGTCGTCCGCGTCGGCCGCTCCCGAGCCGGGCTCCGCCCCCGTCCGTCCGAAGCCGAAGTCCTTGCCGAACTCCTTTCCGAAGTCCTTCCCGAACTCGCCGAACTCCTTGGCCAGCTCGGTCAGGCCCTCGCGGACCCCCGTCGGCCAGTCACCCCGTGTGAAGTGGTCCTGGACGTGGTCCTGGACCCGCTTGGCGATGCGCTGCAACTCCTCCTGCGCCTGAGTGCGGGCGTGCTCCTGGGCCTCCTTGGCCTGGCGGCGGGCACGCTGGGCCTCCTCCCGGGCCCGTCGACTCTCGTCCTTCGCGCGGCGGGCCTGCTCCTTCCACTCCTGCTTGACGCGGCGCATCTCCTCCTTCGCGGCCCGCCAGGACTCGTTGTCGGCGTACTCCCCGGCCGCCCCGGGCGGGGACCCCTCCCCGCCGCCCCTGCGGGCCTCGGAGGCCGCCGCCCGCATCTCACGGCGCAGGTCGCCCGCCGCGCCCCGGACATCGGCCCGGATCTCGGCGGCCAGCTCCGCGACCGACTCCCGGATCTCCAGCTCCAGGTCGGCCAACTCCCCGCTGCGATCGGCCAGTTCGGCGCGGCCCGCGTCGGTGATCGCGTAGACCTTGCGGCCGCCCTCGGTGGTGTGGGTGACCAGGCCCTCGGCCTCCAGCTTGGCCAGGCGGGGGTAGACGGTGCCGGCCGAGGGCGCGTACAGGCCCTGGAAGCGCTCCTCCAGCAGTCGGATCACCTCGTAGCCGTGGCGCGGCGCCTCGTCCAGCAGCTTCAGCAGATACAGCCGCAGGCGTCCGTGGGCGAAGACGGGAGGCATTAGAGCACCTTCTTGTCGGTCGTGCGAGAGGTCGTGCCGTCGGTCGCGTCAGCGGTCCTGTCGGCGGTCGTGCCGTCGGTCGCGTCGGCGATCGTGTCAGCGGTCCTGTCAGCGGTCGTTCCGGCCGCAGCGGGGGAGTCGAGATCGTCCCACGGCTCGTCCTCCGACGGTGGCCTGCGCAGGAGGGCGATGGAGCCGGAGATCGTCGTGGCCTTGAGGCGGCCGTTGCCCGGGCCGAGGCGCCCGGTGACTTTGTGGGCGCCCCAGGGACCGCTGACACGGAGGTCGTCGAAGGCGTTGGAGATGGTGCCGCTGGCCGTGTTGGCCTCCACCTCGGCGTCGGCGGGGTGGGGGAGGCGGATGGCGATCTCGCCGGAGACACTGCTGAGGCCGATGTCGGTGGGGCCGCCCATGGGGTCGAGGTCGAGGATGATGGCGCCGCTCACCGAGTCGGCCTTCACGGTGGGGCAGGAGCCCTCTATGACGGTCAGGTCCCCGGAGACGGAGCTGAGCCGTAGATCGCCCGTGAGGGCCTGCGCCTCCACGCTGCCCGAGACCGTCGTGGCGCGCACGGGGCCCGACAGACCGACCAGCGTGGTGTCGCCCGAGACGCCCTTCACCTCCGTACGCCCGCCCAGCCCGGACACGACGGCCGTGGCACCCACCACGCCCACCTCGACCCGGGTGCCCGTCGGGACGGCGAGCGACACCAGGACGTTGCGCCGCCAGCCCTTGCGGTCGAGCCACTTCAGGAAGCCCTTCCAGGGCAGGTCGTCGTAGGCCACGGTCAGGGTGCCGTCCTTCTGCGTCACCGTCAGCGGTGGGCCCTCGACGTCGGCCACCTCCAGACGGGCGGAACCCTCGTCGGTGCCCACGACGTTCACCGTTCCGTTGACGACGCGCACGTGCAGTGCCGTCACCGGCTCGTCGAACGTGAGCTTTCGCGGCTCGGCGACGGACCACTCGGACATGGTGCTGACCTCCTCGACAGACCCGACACAACAGAACACACCAGAACACGCCAGACACGCACTATCGCGTCTCACGTAATTCACGATATATCGCGGTGTCGGAAAGTCAAGACACCCGTATTGGTGATCCCGCAGGGATGTTCCTGGGCAAATCGGCCTAGCGTGGAGGCATGTCGACGGAACGTTCCCAGGGATCCCGTGGCCCCCGGCCCGCCCCCGCACCCGGCGCGCTCCTGCTCTGCCGGGCGGATCCCGACTCCGTCGCCCCCGTCGCCCAGCTGCTGCGCGAACGCATGCTGCTCGTCCCCGCCGGTCCGGAGTGGACGGCGCTCGTACCGGAGGGAAAGCCCTGGTCGCACGGCGGGGAACTGGTCGACCGGGTCCTCACCGGCTGGGCGACCGCCCTGGCCGTGGGCGTCCCGTGGCCCGTCCTCGCCCTGTGGTGGGACGCCGACCGCGGCGGATACACCCTCGCCGCCGGATTCCGCCGCACCGTCGGTTACGTGTGGCTCGCGAACGGCACCCCGGCCGGTGAGGACGAGGCGATGCGCACCTTCGCCGCCCGCCTGGGGCTGGACCCGGTCCTGGACGTGGAGTCCCTGGACGACCTCACCAAGCCCGACCCGGCCGCCGATGTCCGCGCCCGCCTGCTGGGCCTGCTCGCCGTCCTCGCCCGCACGGGAGTCTCACTCCCCGCCGGCCTCACCCCGGGCGAACCCGCCGACCGGCTCCGTGAGGTCGCCCGTGTCCAGCCCGGCGTCCAGCGCATCGAGTGGACCGGCTGGCGCGGGGCGGTTCGCACGGAACTCGACGCCCTCGAACGGGGCCGCCTGGGCCCGTGGCTTCCCTGGGCCGGTACCCCCAGGGCACGCGCCCTGGCCACCGCCCAACTTCTCGCGGGCCTCCCGCTCACCGGCTGGGGCCTGCACCGCCGCAGCCCCGGCTGGCTCGTCGCTGGCGGCCTCCTGATCGCTCACGGCACCCTCGGCCTGCTCTACGACCTGGCCCACCCGCGCGACTGAGCGAGGCCACGCGACAAATTCCGTCGTGTCCGTCGGAGGAACCGCTACTCGTCCTCGTCGTCGTCGTCCAGCCGCGCCAGCCACGTGGCCAGGCGCTCCACCGGCACCTCGAAGTCCGGATTCAGGTCCACGAAGGTCCGCAGCTGCTCGGCGAGCCACTCGAACGTGACCTCCTCCTCGCCACGCCGCTTCTCCAGTTCCTCGATGCCACGGTCCGTGAAGTACATGGGTCAAGGATAAGTGCGGGAAAACGGCCGGGCCGCACCCCCGACGAGGGGGTACGGCCCGGTGGTGTGCGGTCTTCGGGCGCTGTTACGCCTCGAACACCTCACGCACCAACTGCTCCTGCTCGGCCTGGTGGCGCTTCGCCGAGCCGACCGCCGGGGAGGACCCGTGCGGGCGGGAGATGCGCCGCAGACGCTCGCCGTGGGGGACGTCCGCGCCGACCGCGAGGTCGAGGTGGTCGATCAGGTTGAGGGCGATGAACGGCCAGGCACCCTGGTTCGCAGGCTCCTCCTGGGCCCACAGGTACTTCTCGGCGTTCGGGTACTTGTTGACCTCCGCCTGGACCTCGGCCCCGGGGAGGGGGTAGAGGCGCTCGATGCGGATGATCGCCGTGTCCGTGGCGCCGCGCTTCTGCCGCTCGGCCTCCAGGTCGTAGTAGACCTTGCCGGCGCAGAAGACGACCTTCTTGACCGCGTTCGCGTCGACCGAGCTGTCGCCGATGACCGGGCGGAACTCGCCGCTCGTGAACTCCTCCGCCTTCGACGCGGCGGCCTTCAGGCGCAGCATCGACTTAGGGGTGAAGACGACCAGCGGCTTGTGGTGCGGGTTGTGCACCTGCCACCGCAGGAGGTGGAAGTAGTTCGACGGCGAGGTCGGCATGGCGACCGTCATGTTGTTCTGCGCGCACATCTGGAGGAAGCGCTCCGGGCGGGCGGACGAGTGGTCCGGGCCCTGGCCCTCGTAGCCGTGCGGGAGGAGCAGGGTGACGCCGGACGTCTGGCCCCACTTCTGCTCCGCCGACGAGATGAACTCGTCCACGACCGTCTGGGCGCCGTTGACGAAGTCGCCGAACTGGGCCTCCCACATCACCAGGGACTCGGGACGGGCGAGCGAGTAGCCGTACTCGAAGCCCATCGCCGCGTACTCGGAGAGCAGGGAGTTGTAGACGTTCAGCCGCGCCTGGTCCTCGGAGAGGTACATCAGCGGCGTGAACTCCTCGCCCGTCTCACGGTCGATGATCACCGCGTGACGCTGGCCGAAGGTGCCGCGCTGCGAGTCCTGGCCGGCCAGCCGGACCGGGGTGCCCTCCAGGAGGAGGGAGCCGACCGCGAGGGTCTCGCCCATGCCCCAGTCGATCGTGCCGTCCTCGACCATGGCCGCCCGGCGCTGCAGCTGCGGCAGCAGACGCGGGTGGGCGGTGATGTGGTCCGGGACGTTGACCTGGGACTCGGCGATGCGCTTGACGGTCTCCGCCGTGATCGCGGTGTTCACCGCGACCGGGAAGCCGTCCTGCGGGTCGTGGATCTCGCCGGACACCGGCTGCGAGGTGGCCTCGCGAACCTCGGTGAAGACCTTCTCCAGCTGACCCTGGTAGTCCTGCAGCGCCTGCTCGGCCTCTTCCAGGGTGATGTCGCCGCGACCGATGAGGGACTCGGTGTAGAGCTTGCGCACCGAGCGCTTCTTGTCGATCAGGTCGTACATCAGCGGCTGGGTGAAGGCCGGGTTGTCCGACTCGTTGTGACCGCGGCGGCGGTAGCAGATGAGGTCGATCACCACGTCCTTGTTGAACGCCTGGCGGAACTCGAAGGCCAGGCGTGCGACGCGCACGACCGCCTCCGGGTCGTCGCCGTTCACGTGGAAGATCGGGGCCTCGATCATGCGGGCCACGTCCGTCGCGTACATCGAGGAACGCGAGGACTCGGGGGCCGCGGTGAAGCCGACCTGGTTGTTGATGACGATGTGGACCGTGCCGCCGGTGCGGTAGCCGCGCAGCTGCGACATGTTCAGGGTCTCGGCCACCACGCCCTGGCCCGCGAAGGCCGCGTCGCCGTGGAGGGCCACCGGCAGGACCGTGAAGTCGGTGCCGCCCTTGTTGATGATGTCCTGCTTGGCGCGCGCGACGCCCTCCAGGACCGGGTCCACGGCCTCCAGGTGCGAGGGGTTCGCGACCAGGCTGACCTTGATCTGCTCGCCGTCGAGGCCCGTGAAGGTGCCCTCGGCGCCCAGGTGGTACTTCACGTCGCCGGAGCCGTGCATCGACTTCGGGTCGAGGTTGCCCTCGAACTCGCGGAAGATCTGCGCGTACGACTTGCCGACGATGTTCGCGAGGACGTTCAGCCGGCCGCGGTGGGCCATGCCGATGACGACCTCGTCGAGACGGGACTCCGCCGCGCTGTCGATGACCGCGTCGAGCAGCGGGATGACCGACTCGCCGCCTTCGAGGCTGAAGCGCTTCTGGCCGACGTACTTGGTCTGCAGGAAGGTCTCGAAGGCCTCCGCCGCGTTCAGCCGGCGCAGGATGCGCAGCTGCTCCTCGCGCTCCGGCTTGCTGTGCGGACGCTCGATGCGGTCCTGGATCCAGCGGCGCTGCTTCGGGTCCTGGATGTGCATGAACTCGACGCCGGTCGTACGGCAGTACGAGTCGCGCAGGACGCCGAGGATGTCGCGGAGCTTCATCAGGGACTTGCCCGAGAAGCCGCCGACCGCGAACTCGCGCTCCAGGTCCCACAGGGTGAGCCCGTGCTCGGTGATGTCCAGGTCGGGGTGCTTGCGCTGGCGGTACTCCAGCGGGTCGGTGTCGGCCATGACGTGGCCGCGGACCCGGTAGGAGTGGATCAGCTCGAAGACCCGGGCGGCCTTCGTGACGTCGTCGTCGTGGGAGGCGTCGATGTCCTTGAGCCAGCGGACCGGCTCGTAGGGGATGCGCAGGGCCTCGAAGATGTCGTCGTAGAAACCGCCCTCGCCGAGGAGGAAGTTCGCGACGATCCGCAGGAACTCGCCGGAGGCGGCGCCCTGGATGACCCGGTGGTCGTACGTCGAGGTCAGGGTCATGACCTTCGAGATGCCCAGCTTGTTCAGGGTGTCCTGGGACGTGCCCTGGAACTCGGCCGGGTAGTCCATGGAGCCGACGCCCATGATGACCGACTGACCGGGCATCAGGCGGGGCACGGAGTGGACGGTGCCGAGGCCGCCGGGGTTGGTCAGGGAGACCGTGACACCGGTGAAGTCGTCCATCGTCAGCTTGCCGTCACGGGCGCGGCGGACGATGTCCTCGTAGGCCTGCCAGAACTCGAAGAAGTTCAGCGTCTCGGCCTTCTTGATGCCCGCGACGACCAGCTGGCGGTCGCCGTTGGGCTTCACCAGGTCGATGGCGAGGCCGAAGTTGACGTGCGGCGGCTTGACGAGGGTGGGCTTCCCGTCCTTCTCCGCGTAGTGCCAGTTCATCGACGGCATCGTCTTGATGGCCTGCACCATCGCGTAGCCGATCAGGTGCGTGAAGGAGATCTTCCCGCCCCGGGCGCGCTTCAGGTGGTTGTTGATGACGATGCGGTTGTCGAACAGCAGCTTCACCGGGACCGCGCGCACGGACGTGGCCGTGGGCAGCTCCAGGGAGGCGTTCATGTTCTTCGCGACCGCGGCGGCCGGGCCGCGCAGCGTGATCAGCTCCGGGCCCTCGGCGGCGGCAGCGGCGGGAGCCGGCTGCTTCGCCGGGGCGGCGGCCTTTGGCTTGGCCGGCGCGGGCGCGGCGGCCGCGGGCTTCGCGGGGGCCGGGGCAGCGGCGGCGGGCTTCGGGGCAGCCGGGGCGGGTGCGGCCGGGGCGGCGGGTGCGGCCTGGGCCGGGGCGGCGGGGGCCGCGGGTGTGGTGGTCGCTGCGGGCCCCGTGGCCGCAGAGCTTGCCGGAGCCGAGGCGGCAGCTGCGCCTGGCTTGTAGTCGGCGAAGAAGTCCCACCAGGCTCGGTCTACCGAATTCGGGTCCTGGAGGTACTGCTGATAGATCTCGTCGACGAGCCACTCGTTCGGACCGAAGGCCGCGGCGGGGTTCTTACCCGCTTGGTCTGCGTCGGTCGAGATGCTCGAGTTACTGGGGGACTGTGGCGACACGGCGGCAACCGCCCTCTTCCGCTTCACAAGGTGATGGACAGCGGGAATTAAGGCTACGCCCCCGTGGCCGGGAAGGTCAGGCCGAGTCCGCTCTTCGTCGCGTAAGTCACATCGGAATGCGTGTTTCGGGGGTGGAAATGGCGGGAAACAAGCGTGGTTCCGGTCTGAAAGGGGGGTGGGGGGTGGGGGCCGGGCATGCGTCGGGTGGGGCCTGCGGGGATGTGTACGCGGCCCTCTGCTCGAACGCACCTGATCACACGTGTCCGGCTGGGCGGATCTGTCATGGATCTTGTGGCTCCGGTTCGAACTTTACGTCAACTTGGGGAAGATGTAAGCCCCGGGAGGATGAGCGATATCTGGCAATGGTGGGGGGATTCAGCCAGGCGGGATGTGGGTATCGCGGGATTTTTCCGCCCCCGCCGCCCCTACCCGTCCCATCCTGTCCCTGGGGGCTGCGCCCCCAGACCCCCTAGGTGGTTGCTGGGCCCTGGGGTTTTGGGGGGAGGCCTGGGAGGGCTACCTGGATTCGGCAGCCCTTGGGGGATTCGGCTACTCCGATGCGGCCGCCGTGGAGGTCGACCGCCCAGCGGGCGATGGCGAGGCCCAGGCCGGTGCCGCCGTCGCTGCCGGGGCCGTGGGGGGAGCTCACCGCGCCTCGGTTGAAGCGTTCGAAGACGCGGTGCCACTCGGATTCGGGGATGCCGGGGCCCTCGTCCAGGACCTCCAGCTCCAGCGACTCCGGGGCGGGCCCCCGCCGGGCCTTCACCGTGACGCGGCCGTGCGCCGGGCTGTGCTTGACCGCGTTGTCGATGAGGTTGGCGACGACCTGGTGGATGCGCTCCGGGTCCGCGTTCGCCGTCAGCTCCGGCGGGTGCACGTCCAGGTGCAGGTGCACGTCCGTCCGTGTGTGCTTGCCGGAGTCCGAGGCGATGCCGCCGCGGGCCGAGGAGACCATCTGGGCCTCCTTGAGGACGCCCGAGAGGTATGGCCAGACCTCGAAGCGGCGGCGGCGCAGCGGGACGACGCCGTTGTCCAGGCGGGAGAGGTCGAGGAGGGTCTCCACCAGCCGGCCCAGGCGCTCCGTCTGCTTCAGGGCCGTACGCATCGTCTCGGGATCGGCCTGGGTGACGCCGTCGACGATGTTCTCCAGGACCGCGCGCAGGCCCGCGATGGGCGTACGGAGCTCGTGGGAGACGTTCGCCACGAGTTCCTTGCGCTGGCGGTCCTGGGCCTCCAGCTCGTCCGCCATGAGATTGATCGTGTGGGCGAGGTCGCCCAGCTCGTCCCGCCGGTTCTCACTGACCCGGCGGGTGTAGTCGCCGCGCGAGATGGACCGGGCGACCGCGTTCATCTCGTCCAGGGGCGCGGTGAGCGAATGCGCCACGAACTGCGTTATCAGGAGTGTGGCGATCATCGAGAACACCGTGATGAAGCGCAGCTCCGTCTTGGTGTGCACCGCGATCATCGACAGACCGGTGGTGATCAGGACCGAGATGACGACGAGCGCGCCCAGCTTCGTCTTGATCGAGAAGGGGCGCACGCCGCCGAGCGGGCTCGCGCCCTTCCGCGACTGCGCACCACCGGGACCCCGGTTCCGGGACCTCGGGTCACCGACTCCGCTCATCACGCCACCAGCCCCCTGTGCCTACGTACCGACGTACCTGCGCGCCTGTGTGGATCCTGCCGCGCACGCGGTGCGGGCACGGGGTCAGGGATTCGGGGTCTCCAGGGCGTACCCCACACCGTGCACCGTGCGGATCCGCTCCGCGCCGATCTTCCGCCGCAGCGCCTTGATGTGGCTGTCCACGGTCCGCGTCCCGGACGCGTCCGCCCAGTCCCACACCTCGGCGAGCAGCTGCTCGCGCGAGAGTACGGCACGCGGGGTGTTCGCGAGACATACGAGCAGGTCGAACTCGGTGGGCGTGAGGTGCACGTCCTCGCTGCGCACCCGGACACGGCGCTGCGCGTGGTCGATCTCCAGCTCGCCGAGGCGCAGGATGCCCGAGCGAGGCGTGGTCGCGGCCAGCGCGGCCCGCTCCACCCGGCGCAGCAGGACGTGCACGCGCGCGGCCAGCTCACGCATGGAGAACGGCTTGGTCATGTAGTCGTCGGCGCCGACGCCGAGCCCGACCAGCATGTCCGTCTCGTCGTCCCGGGCGGTGAGCATCAGCACGGGGACGGGCCGCTGGGCCTGGACGCGCCTGCACACCTCCAGGCCGTCGAAGCCGGGCAGCATGATGTCGAGGATCAGCAGGTCGGGCTGCCAGGCCTCCGCCGTGTCCACCGCGGCCGGTCCGTCGGACGCGGTCTGCACGACGAAACCCTCGGCGCGCAGGCGGGCCGCGATGGCGTCGACGATCGTCGGGTCGTCCTCGACCACGAGCACGCGGCGCTGTGCGCCCGGCGTCGCCGTGGCGCTGTTGTGGGTGGTGTGTGTCTGCTCCATCGCCCGCCCCTGTGTTGCTTTCCGGAATCCGTGGGGTGATCCCTTGACTACGCATGGCTGCGCATGACTGCGATTGACGCTTGAATGATCGGCGTCAGGCAAGCAGGGTACGGGCAGTCACCGCACCAGGGCTATCCAGGTCGGACCGCGAGGTGCACCACGTCCGGAACTCCTCGGGCAACCGGGATCTCTTCGGTACGCACCTGTTGGAACCCGGCATTCCCCAAGGTTTCCTCGAATTCCGCAGATGGCTGGGCCGACCACACGGCAAGCACCCCACCTGGCCTCAACACCCTTGCGCAGCTTGCCAGTCCGGTCGGCGAGTAGAGGCTGTCGTTGCTCTCGGAGACGGTCCAGTCAGGTCCGTTGTCGATGTCCAGGCAGAGCGCGTCGAACGTGGCGGAAGTCTCATTGACGTACTCGACGAGATCGGCTTCCACGATCTCCGTACGGGGGTCGGCGAGGGCCCCGGCGGACACCTCGGCCAGCGGTCCGGCGCGGTGCCAGGCGATGACGGAGGGTTCGCGTTCGACAACTGTGATCGTTTCCCAGCGCGGGTTGGCGGCGGCGTGGGCGAGGGAGAAGCCGACGCCCAGGCCCCCGATGAGCACACTTGGCCGAGAACGGCCGTCCACGGTCTCCAGGGTGTCCAGGGTGTTGAGGGCGGCGTCGACCAGCAGCCGTTCCGAGCGGCCGTCCGAGGTGTCCATCAGGAAGCACCCGTTGGCGATGATCTGCAACAGCTTTCCGTGCCGCCGCAGCACCACTTCGCCGTAGGGGCCTTCGCGCCGGTCGATGACTTCGGGTTCGTCGGTGATGGGTAGCATCCGCCCATCCTTACGTGTCAGCGGGGAGTGGGCGGCCGAATTTCGGCGCGCCGGGCGGGACTTCAGTCGCCCTGCGGGACGTCAGAGCGACAGGCCGTGGCCGTACGGGAAGACCGAGTCCTCGGTGTCGTTCGGGGCGTTTGGGCAGGACGTCGCCTCGCCCACGGGAATGGAACGCGGGAGTGCGAAGGGCAGTCGGCCCTCCGCGCGGGCCCGGCCGAAGGCCACGTCGAGCAGGGCCGTGTCCGAGGCTCCGTAGTCGACGACGAGCGCGGCGGCCTTCGCGGCGATCTCCGGGAGTACGGCGGACCGTTCCAGGTTGACGCAGACCAGGGTGGGCACGGCCGTCGGCAGCGCCAGGATCTCCGTCAGCCGCGCCTCGTAGGGCGTGCGCAGCCGCAGTACGGCCACGTCCGCGTGGGCCGGGTCGGCCACGACATTGCCGTACAGGGACGCCGTCTGCGCGGCCACTCCCTCGACGTACAGGTTCGGGCGGTCGGTCAGCGGGAGGAGGGAGTGGTTGGTCAGGACGGTGAGCGAGCGGCGCTGGGCGGCCTCGCCGAGGGCGGTGAACTCACCGGCGCCGACGGTCTCCTCGGCGCGGTTCGGGTCGACGTACCGCCGCTCGAAGAGGCCGAGGACGAACTTCTCGCGCAGGAGGCGGCGGACGGAGGCGTCGACGCGCTCCTGAGTGATCCGGCCGGAGCGGACCAGTTCGACGATCACCTCCGGGCACTGTTCGCCGCCGAACTGGTCGGCGCCCGCGTCCAGGGCCTTCGCGGCGCGTTCGCTGACGGTGGCGTGGGTTACATGCGGTTCGCCGCCGGTGGGCGCGTGGGTGAGCAGGCCCCAGTCGGCGCGGACGACGCCGTCGAAGCCGAGGCGTTCGCGCGACACGCCGGTGGGCGGCATCAGCTGCGCGCATCCGGCCTCGACGGCGGCCCGGAAGGGCGCGAGGTGGTGGTCGTGCGTTGTGCCGCAGCCGGGGAAGTGCTTGACCATGGCGGCGACCGAACGCGGGCCGAGCCGGGGGCCCTGGAGGCCGCGTACGAACGCCCGGACCAGTGCGCTCGCGACCTCGGCGGACGAGCCGAAGGAGCCGGCCCGGCGAGATGGTCCGGGCTCGGTGCTGAGGTCGATCTGCGGGTGCAGCGCGACGCGGAAGCCGACGGCGAGGTACTCGCGGCGGACGGTGTCGCCGAACTTCTCCACCAGGTCCGGGTCGCCGATCGCGGCCAGGCCCAGGGGCGCGGGCCAGGCCGAGAAGGTGCCGGAGCCGAAGGAGGCGCCGGAGGTGAAGGAGGCGCCCGGGTTGTCGGTGAACGAGTGGCGCGGGTCGGTGGAGAGGGTGACCGGGATGCCCAGTCGCGTGTCGGCCGCGAGGGCCTGGAGCCGGTTGACCCATTCCGCCGTCTCCCGAATCCCGTGGCGGCCCACGAGGTTGAAGTGGGTCAGGCGGCCGTCCACGACCAGTTCCGTGGTGCCCTGCCGGAGGAACGGCCCGTCGGTCGTCTCGGCGAGCGTCCCGTCGCCGTTCATCGTCACCCTCGTGTGGAAGAGCTGACCCGCCTTCTCCGCGAGGGTCATCCGGGCCAGGAGGTCCTCCACTCGTTCGTCGACGGGGCGGCTCGGGTCGCGGTACGGGGCTGTGGGCATCCGGCAGTTCCTGGGGGAGGGGGGACGAGGGCGGCGGCGTTGCCGCGCAGGCCCGTTCAGGGAGCGGCCCGTTCAGGGAAGCAGCAAAGCCGAGTGGGTACTAGGTTTTGGACAAGTGGCCACTCTCACGCGGCACATGGCTTGAAAGAAGAGGTCGTTGACTCGTGTAACCGTCGGTTCGTTAAGGGCTCTTGAGGCCGCGTGGTGCGGGCTAGGGTGGCGGGCATGGTGCGGAACCGGAGGTCGGAGGGGGCCGACGGCTCCGCAGGGCGTGAGCCGGAGGGCTCCGGCGCGCGGGGTACGTACGCCGTCGGGGACGAGCGGCGGCTGCGCATTCTCGACGCGGCTGTCGAGCACTTCGCCCAGCGGGGCTTCCACGCCTCCTCGTTGGCCCGGATCGCCGGCGACGTCGGCATCACCCAGGGCGGGCTGCTGCATCACTTCCGCAGTAAGGAGGACCTGCTCGTCCAGGTCCTGGAACGCATGGACGAAAGCGACCGGGAGCGGTTCTTCTCACGGGAGTTCGAGTCGGCGGCCCAGATGTTCACGGCGCTCGTGCGGCTCGCCGAGTACAACAGCGCGCGGCTGGGCCGCACTCGGATGTTCAACGTCCTGGCCGCCGAGGCCGGTGACCCCGGTCATCCCGCCCACGCGTACTTCGTCGAGCGGTACGCCGAGGTGGTGGGCACCCTGTCCGGAGTGCTGCGGCGCGGGGTGGACAGCGGTGAACTGCGGGCCGGTACGGACGTCGTGGCCGTGGCGCAGGAGCTGGCCGCGGTGATGGACGGGCTGCAGATCCAGTGGGTGCTGGATCCTGAGGGGTTCGACATGGTGGGCCGGTTCCGGGCGTATGTGGAGCGGGTGCGGAGGGAGATCGGGGCGGAGGGCTCGTAGCGGGCCGACGGAAGGCCCGGGGAGGCGGAGCTGTCGGCTTGCTGTGAATCGCGTTTCGGGTGGCGGGGGTCACAGACAAGGGCGTACCGGGGCGTCGAGGGTGAGGGGAAACGGAAGGAGCACCTCACCTTGGATGCCGCCGAGAGTGTGGAGACCGCGGGGCCCGTCCTCGACGGCATCCCGCGGCAGCCTGGCGCGGCACTCGGTGGGGCGCCGGAGCGGGCACCGGCGGAGGCCCCGGACGTCGGGGTGGACGTGGTGGGACCTGGGGCGGCGGAACCCGGGGTGTGCGTGGTCGAACCCGGGGCGCGTGTAGGGGAATCCGAGGCGCCCGGGGTGTACGCCAGGCCGCTTTCCTCCTGGCGAATCTCCTCCCGGCGTGTCTCCTCCCGGCGAATCTCCTCCCGGCGTGTCTCCTCCTGGCGTGAGTCCTCCTGGCGTGAGTCCTCCGGGGGCGCGTCCTCCTGGCGTCGGCGCACGCCGTTCCCGCGCCCCTCGCGGCTGCTCCCCACCCCCGTCGGTACGCCCTTCACCTTCTTCTACGCCACCGTCCTCGTGATGACCTCCCTCGTCGCCGAGTACGCAGACCCGGCCCTGGTGCACGCCCTGCATCAGGGCTCCAGTACGGATGTGGCGCATCTGGTCCGGACCCCGGCGCTGGTGCTGCTCGCGAGCGCGGTGTGGGTCGCGGGCGGGGTCGGCTCGCTGTACGCCCTCGCCTTCCTGCTGGTGCTGACCGCGCTGGAACGCCGGATCGGCGGGTGGCGCACGGCCGGTGTGTTCCTGCTGGGCCATGTCCTCGCCACCCTCGCCACGGAGGTCCCGGTGGGCTTCGCCGTCCTGGCAGGCCACCTCCCCGACAGCTCCCTCCACCGCCTCGACTACGGCATCAGCTTCGGAGTGGCCGCGAGCGCGGGCGCGTTGGCGGGCCTCTTGCCGCCGTGGCTGCGGTGGCCCCTGCTGCTGGGCTTCGGCGGGATGCTGGTGGACGACCTGCTCACCTTCTCGGACCCGATGACCAACTGGGGGCATCTGCTGTCGCTGGCGATCGGGGTGGCGATGTGGCCGGTGGTGCGGCGGTGGCGGCTCGAGTGCCGTGGCTCAGGGTCGGCCGGTGAACTTCGCGCTGGTCAGTGGGGCCCGCACCGTCCAGCCCAGTGACTCGTACAGGGCCCGGCCGTCCGGTGTGCCGGCCAGGACGCCCGTCTCCGCGCCCTGTTCGAGGGCGGCCCGGGCGAGGGTGCGCATGACGAGGGTGCCGAGGCCGCGGCGGCGGTGGTCCGGGGACGTCTCTATCTGGTCGACGACCGCTGTCGCGCCGGTCGGGGCGATCTGGCCGCGGGCCGCCAGGGAACCGTCCGGCGCCGCGACCATCACCCGGGTCACGCCACCGCGCGACCAGGTACGCAGCCGGTAGCCGTCGGGCACGGCGGCCTGGGGCTCCTGGGGCTCCTGGGACTGCTGGGGCTCGTCGGGCTCCAGGCGCAGGGACATGAGATAGCCGGGGTCGGGGTCGATCCACCAGCCCTCGCCGAGCCACGAGGTCACCGTCGGCGCGTCCGTGAAGACCTTGAGCCAGGTGCCGGCCCCGGTGACGGAGTCCGCCACTTTCCGCACCGTCCCCTCCTCCACCTCGTCGTGCGTCGCCGAGAAGACGTGGCGGGTGACGTGATGGGCCAGGCCCATGTCGATGGTGAAGCCCCACGGTTCGACCACCGGAGGCGCCGCTCCCCGCGAGGCGACCCATCCGTCGACCCACGCCCGCACGATTCCGTCCACGCTGACCCCCGCGATCCTTGTAATGGCCGAGATGGCGATAAGGGTATTACGTAAGGGTGGGCGTGTGGCGTGGGCCTCACGTTTGGCCACCGGCAGAGGTAGTCGTGATCGCCCACAGCGAACGGATGTCGTCTCGGGGAACATTCCACGGCTCACCTGCATTGAGTCGGCATAGCTCAACTTGACTGCCGAGGGAGAGATCATGGCATCGACGTCCGCACCGCTCACCCTGCCCGTGCTGCCGCTCGACGAGGAGGTCGTGCTGCCGGGGATGGTGGTGCCGCTGGACCTCAATGACACCGACGTACGCGCCGCGGTGGAGGCCGCGCAGGCGGCCGCGCGCGCCGAACCCGGGAAGCCGAAGGTGCTGCTGGTGCCGCGGATCGACGGGACCTACGCGAGCACCGGCGTGCTCGGGACCGTCGAGCAGGTCGGACGGCTGGCGGACGGGGATCCGGGAGCGCTGATCCGCGCCATAGGGCGCGTGCGGATCGGGGCCGGGACCACCGGGCCCGGTGCCGCCCTGTGGGTCGAGGGCACCCGCATCGACGACAGTGTGCCGGAGCCGCTGCCCGGGCAGGTCGTCGAACTTGTCAAGGAGTACAAGGCCCTTGCCACCAGCTGGCTGCGCAAGCGCGGCGCCTGGCAGGTCGTGGACCGGGTGCAGGCCATCGACGACGTCTCCGCACTCGCCGACAACTCCGGCTACTCGCCCTTCCTCACCGTCGAGCAGAAGATCCAGCTCCTGGAGACCGCCGACCCCGTCGCCCGGCTGAAGCTCGCCACCCAGCTGCTGCGCGACCACCTCGCCGAGCAGGACGTCGCCGAGACCATCGCCAAGGACGTCCAGGAGGGCGTCGACAAGCAGCAGCGCGAGTTCCTGCTGCGGCGTCAGCTCGAAGCCGTCCGCAAGGAGCTGCGCGAGCTGAACGGCGAGAAGGACGGCGAGGAGTCCGACGACTACCGGGCGCGCGTCGAGGCCGCCGACCTGCCGGAGGCCGTACGGGAGGCCGCGCTCAAGGAGGTCGACAAGCTGGAGCGGTCCAGCGACCAGTCGCCCGAGGGCGGCTGGATCCGCACCTGGCTCGACACCGTGCTCGAACTGCCGTGGAACGAGCGGACCGAGGACGCGTACGACATCCAGGGCGCGAAGGGTGTCCTCGACGCCGAGCACGCCGGGCTGGAGGACGTGAAGGAGCGCATCACCGAGTACCTCGCGGTGCGCAAGCGGCGGGCCGATCGGGGCCTCGGTGTCGTCGGCGGGCGGCGCGGCGGTGCCGTGCTCGCGCTCGTCGGGCCGCCCGGCGTCGGCAAGACCAGCCTCGGTGAGTCCGTGGCGCACGCCATGGGGCGCAAGTTCGTCCGGGTCGCGCTCGGCGGTGTGCGGGACGAGGCGGAGATCCGCGGGCACCGGCGTACATACGTCGGGGCGCTCCCCGGGCGCATCGTCCGCGCCATCAAGGAAGCCGGGTCCATGAACCCCGTCGTCCTGCTCGACGAGATCGACAAGGTGGGCTCCGACTTCCGGGGCGACCCGGCGGCGGCGCTGCTGGAGGTCCTCGACCCCGCGCAGAACCATACCTTCCGGGACCACTACCTGGAGGTCGAGCTGGACCTGAGCGACGTCGTCTTCCTCGCCACCGCCAACGTGCTGGAGGCGATCCCCGAGGCCCTGCTCGACCGCATGGAGCTGGTCCGGCTGGACGGCTACACCGAGGACGAGAAGGTCGTCATCGCCCGGGACCACCTGCTGCCCCGGCAGCTGGAGCGGGCCGGGCTCGACGCCGACGAGGTCGTCCTCGACGAGAGCGCGCTGCGCAAGCTCGCCGGTGAGTACACGCGCGAGGCGGGCGTACGGAACCTGGAGCGGTCCGTGGCGCGACTGCTGCGGAAGGTCGCGGCCCAGCACGAACTGGGTCAGCGGGAGCTGCCGTTCACCGTCACCGACGGGGACCTGCGCGGGCTCATCGGCCGGCCGCACCATGTGCCCGAGTCCGCACAGGACCCGGCGGAGCGGCGTACGGCGGTGCCGGGTGTCGCGACCGGGCTCGCGGTCACCGGCGCGGGCGGCGACGTGCTCTACGTCGAGGCGTCGCTGGCCGACCCGGAGACGGGCGCGGCGGGGCTGACCCTCACCGGCCAGCTGGGCGACGTGATGAAGGAGTCCGCGCAGATCGCGCTCTCCTTCCTGCGCTCGCACGGCGCGGAGCTGGAGCTGCCCGTCGCCGACCTGAAGGACCGGGGTGTGCACATCCACTTCCCGGCGGGCGCGGTCCCCAAGGACGGCCCCAGCGCCGGCGTCACCATGACGACGGCCCTCGCCTCGCTGCTGTCGGGACGGCTGGTCCGTACGGACGTGGCGATGACGGGTGAGGTCTCGCTGACCGGGCGGGTGCTGCCGATCGGCGGGGTGAAGCAGAAGCTGCTCGCGGCGCACCGGGCCGGTGTGACCACCGTCGTCATCCCGAAGCGGAACGAGGCGGACCTCGACGATGTGCCGGCGGAGGTGCTGGAGAAGCTCGACGTGCACGCGGTCACCGATGTCCGGCAGGTGCTGGAGCTGGCGCTGGCGCCGGCGGAGGTGGGGGTGCCGGTAGCCGCTTGAGGCCGCGGGGTGGGGGTGCGTGCGGGTGAGTGGGCGGGTGCGGGTCCGGTGGGGGGGGGGGGGGGGGGGGGGGGGCCCCCGCGCGGGGGGGGCGGGCGGGGGGGGGGCCCGCCCACGGGGGGGCCGCCGCCGGGGGGGGGGGGCCGGTGGTGGCTCGGGGGGGGGGGCGCCCGGGTGTGGGGGGGGGGGGGGGCCCCCCCCGCCCCCCCCCCCCACCCACCCGCACCCGGCAACGCACCCGACCCGGCCCTTTTCCCCACGTGGCGGTCACCAACCGCTCCCGCCTGCGAAATACTGACCGGCGGGTACCGGAATCGGAAAGCAGGAGCGCTGACGTGCACGACGAGGGCGGAAACGGCGACGGCATCGGTGTCGGGGCCGGCATGGACCAGGCGTTCCTGGCGCTGGAGCGCGAGTTGACGGTCCTGTTGCGGCGCGCCCGTGCCAAGTCCGGGGAGATGGCCCGGGCCGTTCACCCCGACCTGGAGTCCGCCGCCTACGGCCTCCTCGCCCGCCTCGACGAGGCCGGCCGGCTGCGTGCCACCGAACTCGCCGCCTACATCGGCGTCGGCAAGGCCACCATGTCCCGTCAGCTCCGCGCCCTGGAGCACCTCGGTCTCATCGCCCGCGAACCCGACCCCGCCGACGGGCGTGCCTGGCTCGTCCACCTCACGGAGGAGGGCCGGGCCCGCTTCCGTGCGGTCCGGGACGCCCGCCGCGTCGCCTACGTACGGCAGCTCGCCGACTGGGACCGGGACGAGGTGGCCCAACTCGCGCGCCTGCTGCACCAGCTGAACCGGGGCGTCGAGGGCTGAGACCCGAAAGGGCCGCTCACCACTCCACGAACACCACGCTCGCGTCGTCGTGCGTCTTGGCGCGGCCCAGGAACTCCCGCTCCACATCGGTGGCTTCCAGTTCCCGCACGCGCTGCACCAGCCCCCGCGGCCCCGTCTTCCGGACGAGGGTGAGGCAGTCCGCCCAGTCGCCCTCGCGGAACGTCTCCACCCAGCGGCCCGCCCCGTCCGTCAACGCGACCAGCGAGCGGACCTCCTCGCGGGCGACGCTTCCCGTGACCGCCCGTGCGGCGACGGCGGGATCCGCGGCCGCCGTCCAGAATCCGCCCTCCTTGTTCCGCACCGTCGAGTCGACGATCGCGGCCGTCGCGAGCGAGGCCCGGGGCAACCGGGAGAGACGGTCGTCGAGGACGGCCGTCACCGCGCCGTCCGGCCGCTCGAACAGCAGGGCCGAGTCCGACAACACCAGGTACTCCACGGCCGCTTGCGACCAGCGGGCGAGGGCCACTGTGGCCTGTGGGGTTCGTGGGTGAGAAAGGTCACAGGTTTGGACGTGAGCTCGGGCGGTACGGGAAATGGCCTGTGAGAGCACGTCGGGCAAGGGTGAATCCCGCTCCGAAACGGACAGTTCGGTCAGGGTGCCGCCGAGGCGGGAGGTGAACCATGCGACCGAATGTCGACAGCCGTAGCCGTCGGGCGGCGGAGTCACGCCGTCGAGGACGACGAGGGCGCCGCCCTGTCCCCCCGCGGGCAGGGCCACGGACGCGAAGTCCTCGTTGGGGCGAAGGGGATCACCGGGTTCCGAGACGAGTTCCGTGCGCATTCGGCCAGTCTGCACGAGCCCGCCACAAGATCCGTGAAAGGCCGACAACGGTCGCCGTACGCCCCGGACCCTCCAGGAGGGCCGCCGGGTATGGCATGGAATGATCGTGAGCGGTGAAGCGCGGCGGCGAATACTGTCAAAGCGCGTCGCCGACGTCCAACCGGCCCGCCACAGGGGGCATCGGCACGAGCCGGAGGAACTTGCCCGCCAACTCCCCGGGGATGTTCACTCCTTCGGGTGGCGGGACTGATGATGCGGGACCACTGCCCACCGGCACTGGGAGGGTCGGGAGCCGTACCGGGGGGACGGCCGTATTTGACGAGTTGACGGATCGTCACCCGGGCTAATGGGTACACGAGTCAGGAATGCGAGCACCGGTGCAGAAGACGCGGCCTCGGCGCGCAGGCAAGCAGGCAGCTTCGAAGGCCTCCGCGGCCTCCCCGAACCAGCAGGGGACGGCGCAGGCCCCCGCCGTCGGCACCGGGCGGAAGGCGCACGTACGCAACCGGCTCATCGTCGCCGTGGCCGTCGTGGCCGCCGCCATAGCGGGCGCCGGGGCGCCCTCGATCCTCGCCGCCTCGGAGCAACTGCACGACACCCAGCGCCTGGTCACGCTCGCCGAGCAGACCCAGGAGGCGCTCACCCTCGCGCACGCCCTCGCGGACGAGCGGGACGAGGTCACCGCGTACATCGCCGCCGGGCGCCCCAAGTCGGCCGCGCCCAGCGAGCAGCGCGGTGACCGCGTCGACACCCAGGCCGAGGAGCTGAGCGCCGACTCCGACATCTCCGCCGCTCTGCGCGAGGACATCGAGTCCATCGCCGGCGTACGGGAATCCGCGCTCTCCGGGAAGAGCACCGCTCTGGAGGCGCACACGGCGTACACCGCCGTCGTCACCGAGCTCCACGCCCTCGCCGAGGAACTGGCCGCCGAACTGCCGCCGCGCGCGGGCGGCGGCGCCTACGCGCTCGCCGAACTCGACACCGCCGTCCAGCAGGCCGCCGCCGCCCGAGGACTGCTCGTCGCCGCGCTCAGCGTCCCGACGACCACCCAGACGGTCATCGACCCCACCACCGGGCTGCCCACCACCAGGACCGGCGCCTCGGCCGCCGACGAGAAGCAGCGCGACGCCCTCACCGCCGTCGCCCAGCAGGCCCGCGTCCGATCCGACGCCGCCCTCGCCCACTTCCGCGAGACCGCGCCCGCCGCCGGACGCTCCTCCTACGACGCCACGGTCACCGGCCCCGAGGCCGACACCGCCGACAAGTACCTGGCCGACCTCACCGACCAGCCCACGCTCTCCGACAGCGAGGCCGGCACCAGCGCCGAGAAGGTCGGCGCGGCGCTCTCCGCCCGCGTGGACCTGATGCGCGGCGCCGAGTCCTCCCTCTACGACCGGCGCACCAAGGACCTCGCCCAGCTGCGCGACGAGGACGTCACCGCGCTGGAGATCCGGATCGCCGTCCTCGGCGCCCTGATGCTCCTGGCCGTCGGTGTCGCCACCGGCATGGCCCGCTCCCTCACCCGCCCGCTCGCGGTGCTGCGCATCGGCTCCGCCCGCGTCGCCGGCGACCCGGCGAACGAGGAACCGGTCAAGTTCACCGGCCGCAACGACGAGTTCGCCCAGGTCGTGCGCTCGGTCAACGCGCTCCACGCGCACGCCCTCGCGCTGCACGAGCGGCTCGCGCCCCTGGAGGGCGACCGCAAGCACCTCATCGGCCAGCGCCAGACCATGGCCGACGACCGCGACCGGCTGCGCGCCGAACTCGCGGAGGCGACGGCCCATCTGACGAAGGTCCAGCACAGCGTCCACGCCACCTTCGTCAACCTCGCGCTGCGCACCCTCGGCCTCGTCGAGCGGCAGCTCGCCGTCATCGAGTCCCTGGAGGAGCGCGAGCAGGACCCCGACCGGCTCGCCACCCTCTTCAAGCTCGACCACTTCGCCACCGTCATGCGCCGCCACAGCGAGAACCTCCTCGTCCTGGCCGGCCACGAGCACGTCCAGCACCACGCCGGAGCCGTGCCGCTCGTCGACGTCGTCCGCGCCGCGGTCAGCGAGATCGAACGCTACGAACGCGTCCGCATCGCCGCGCTGCCGCCCGGCGCGCATGTCGCCGGGTTCGCCGCCGACGACCTCAGCCACCTCCTCGCCGAACTGATGGAGAACGGTACGTCGTTCTCGCCGCCGGAGATGTCCGTCGAGGTCACCGGCTGGCTGATGGAGAACGGCGAGATCACCCTCTCTGTCCAGGACGGTGGGATCGGCGTCGCCCCCGAGCGGCTCGCCCGGCTCAACTCCCGCCTCACCGACTTCGACCCCGAGGCGCCGTACGAGCAGGAGGACGGCGAGGGTCTCGGCCTCGGCCTGTACGTCGTGGCCCGCCTCGCCCACCGGCTCGGCACCCCCGTCCGGCTCCGGCCGCACGGATCGGGCGGTACCGCCGCTGTGGTCGTCCTGCCCCAGGCGCTGCTGGCCCCCACGCCCGCCGTGCCCGTGGGTACACCGGTCTCCGTCACGCCCCAGTTCTCGCTGCCGGGTGCCGACGCCGAGGCCAACTCCAACGTCCTGCCCGGCCGATCCGTCGCCGTACGCGAGCCCGAGGGCGACGGTGACCCGCTCATCGAGGCGGCCGAGCGGGCACTTCAGGCGAGGGAGGCCGTGGGGACGGCCGCCGACGCCGCAGAGGCCGCCGGGAGCGTCGTACCGGAAGACGACGAACCCGAGGCCGCACCCGGCCCCGACACCGGGGCCGGAACCGGACCCGCGTCCCGGGCCGAGTCCGTGTCCGAGACGACGATGGAGCTCTTCGCTCCGGTGGCCCCGGGGAAGGGCGCCGACGAGGAGAGCGACGAGGACTTCGCCGCTCACGACACCGACCCCGGCACCGACACCGACCGGGACACCGACGGGGACGCCCCCTACCCGGGCGACCCCGACACCCATGAGCGGGCCGCCGACGAGGGGAACTCGGCGCGCGCGACCGAGGGGTCACGGGCCGGGACGGAGGGGCCACGGGGTGATGCGACCCCGCGCCTCACCGACAAGGGCCTGCCCAAGCGCACGCCCAGGATCACCGCGCCGGTGCCCACCACGCCCCGGCCGCGGGTCGGCGGCGTGAACGCCGAGGAGCTGCGCCGTCGGCTCGGCGGGTTCCACCAGGGGGCCAGGGAGGGGCGGCGCGACGTCGAGGCGGAGATCGCCGAGCAGTCGGGTGAGACACGGATGCCCGTGCCGCACGAGTACCGGACAGAGGCAGTTGACACCACGGGGGGCACTTCCGAGGAGGAAAGCAGTTGACCGCGCCCATGACCTTCGGACTGAGCAGTGAAGCCCGCAACCTGCACTGGCTCCTGACCAACCTGGTGGAGGAGGTGCCGGGGCTGCTGTCGGTCGCGGTGGTCTCCTCCGACGGACTGCTGCTGCTCTCCTCCGACCCCGGCAGGAACGCCGCGGCCCGCGAGGCCCGGGAAGAGCGCCCGCAGGGCCCGCGGGGCTCCGCCGCCGACCTGGCCACCATCGTCTCCGGCATCGGCAGCCTCACCATCGGCGCCGCCAAGCTGATGGAGTTCGGCGGGGTCAAGCAGACGATGGTCGCGATGGACCACGGCAGCCTCTTCGTGATGTCGATCAGCGACGGCTCGCTGCTCGGGGTGCACGGCTCACCGGACTGCGACATGAGCGTGGTGGCGTACCACATGGCGCTCTTCGTCGGCCGCGCCGGCCATGTCCTCACCCCGGAACTCCGCAGCGAACTGCGCAAGTCCCTGGAGGCCGAGTCCCCGAGGGAGACCGAGGCGGCCGGGAGCCGGCGATGAGCGGCCCCAGGCAGAACAGGGTGCGGGCCCACGAGCCCGGCCGGGCGAAGCGGCCGCCCGCGACGAAGGGCGCGACGGGCACCAGGAGCACGAAGGGGGCCAAGAAGCTCCCTGTGCGCGGCGGCGACCGCAAACCCGCCCGCGTACGCCCCTACTCGCTCACCGGCGGCCGCACCCGCTTCGGCCACGTCCTGCACGTGGAGACCTTCGTCGCCGTACTCGAAGCCCCGGCCGAGCGGCCGGAGTTGGCTGGGGGTACCGCCCACATGTTCAATCGTGGGGGAGGTTCACTCAACACCAAGGTGATGCCCGAGATGCGGGCCATCGTCGAACTCTGCCGCCGTATGCGGACGGTGGCGGAGATCGCCGCGCTGCTGAAGATGCCGCTCGGCGTGGTCCGCGTCCTCCTCAGCGATCTCGCGGACCAGGGAAAGATCCGTGTGTACGGAACAGGTCACGGACCGGGACAGCCGGACCGCGCTCTGCTGGAAAGGGTGCTGAGTGGACTCCGCCGTCTCTGACGCCGCCTCGGCCGGCGTCAACCCCGACGCCTCGGCCGGCGTCACCCCGGGCGTCAAGGACGACGCCCCCCGCGTCCATGTCGACGCGCACGCCCCTCGTCTCGACGTCACCGCGCCCGGCGCCGACGTGGATCCCGCCCCGCCCGGCGCGGAGACCGAGGAGGAGCTGAAACCCTGGCAGGCCGACCTGAGCCGGGCCCCCATCGCCACGAAGATCGTGGTGGCGGGCGGCTTCGGCGTCGGCAAGACCACCTTCGTCGGCGCGGTCTCCGAGATCACCCCGCTCAGGACCGAGGCGCTGATGACCGAGGCCAGCGCCGGCACGGACGACCTCTCCGCGACGCCCGACAAGCTGACCACCACCGTGGCCATGGACTACGGCCGCATCACCCTCGACGACGACCTCGTCCTCTACCTGTTCGGCACGCCCGGACAGGAGCGGTTCTGGTTCATGTGGGACGACATGGTGCGCGGCGCGATCGGCGCGGTCGTCCTCGCCGACACCCGCCGCCTCGGCGACTGCTTCCCCGCGCTCGACTACTTCGAGAGCTGCGGCCTGCCGTACATCGTCGCGGTCAACGCGTTCGACGGCAGTGTGCGCTACGAGCCCGAGGACGTACGGGACGCGCTGACCGTGCCCGACCATGTACCTGTCATGATCATGGACGCGCGCAAGCGGGCCTCCGCGATGGAGACCCTGCTGGCGCTGTGCGCCCACGCGATATCCCTCAGCCCCGAATAGTCCCAGCGGGACGCCACGGGACGCCACGGACGAACCAGGAGACCTGTCCGGATGCGGAAGATTCTCGTCGTCGGAGCCGGCCAGTCCGGGCTGCAACTGGCCCTCGGGCTCCAGTCGCACGGGTACGAGGTCACACTGATGTCCAATCGCACCCCGGACGAGATACGCGCCGGCCGGATCATGTCCACCCAGTGCATGTTCGACTCGGCCCTGCGCCACGAGCGCGACCTCGACCTCAACTTCTGGGAGTCCCAGGCGCCGAGGATCGAGGGCGTCGGAGTCTCCGTCGCCGGCCCGGACGGGGAGCGCGCCGTCGACTGGGTCGGCCGACTGCGCGGGTACGCACAGGCCGTGGACCAGCGGGTGAAGATGGCCGGCTGGATGGAGACGTTCTCCCGGCGGGGCGGCCAGTTGGTCATCCACGGCGCCGCGGTCTCCGACCTGGACTACTTCTCCCGGGTGTACGACCTGGTGCTCGTCACCGCGGGCAAGGGCGAACTGGTGCGGATGTTCCGCCGTGACGCGGCCCGCTCGCCCTACACCGAACCGCAGCGCGCGCTCGCCGCGGTGTACGTGCACGGACTGGGCCCGCGCCCCGAGCACCCGGAGTTCGACGCGGCCCGCTGCAACCTGGTCCCCGGCGTCGGCGAACTCATCGTCCAGCCCGTCCTCACCACCTCGGGCCGCGCCGACGCCCTCTTCTGGCTGGGCCTGCCCGGCGGGCCGCTCGACGTCTTCGGGGGCGTCCGGGACGCGGAGGAGCAGCTCGCGCTGACCCTGGACCTCATGAAGCGGTACACGCCCTGGGAGTACGCGCGGGCCACGGGCGTCGAGGTGACGGACCCGGGGGCGGCGCTGACGGGCCGCTACACCCCGGTCGTACGGCATCCCGTGGGGCAACTCCCCAGCGGGGGCCTGGTGCTGGGCGCCGGGGACGTCGTCGTGGCCAACGACCCGCTCACCGGGCAGGGGGCGAACTCGGCGACCAAATGCGCGGCCGTGTACCTCTCGGCGATCCTCGACCACGGGGACGGGGAGTTCGACGAGGCGTGGATGCGGCGGACGTTCGAGCGGTTCTGGCGGATCGTGGGGCCGGTCACCAAGTGGACCAACACGATGCTGGCTCCGCCGGCCGGGCATGTGTTGGAGCTGGTCGGGGCGGCGGAGGGGCTACCGGTGGTGGCGGATCGATTCGCCAACGGGTTTGACGATCCGGCGGATTTCGAGGGGTACTTCTACGACGCGGAGAAGACCCGGGCGTATCTCGCCGAGGTCGCGGGGGGTTAGGGCCGGGCGCCTACTGGGTGGGTGCGCGGGATTCGTCGGCGGGTGCGGGTGTGCGGGGCTTCTCGCGCACTTCCCCGCGCCCCTGAGAGCCTTGGGTGCCCTGCGGCTTCGAGGAGCGGGCCTTGTCGGTGGTCTCCGATTTCCTCAGGGCGGCGAGTTGGTCCGGGGTCAGGGAGGCGAGGAGTTCCTCGATCCTGTCCAGGCCGTCGGACGCGGTGTCGTGTTCCCGCCGGTGCTGTTCGGCGAGGGTGAGTTGGCGGTCCAGGGCCACGCGCGCCCTGCGGGCCAAAGCGTCGGTGTCCTGTTCGCTTCCCACCAGGCGCTCGATCGTCTCGGCCCGCTCCCGGGCCACCTGTCCGATCACATGGTTCTGCTCCAGCGCCCGGTGCGGGTCCCGGCTCATCAGCAGCCGGACGTAGGGGGAGAGCGCGGTGCTGCTGTTCTGGTACTGCTGCCGGGCCAGTCGGCCGGCCGCGCCCCGGCTGTCGTGGAGGGAGAGGCGGGCCACCGCGAGACGATGGTCGAGCAGCGCCACCTCGGCGCGCTGTTTCCTCAGGTCCTCGCCGGTCCTCTCGTACGCCTCGGTGGCCTTCTCGGCCTCGCGGTGGAGCCGTCGCAGGTCGGTGAGGAGATCGGCGACCGAGCGGTCCTCCGGGGAGGCGGACTCGGCGGCTGTGCCGGCGGCGGGGGGTTCGGGCGCGGCCATCACGGGCGTGGGGGCGGTGCTGAGGAGGGCGCCGGCCGTGAGAGCCGTGACCGTCGCCGTACCGACCAGGCGCAGAAGCCTTTCTGACACGTCATCACCTCCGGTGCGCAGGTGGGCCGTCCACCTCGCACCGGCAGGATCCGGGGAGAGGGAGACGGGCGCGCGCCGGGTGGACCGTTCGGTGCCGGGGTGTCACTCGTCGGTGGGGCGCGGCCGCGCGGGCGGCGTGGCGGATTGCCCGTCCCCGGTGCCCGGGGCGCCGGAACCCGCCGGGGCGTCCGGCTTGGACCAGGGCCACTTCAGACGGCGCCGGGGGTCCGCGTCCGGGGCGTACTCGTACTTCCACAGCTGGTGCAGCAAGCCGCCCCGACCGGCGTCGACGCGGCGGTAGACCAGCACCGTCGGCGGACCGCCGGCGGCGTCGGGGACCGGGACCCGGTACGTCTTCGGGGGGTGCCCGGTGATGCCGAGCAGCACGGGCAGGACGCGCCCGTCGAGGGGGCCGCCCACGAAGGGGGTGTCTTGGCTCTTCACCGGACCAGTGTCACAGGACCGGTGTCACAGCAGGTGCCCGGCGTCGCCGACCACGGGCAGGACGCGGCGGGCGAGGGAGCCCACGGCGCCGTCGGAGGTCTCCACGGTGAGGGCCTGCCGTATGACGGCGGCGGTCTGCGGGTCGCGGCCGGCGGTGGCGGTGAGACAGGCGACGAACTGCTCCACGAGCCAGTCCCGCAGCTCGCCGATATCCGGCCGCTTGCCCTCGTCGAGCCAGATGAGGGAGGCGGCCTCCACGGAGGTGATCCACATCCGCACGGTCATCCGCAGCCTCAGGCCCGGCTCGGCCACCGCCAGGTGCCGCAGGATGTGGTCGGCGGCGGCCCGCCGGACCCCGTCCACGATGGCTGTCGCCCGGGAGGTCTCCACGACGCTGCCGCCCTGGAGCAGGGCGCTGAAGCCGGTGTCGTGGGTGTCCACGAAGTCCAGGTACCGGTCGAGGGCGCGGGCGAGGCGGCGGGTGAGGGGCCCCTCGGCGGGCTCGTCGAAGCAGTGCTCCAGCTCCTCGGCGGCCGTGCGCAGGGCCGCCTCGTAGAGCTGTTGCTTGCCGCCGGGGAAGTAGCGGTAGACGAGGGGCCGGGAGACGCCGGCCGCCTCCGCGACGTCGTCGAGGGAGACGTCCTCGGGCGCGTGGTGCGCGAAGAGCTCCAGGGCCGCGTCCAGCAACTGGCTGCGCCGCTCTTCGACGCTGAGCCGACGGTATGCGCGGGTGGGGGCGTCGGACGTCATACCCGCAGAGTAGTCGGGGGTGGGTGGGGGCTGCCGAGATCGCGTCAGGGGGTGGGGGTAGGGGTGCGTCGGCGGGTGCGGGTGCGGGTGCGTGGGGGTTGCTCGCGCAGTTCCCCGCGCCCCTGAAAAGCAGGGGCTGCGCCCCGTGCTTTTCAGGCCCGCAGGGCCTGGTCTTTGTCTTTTAGGGGCGTGGGGAACTGCGCGAGAAGCCCCACCGGGCCCGCACCCGCCATCGCACCCGCACCCCCGAGCTATGCGGCGCCCAACCCCCTACCGCAGCAACCCCGAAGACCTCCACATCCGCCGCCCCACCCCCCGCAGCACCCCGATGTCGTCCAGGAAGTCCGTCAACCGCCTCGCCCCGGTCTGCATGATGTCCCGACGGTGCTCACTCGCCCGCACCTGGGCGACAGCCACCCGCTGGTCGAGGCCGACGTTCGCGTAGACCTCGGGGTTGATGAAGGCGACGGAGAAGACGCGGGCGAACTCGCCGGACGTGACGCGGGTGAAGCTCCGGGACAGCCGCGGAGCGGTCACCATCTGGCGGCGCAGTTCCTCTCGGGCGTAGCGGACGTGCCGCGCCTCCTCGACCACATGGATCCGGGTCACGCCCCGCACGAGCGGCTGGACCCGCTCGTCGGGGAAGGTCAGCCGCTGCATCCAGTCGAGGATCTCCTCACCGAGGAGCGTCGCCGTGAAGGAGCCCGGCGTCGTCGAGATCGTCTTGAAGACGCGGCCCAGGTTCTGGTGCAGCCGGCTCACCGGATAGTGCGGGGTGCCGCTCTTGCTGATCAGCCGGGCGAACATCTTCGAGTGCCGGCACTCGTCCTCGATCTCGGTGAGCGCGTAGCGCACGTGCGCGCTGGTCGCGGCCCGGTCGTAGATGTGCCGGACGAGCAGCTGCATGAGGATGATCTCGAACCAGATACCGAGGGAGGCCAGCGCCGCCGCCTCGTGCCGGGACAGCGCGATGCGCTGCTCCTCCGACATCCTCCGCCACATCGGCGTCCCGTACAGGGACACCAGCTCCGGCGGCCAGAACCACTTCCCGTCCTCGAACGGGGCGTCCCAGTCCAGCTCCTTGTCCGGGTCGAAGGAGTGCTTCGCGGAGGAGACGAGCAGCCGCTCGGCCACCTGTTCCCGGTCCTTGAGGAGTCCGAGCGCGTCGCGCAGCGCCTCCGCCTCCGACTCGGGGTTCGTCGAATCCAGCGAGGTCACCGTAGTCATGGCTGTCGCAGCTCCTCGTACGGGATTGCAGGGAGTCACCGGTGTGAGTTACCAGCGGTCACCGCTTATGAGACTACTTGTCAGCAAGGCCGTCAATCCTTCGCGCACGACTTGTGGAGTAGCGTGCTGGCGTGTCCATGCCTCCATCGCCCCAAGGGCCCTACGGTCAGCAGCCGCCGCACCAGGGGCCGTACGGCCAGCAGCCGTACCCGCAACCGCAACCACAGCACCAGCCCCAGCCCCAGCCGTACGGTCAGCAGCCGCAGCCGTACGGTCAGCAGCCGCACACGCCGCAGCAGTACCCGCCGCAGGCGCAGCCGTACGGCGCGCCCCACCCCGCCGGGTGGCAGCCCCCGCCACCGCCGAAGAGCCGGGTGGGGCTGATACTCGGGATCGTCGGCGGGGTCGTCGGGCTCGTGGTGCTGGGGTCCGTGGGCCTGTGGGTCGTCGGAACGCAGAGCACCAGCGGTTTCCCGGAGGCCGAGTACAAGCTGGCCCTGCCCGAGACCGTCCTCGACGGTGAGTACAAGCTGGCCCAGGACCTCTCCGACACCGAGGGACGCCAGGTGGAGGACGAGGCGGAGGGCGCCTTCGACGCCCGCGACGTCACGGCCGCCGTCGCGCAGTACGCGCCCGCGGGCGACGGGGCCGAGGGTGCCCTGATCGTGTCGGGCATGTACGGCCGGTTCAAGAACACCGACGCCGCCCGCGACAACATGCTGAAGGGCGCGGCCGGGGTCAGCTCCATCACGGTGGTCGTGCCGCCCGAGGACTACACCCCGGGCGACTCCGACCTCACCATCAGCTGCCAGGTCGTCACCCAGAACCAGGCCGGCAGCAAGATCACGTACCCCATGTGCGCCTGGGCCGACGGCAACACGGGGGCGTCCGTCGCGGAACTCAGCGTGGAGAGCGTCGGACAGGACGCCTCGAAGGTGGACGTGGAGGCCTTCGCGGAGCGCACCCTCCAGGTCCGCTCCGAACTCCGGCAACCGATCAGCTGAGGACCGCGTCCGGCGCGGCGGGCTCCGCCGGACCCTCCGGTTCCGCCGGGAACGATGTGCGCAACGTGAAGGCGTACGGGGTCGGGCCGTGGGCGCGCAGGTGGAGGATCCGTTCCTCCGCCTCGGCCACGGTGGGCCGGTGCCCTACCGGGACCCACCACAGGGCCGTCATCGCCTCGCTCAGCCGCTCGAACCACTCCCGCCTGCGGGACAGCAACTCCCGGTGCTGCCCCTGGTACATGAAGGCGGTCAGGGCGTCGGTGTCCCGCCACACCGACATGTTGATGATCAGCCACTCGTCCCCGAGGACGGGGATGTCCGTCGCGTTGCCGGAGTCGCTCTGCAGACGCCAGACGAAACCGGGGGAACGGTCCGCGACCGCGTTCACCGGGTCGAGAGCGTCGACGAAGTCCTTCAACAGGGGAGAGTCCAAAGGGGCTTTGAGGCGGGCGATGTTGACCTGGGCGAGTTCGTGCGTGGCGGTCGTCATGGGCGCACGATAGGTCGGGCCGGGGACGGGACCCCATCGCTTATCTCAGATGGTGGGCGCCTCAGTCGGAGTCCCTCAGCACCGCCCGCATCACCTCCCGCGCGATCGGCGCCGCGTCCCCACCCCCGCTGATGTCGCCCCGTACCGCCTCCGCGTCCTCCACCACCACCGCGACGGCCACCTGCGGTTCGATCGCGTCGTCGGACTGGGCCCAGCCGATGAACCAGGCGAAGGGTGTGCCGGAGTTGCCCATGCCGTGCTGGGCGGTGCCGGTCTTGCCGCCGACGGTGACGTGGCGCAGGGCGGCGTTGGCGCCCGTGCCGTCCTCGACGACGCCGCGCATGAGATCGCGCAGCCGGCGCGCGGTGGTGGGGTCCATGGCCTGGCGCAGGGTGCGCGTGCCCGAGCCGGTGACCGTGCGGCCGCTCGCCGTGGTGGTGCGTTCGACCAGGTACGGCGACCGCACCGAGCCCCCGTCCGCGACGGCCGCCGTGACGAGCGCCATCTGCAGGGGCGTGGCCCGGGTGTCGTACTGGCCGATGGAGGAGAGGGCGAGCTGGGCCCGGTCCATCTCGGTGTCGAAGGTGCTGGGGGCGACCGAGAAGGGGATCCGCAGACCGGAGTCGTTGAAACCGAAGGCGCGGGCTGTCTCCGTCATGGCGTCGAGCCCGACGTCCACGCCCAGCTTCGCGAAGACCGTGTTGCAGGACCACTCGAAGGCATAGCGCAGCGAGGCGTTCTCGCAGCCCTCGACCTCGTTGGCGAGGGATGTCGTGGTGCCCGGCAGGGTGTACGGGTCGGGGGAGCGGGTCGGGGCGTCGAGGTCCTCGACCACCCCGGTGTCCAGCGCGGCGGCCGCCGTCACCACCTTGAAGGTCGAGCCCGGCGGATAGGTCTGCCGCACCGCCCGGTTGAGCATCGGCCTGCTCGCGTCCCCGTTCAGCCGCGCCCACGCCTCGGCCGTCCGACGGCCGTTGCCGGAGAGCGCTCCGGGGTCGTACGACGGCCGCGAGACCAGCGCGAGGACGCGTCCGGTGGACGGTTCGAGCGCGACGACCGCGCCCCGGCGGGTGCCGAGCCCCAGATACGCCGCCCGCTGCGCCGCCTCCTGGATCGTGGTGACGACCGCGCCGCCCGCGTTCCGGTCGCGGGTGATGTCGTTCCACAGCGGGAGGAAGGACAGCAGCGGTTCGCTGCCGTCGAGCAGGGAGTCCTCCGCGTGCTCCAGGAACGTCGTCCCGTACACCTGCGAGGCGAAGCCCGTGACCGGCGCGTACAACGGGCCGTTCCGGTACGTCCGTTCGTAGCGCAGCTGCTCCCCGGTGTCCTTCGAGCCGGTGACCGGGCGCCCCCCGACCACGATGTCCCCGCGCGGCTGGCCCCAACGGGCGATCTCCGGGCGGCGGTTGGCGGGATTGTCGTCGTAGGCCCGGGACTGCAGGACCTGGACGCGCGTGGCGTTGGCGAGGAGGGCGAGCAGCAGCAGGGCGCACAGGGCGGCGGCCCGGCGGATGTACGTGGTCATGCGCCCCGGCCCTCCCCACGCGCCCCCCGGTCCTGCGGGCTCTCGGGCGGCGGTCCGGGGGCGTACTGTCTCCTGGAGGAGTCGCTGAGCCGGATCAGCAGCGCCACGATGACCCAGTTGGTGACGACGGACGAGCCGCCCTGGGCGAGGAAGGGCATCGCCATGCCGGTCAGCGGGATGAGGCCCATGACGCCGCCGGCGATGACGAAGACCTGGAGGGCGACGATCGAGGCGAGGCCGGTGGCGAGGAGCCGGCCGAAGGGGTCCCGCAGGGCGAGACCGGCCCGGTAGCCGCGCTCCACCAGCAGGGCGTAGAGCAGGAAGATCGCGGAGAGTCCGGCGAGGCCCAGCTCCTCGCCCGCCGTGGCCAGGATGAAGTCGGACTTGGCGGCGAAGCCGATCAGGATGGAGTGCCCGAGGCCGAGCCCGGTGCCGAGGAGCCCGCCGGCGGCGAACGCGAAGAGGGACTGGGCGAGTTGGTTCGGGCCCTGCCCCGCCTCGATCGACGCGAACGGATGCAGCCAGTCCTCGACCCGGCTGTGGACGTGCGGTTCGAGCCAGCCGACGGCGACCGCGCCCACACACGCCAGCAAGAGCCCCACCGCGATCCAGCCGGTGCGGCCCGTGGCGACGTACAGCATGATCACGAACAGGCCGAAGAACAGCAGGGAGGTGCCCAGGTCCCTCTCCAGGACCAGGACGCCGACGCTCAGCAGCCAGATGGTGACGATCGGGCCGAGGACCCGCCCGGTGGGCAGTTGCAGGCGCTTGAAGCGCCAGAGCTGACGTCCGGCGTACGCCAGCGCGTTGCGGTTGGCCGCGAGATAGCTGGCGAAGAACAGCGCGAGCAGCACCTTCGCGAACTCGCCCGGCTGGATGGAGAACCCGGCGATCCGTACCCAGATCCGGGCCCCGTTGACCGGCGGGAAGAGGATCGGCAGCGCCAGCAGCAGGAGGGCGGCCACCACCGAGACGTACGCGTACCGCTGGAGCACCCGGTGGTCGCGCAGCAGCGCCACGACCGTGATGAACAGCGCCACCCCGAGCGTCGACCAGTTCAGCTGCGCGGGCGCCGCCTGGTCGGCCGGGGTCTCCAGGTCGAGCCGGTGGATCAGCACCAGACCCAGCCCGTTGAGGAGCACCGCGATCGGCAGCAGCAGCGGATCGGCGTACGGCGCCCGCAGCCTGACCACCAGATGGGCCAGCAGCGCGAGCACGCCGAGCCCGGCGCCGTAGTCGGCGGCGCCGGGCGGGACGGTGCCGTTCTTGGCCAGACCGACAGCGCAGTAGCCGTACACGGAGAGCAGGACGGCCACGACGGTGAGGGTGAACTCGACGCCTCGGCGCCGGAGCAGGCGTACGGCGGGCGGCGGGGAGGGATCCGAGGAATCCGCCGCCAGGGTCGTTCCGGCCTTGGTGGTCATGCCCGGAACTTACCTAAATAGGACCCTTCAGGGCTGACTTGCGCGGTTTGTCGCTCAGGCGTCGCACCAGCGGGGCGCCTTGAAGGGGGCGATGTAGCGGGCCGAGCCCCAGGCCCAGGTGCCGTCGACGAGCAGGTACCACTGCCGGTTGCCGTCGACGCTCTGGCCCTCGGCCCGGCAGTAGATCTTGACGATCTCGCCGTAGTGCGCGACCCGGATGACCGAACCTCCACGGGTCGGCGCGCTGCGCAGCACGAGACCGGTACGGGCGACGACCTCACCGTTGACGATCTGCTTGCTCTCCCGGGGGTCCTCCGCGCCGGCACCGAGAGCGGGAGTCGTGGCCGCGAACGCCACGAGGGCGCCACCGGCAGCCGCTATACCGAACCGCATGAGCAGAATACGCAGGGACATCTGAAGCTCCTCCAGAAGAAAAGGGGGCGAGTCTGACTATTCGCCACGCTAGGAGGAGGGAGGACGGGGCGCCTTCCCCAATGGGCCATCAGAGCAGCGCGCCCCCAAAGGGGCGCGGGGCAGCGTCTGATGTGCGGCTCCGCCGCGTGGGCGCGATCAACCCCCACCGGCAGTCAGTCGCAGAACAGCCAACGCACCCCCATCGGGAGCGTTTTCAAATTCCAACCGCGCCCCCAACACCTCCGCCTGCCCCACGGCGATGGTCAGCCCCAGCCCGTGCCCCTTGCTGGCACCCTCCGTACGAAACCGCTGCGGCCCCTCGGTCAACAGGTACCCCGGGAACCCGTTCCCGTGATCCCGCACGCTCACCACGGCCCCCTCCACGGTCACCACCACCGGAGGTGCCCCGTGCTTGTGGGCGTTGGCCACCAGGTTCCCCACCACCCGCTCCAGCCGCCGCCGGTCCGTCTCCACGCACGCGTCCTCGACGATCCGCACCTCGGTGTCGCCGCTCGCGTGCGCGGCCACCCGCTCCGCCAGCAGCCCGAGCCGGATCGCGTCCAGGTCCAGCCGCTCGCTCCCCGCGTCCAGCCGCGAGATCTCCAACAGGTCCTCGGTCAGCGTCCGCAGCGCGGCGACCCGGTCCCGCACCAGCTCCGTCGGCCGCCCCTCCGGCAGCAGTTCGGCCGCCGCGTGCAGCCCGGTCAACGGCGTACGCAGCTCGTGCGCGACGTCCGCCGTGAACCGTTGCTCGCCGACCAGCTTCCGCTGCAGGGTGGACGCCATGGTGTCGAGCGCGGCGGCCACCGCGGCCACCTCGTCGCGGTACCGCGCCGGGTCCGTCGTGCGGGGATCGCCGACCCGCGCGTCCAGGTCGCCCGCGCTGATCCGCCGGGCCACCTGGGAGGTCGTGCGCAGCCGCCGGGTGACCCCGCTGACGCCCAGCGCGCCGATGGCCAGTGTCACGCCGATCGCCAGGGCCGAGGAGCCCAGGATGGCCCGGTCCAGGTTCTCGATGGTGGCCGCGCTCTGCGCGTAGTCGATCTGTACGGCGAGGGCGCGGCCGTCGGCGGGGGCGGCGGCCCACATCGAGGGGACCCCGGAGACGACCCCGACCATCGTGCCGCGCCGCCCGCTCACCGCCAGCTCACGCAGCTCCCTCGGCAGGCCTCGCGGGTCGATCCCGGAATCGGGCGGGAGCCGGTTCCCGGCCTCGTACGCCTCGGCCGCCTCGTCGAGCCGGACGAGGGCCGGGGGAACGGGCGTCGCTCACGGTCCGGTTGGTGACGGAGACATGCACGAGGGCACCGAGCAGCGCGGCCAGCCCACAGCACATGACCGTGATGAAGGCCAGCGCCTTCCAGGTGAGCGAGGAGGTCCAACGCGGCGGGCCGAACCGTTTCCGCCCGGGCCTCGCGGGTCTCGCGGGTCTCGCGGGCCTCGTGGAACTCGCGGCGCTCACCCCGGCCTCACCGACGACGAGGCGGAGGGTGGGACGGACGAGGGGGAGCGGGAGGGTGAGGCCGAGGGGGAGAGGGCAGGGGTGGCTGACGGAGACCGGGACGGCTTCGCCGATCCGCCCACGCGCAGGATCTCGTCCCGCGTGAGCAGCATCGCCAACTGGTCCTCGTCCCAGGTCCACTGGGTGCGGTACTCGTAGCCGACGATGGCCGCCGGGGAGCGGATGATCACGGTACGGCCGGCCAGCTCGACCGCGAGCACGGCGTCGTCGCTGGCCAGCACCTGCACCAGCCGGTCCGCCTGGAAGGTGTACATCCGCACCGCCGTCTGGTTGCCGGGCAGCAGCCGGAAGCCGAGCACCATGTCGTCGCGCCCGTCGCCGGTGAGGTCCCGGTAGTAGGCCGTGAGGACGGGACACCCGGCTCGGCCGGCGTCCGTTCCGCCCTTCTGGCCCTTGTCGCCCTCCTCGCCCTTGTCGCCCTGTCCGCAGTCGGCCATGCGCGCGGTCGTTCCCCCGTAGACGGCCCCGGATCCGGAGTACATCTCGGGGTGCGCGGCGATCTCGGCGCGGACGACGGCCAGCGGGTCCACCTCGTGGATGTCCTCGCCGGGGGCCTTGACGCCCCTGACCACCTCCGTCTCGGCCTCGCCGTAGTCGTAGGCGGGGGAGGAGGCGGGCGGCTCCCCGGGCCACAGCCGGGTCGGGCCGCTCGCGGTGGGTGTCGTGCCCGCGCTGACCAGGCCCCCGGAGTCGCCGCAGCCGCCCAGCAGCAGGGCGGCGGCCACGGCGGCGACGGCACCGGCGGTAGCGCGCGCGGGGCGGCTGGGGGACACGGGACTCCTGGGGCACGGGTGAGGGGGCTGTGATCGCGTACACCCTAATTCGTGCGGAAGTACTTTTTCGTGACGGCTCGGTCGCGGACGTCGTGCTACTCGGCCGGCTCCTCCAGTTCCTCCAGCAGCCGGACCGTCGCCAACCCCGTGTGCAGGTACTCCACGAACAGCTCGTTGTGCAGCGCCCAGGGCGAACGGCGGGTGCGGATCAGCCGGATCGCCTCCTCGGCGGAGTGCCCGTCGCGGATCAGCGCGTGCGCCACGACCAGACCGGAGCGGTTGTACCCGCTGTAGCAGCGGACGAGGACCCGTTTGCCGTCCTCCAGCGCGTCGCACGCGGCCTGCGCCAGCCGCATCACACCGGCCAACTGCGTACCGTCCAGCGGCCCGTCCGGGATCGGCCACACATGGTGCTCGACGCCGTCGTCCGGTCCGTGCCCCGGCAGCCGCAGCAGGGTCAGCACCAGATCGAACTCGTCGCGTACGACCGCGAATTCGACGCCCCCGGTACCGGCCGGCCCCGCGAACTCGTGCCCGCCCATCCACAGGCCGGGCACGATCTCGCTCCACGGTTCCCGCGGAGCCGGGACATCGGGTTGCTTGCGCGTCCGCAACAGCGCCTCCCCCGGGCCTCAGGGCCCTTCCGATGGATCTCCGCGGCCAGGCCCTCGACGACGGGTCGTCACCTCAAAGGTAGCCGGGTTCTTGCCGATGGAGCACCCCGCCTGTTCCCATGGACGTGGGGTGATGGTGCATGAGCGGACTGCGCGTCATACCGACCTGGCGTCACGGACAGCGTCGCCTGTACGTGTGCCGGACCGACGGGAGGAACGTCGCCTGGTACGACCGTGAGACGGGCCGGGTGAACCTCCTCAGCGAGGAGCTGAGAGAGGACGTGCTGGCCGTCCTCGGCCCCTTCGTCACCGGCCCGCTCACCGTGGGACCGCCGCCCGTGCCGACCCCCGCCGAACTGGCCCGGCTGAGCCTCCCCCCGGACGACGACCTCGCCCCCAACCGGCCCGGCGAGGCCCTGCTGATCTCCCTCGACCGCGCTCCCGGCCCGCCGCACCGGCTGCGGCCCGACCCCCGCCGCCGAGCCCTGGCCGCCGAGCGGACGGTCGGCGACGCGCTGGACCGACTGGAGGGCGCCGGCTGGCACACCCTGCACTCCGTGCCGCTGCCCGGCGGCGACCGCATCCACCATCTGGTCGTCGGTCCCGGGGGCGTGTTCTGCGTCCGCTCCGTCCACGCCCGCAGGCAGCGCGTCGTCGTCACCGACCCCATGGTCGCCGTGGGCCGGCGCGAGCCCCGCGCGCTGCTGCGCGGACTGCGCGCCGACGCCGACCGCGCCTCCTACGCCCTCACTGCCGAGGTCCGCCCGGTCCTCGCCCTCGCCGAACCCTCCGCCGTCGCGGTCACCACCCCCCTGCGGGAGGTACGCGTCCTGCGCGACACGGACCTGCCGGAACTCGCCCGCGCCGGTGGGGTGCTGAAACCGGCGGACGTGGAGGGACTGCACGCGATGGCCCGCGACCGGCGGACGTGGACACGGGTGTAGACGGCCGAGGGGTAGACCGCCCACGGGGGCGGGCGCGGGCCTCGTCATGGCAGGGCGTGCGCGGCCTTCGGGTCCAGGAGGGGTGCCAGCAGGTCGCCGTAGTCCTGCAGCCGGGGAGCGATGTCCGGGGCGCGGAAGGACAGCAGCTCGGGGGCGCCGCACTCCTCGACCTCGGTCCAGGTCACCGGCGCGGAGACCGTCGGCTCGGGGCGGGCCCGCAGGGTGTACGGGGCGGCCGTCGTCTTGCGGGCGGCGTTCTGGCTCCAGTCGACGAAGACCTTGCCGGGACGCAGACTGCGGGTCATCCGGTGGACGACCCGGCGGGGCATCGCCCGCTCCGCCTCGACCGCGATGTCCTTGGCGTACTCCGACACCCGCTCCGAGGACGCCCCGCGCACCGCCGCCAGCAGATGCAGCCCCTTCGACCCGGACGTCTTCGCGTACACCTCGATCCCGTCCGCCGCGAGCCGCTCCCGCAGCCAGCACGCCACCTCGCAGCACTCGACGACCGTCGCGGGCGACCCCGGGTCCAGGTCGAACACCAGCCGGTCGGCCTCGTCGGAGGTGCGGACGGTCCACTGCGGTGTGTGGTACTCCACGACCAGGTTCGAGGCCCACATCAGGCTCGCCAGGTCCTGCACCAGCACCATCCGGGCCGGCCCCTCCATCCGCCGCACCTCGGCCGTGGTGACCCAGTCCGGGGTGCCCGGCGGCACGTTCTTGGTGAAGAAGACCTGGCCACCCGGCCCGTCCGGGTAGCGGAGGAAGGAGACCGGGCGGTCGCGCAGGTGCGGCAGCAGGGCGTCCGCCGTCGTGGCGTAGTAGTGCAGCAGCTCACCCTTGGTGAACCCCGTCGCCGGGTGGAGGACCTTCTCCAAATTGGAGAGGGCGACCCTGTGGCCCTCCACCTCGGTGATGGGTGTCATGGGAGCCAGAATCCCATGATTCGGTGGCGAAGGTGGTGAAGGTGGTGAAGGTGGTGAAGGGGGTGAAGGGGGTGAAGGGGGTGAAGGGGGTGAAGGGGGTGAAGGGGGGCGAACGGTCGGGGCGGAGTGCGCCGCCGGGGGCGGGTGGATGGGGCCTCTCGCGAAAAGCACGGGGCGCAGCCCCTGCTTTCAGGGGCGCGGGGAACTGCGCGACCAGCCCCCACGCACCCGCACCCGTCGACGGGGGAGGGGAGGGCGGCGTCCCCGGAAGCCCCCGAGGCGGCCCCCGAAGCCCTTGAGCCGGCCCCGCGCCCCGCACCCGGCCGCGCTCACCCCCACGGCCGTGCGCATGCCCCCCGTCCGCTCTCAGGCCCCCACGTACGCGGCCAGGTGCTCGCCCGTGAGGGTGGAGCGGGCCGTGACCAGGTCGGCCGGGGTGCCCTCGAAGACGATCCGGCCGCCGTCGTGACCGGCGCCCGGGCCGAGGTCGATGATCCAGTCGGCGTGCGCCATGACCGCCTGGTGGTGCTCGATGACGATCACCGACTTGCCGGCGTCGACCAGGCGGTCGAGCAGCCCGAGCAGTTGCTCCACATCGGCGAGGTGGAGACCCGTGGTCGGCTCGTCGAGGACGTAGACCCCGCCCTTGTCACCCATGTGGGTGGCCAGCTTCAGCCGCTGGCGCTCACCGCCGGAGAGCGTGGTGAGCGGCTGGCCGAGGGTGAGGTAGCCGAGCCCGACGTCCGCCATCCGCTCGACGATCCGGTGGGCGGCCGGGGTGCGCGCCTCACCCTCGCCGAAGAACGCCTCCGCCTCGGTCACCGACATCGCGAGCACCTCGCTGATGTCCCGGCCGCCGAAGCGGTACTCCAGCACCGACGCCTCGAACCGCTTCCCCTCGCACTCCTCGCACGTCGTGGCGACGCTCTGCATGATCGCCAGATCGGTGTAGATGACACCGGCGCCGTTGCAGGTCGGACAGGCACCTTCGGAGTTGGCGCTGAACAGGGCCGGCTTGACCCCGTTGGCCTTGGCGAAGGCCTTGCGGATCGGGTCGGCGAGTCCGGTGTACGTCGCCGGGTTGCTGCGCCGGGAGCCGCGGATCGGGGTCTGGTCGACCGACACCACGCCCTCCTCGGCGGGGATCGAGCCGTGCACCAGCGAGCTCTTCCCGGAGCCGGCGACCCCGGTGACGACGGTGAGCACACCGAGCGGGATGTCGACGTCCACGTGTCGGAGGTTGTTCGCCGAGGCACCGCGGATCTCCAGCGCGCCCGTGGGCTTGCGCACCGACTCCTTCAGCGCGGCCCGGTCGCCGAGGTGACGTCCGGTGACGGTGTCGCTCGCCCGCAGCCCCTCCAGAGTGCCCTCGAAACAGACCGTGCCGCCCGCCGTACCGGCGCCGGGGCCGAGGTCCACGACATGGTCGGCGATGGCGATCGTCTCCGGCTTGTGCTCCACGACGAGTACCGTGTTTCCCTTGTCGCGCAGTCGCAGCAGCAGGTTGTTCATGCGCTCGATGTCGTGCGGGTGCAGACCGATGGTCGGCTCGTCGAAGACGTACGTCACGTCGGTGAGCGAGGAGCCGAGATGGCGGATCATCTTCGTGCGCTGTGCCTCACCGCCGGAGAGCGTGCCGGAGGCCCGGTCCAGGGAGAGGTAGCCGAGGCCGATCTCGACGAACGAGTCGAGCGTGTAGTGGAGCTTGGCGAGCAGCGGCGCCACCGACGCGTCCTCGATCCCGCGCGCCCATTCGGCCAGGTCGCGGATCTCCATCGCGCAGGCCTCCGCGATGTTGAGCTTCCCGATCCGTGAGGAGCGGGCCAGCTCGCTCAGCCGCGTTCCGCCGCAGTCGGGACACACGGCGAAGGTGACCGCCCGGTCCACGAAGGCGCGGATGTGCGGCTGCATCGACTCGCGGTCCTTGGAGAGGAACGACTTCTGGATCTTCGGGATCAGGCCCTCGTAGGTGAGGTTGACGCCGTTGACCTTCACCTTGGTCGGCTCGCGGTACAGGAAGTCGTGCCGTTCCTTCTTGGTGTACTCCCGGATCGGCTTCTCCTTGTCGAAGAAGCCCGACTCGGCGATGACCCGCACGACCCAGCCGTCCCCCGTGTAGGTGGGGATGGTGAACGGGTCCTCGGACAGCGACTTCGTGTCGTCGAACAGCTGGGTGAGGTCGATGTCGGAGACCGTGCCCCGGCCCTCGCAGTGCGTGCACATCCCGCCGGTGCGGCTGAACGTCACCTTCTCGGTCTTGGTCTTGTCGGCGCCCCGGTCGACCGTGAGACCGCCGCTCGCCGAGACCGAGGCGACATTGAAGGAGAACGCGCCGGGCGGGCCGATGTGCGGTCTGCCGAGCCGGCTGAAGAGGATGCGCAGCATCGCGTTGGCGTCGGTGGCGGTGCCGACGGTGGAGCGCGGATCGGACCCCATCCGCTGCTGGTCCACGGTGATCGCGGTGGTCAGCCCGTCCAGCACGTCCACCTCGGGCCGGGCCAGGTTCGGCATGAAGCCCTGGAGGAAGGCGCTGTACGTCTCGTTGATCAGCCGCTGCGACTCGGCGGCGATCGTGTCGAACACCAGCGAGCTCTTCCCCGAGCCGGAGACCCCCGTGAACACCGTCAGCCGGCGCTTCGGGATCTCGATGCTGACGTCCTTGAGATTGTTCTCCCGCGCGCCGTGCACACGGATCAGGTCATGGCTGTCGGCGGCGTGCGGCCCGGGAGCCTGCGCCTGCGCCTGCGTCCGCGCCCTCGTGGCCTTCGTCATCGTTCCTCCATCTGTAGGGCGGGGCCGCGTCCCAAGGTCATGGTCCCCGCCGGAGTCGCCCGCCCGGTTCCGCTCCGCCGGGAACGGCTGCCTCTTCGTACGACCGCTGCCGTCCTCGGATCTCAGACCTCGTGGAGGCGGATCAGGTTGCCCGCCGGATCGCGGACGGCGAAGTCGCGGACACCGTACGGCTGCTTCATCGGCTCCTGGACGATCTCGGCGCCGCCCGCCTCCAACCGCTCGAAGGTGCCGTCGAGGTCGGCGGTGGCGAGGAGGACCCGCGCGTACGTCCCCTTGGCCATCATCTCGACGATCATGCGCCGCTCGTCCTCGTCGACGGACGGGTCGACCGCCGGGGGCTCCAGGACGATGGACGTGTCGGGCTGACCGACCGGTCCCACCGTGATCCAGCGCATGCCGTCGTACCCGCCGTCGTTTCGAACCTCGAAGCCGAGGACGTCGCGGTAGAAGGCGAGGGAGGCGTCCGGGTCGTCGTGCGGGAGGAAGCTCGCGTTGATGGTGAGGTCCATGGCCTTCACGCTAGGCGCGCCCCACCCGCCCGCGCTTCTCGAATCCTGACCGGTCCGGCCGGAGGGGGCGCCCGGCGGTCGACGGGCAAGGGCGGCGGGTCGGCGTTACGGTGTGGACAAACCGGAAGCAGGGACCCGAAAGGTGCGTGCTGCCCGTGCGATCCATCTGGAACGGCGCCATCTCCTTCGGCCTGGTCAGCATCCCGATCAAGCTGGTGAACGCGACCGAGAGCCACTCCGTCTCCTTCCGCCAGGTCCACCTGGAGGACGGGGGCCGCATCCGCTACCGCAAGGTCTGCGAGCTGGAGGACCGTGAGGTGACGCAGGGGGAGATCGGCAAGGCGTACGAGGACGCGGACGGCACGATGATCCCGATCACGGACGAGGACCTCGCGTCGCTGCCCATCCCCACGGCCAAGACGATCGAGATCGAGGGGTTCGTACCGGCCGAGAACGTCGACCCGCTCCAGGTGGACGCCGCGTACTACCTCGCGGCGAACGGGGTCCCCGCGGCCAAGCCGTACACCCTCCTCCGCGAGGCGCTCAAGCGCAGCGGAAAGGTCGCCATCTGCAAGTTCGCGCTCCGGGGGCGCGAGCGGCTGGGGATGCTCCGGGTGGTGGACGACGTGCTGGCCATGCACGGTCTGCTCTGGCCCGACGAGATCCGTACGACCGAGGGGGTCGCCCCCGACGCGAGTGTCACCGTCCGAGACAAGGAACTCGACCTGGCGGACGCCCTCATGGACACGCTCGGGGAGGTCGACCTGGAGTCCCTCCACGACGACTACCGCGAGGCCGTCGAGGAAATGATCGCGGCGAAGGCCTCCGGCGAGGAGCCGCCGAGCGCTCCGGTGCCGGCCGCGGAGGGCAAGGTGCTCGACCTCATGGCCGCGCTGGAGAAGAGCGTGCGCGAGGCCAAGGAGTCGCGGGGCGAGGAAGCCGACGCGGACGTCACCCACCTCGCGTCCCGGCCCACGCCCAAGGGGGAGCCCGGCAAGAAGTCCACCGCCTCCACGAGGAAGACGGCTGCCGCGCCCAAGAAGTCGACGTCCACCACCTCGGCACAGCCGACGAAGAAGGCGGCCACGAAGAAGCAGACGCCCAGAAAGACGGCGACGACGAAATCGACGACCACGAAATCCACGGCGTCGGCGAAGTCGTCGACGGCGAAAACCCCGGCGAAGAAAACCCCGGCAAAGAAAACGACCACCCGCAAACGCTCGGCGTAACCACCACGCCGCCCAGAACCGAACCGGGCCACCACCAACTGCCCCGCCCCTGACTCCGGCCCTTGGCTCCGGCCCTCGGCCCCGCCCCTGACTCCGGCCCTTGGCTCCGGCCCTCGGCTCCGCCCTTGACTCCGGCCCTTGGCTCCGGCCCTCGGCTCCGCCCTTGACTCCGGCCCTTGGCTCCGGCCCTCGGCTCCGCCCTTGACTCCGGCCCTTGGCTCCGGCCCTC